>CAZXXL010000134.1:0-8513 GCA_964644635.1 uncultured Thermoanaerobaculia bacterium | reverse complement strand
GGCGTCTGCGGGCGTGGGTGGGTGGGCGGGGGGCGGCGCGGGGGGGGGGGGGGTGGACGTCCGGCCGCGCGCGCGGCGGCGCGCGGGAGGGGCGGGCGCCGCGGGCGCGGGGCGGCTGTACACGCCGCCGCCGCCACCGGGGTCGGTGTGGTGGCTGACGCGGCCCGCGCACGGGCTGGGCCTGTGGCCCACGGGGTACGCCAACCTGGTCCAGGGCGTCAGCCTGGTGCGCACGGACGCTCCCCTGGCCGACCGGGCGCTGGCGGCGCACTTGAAGCGGGCCGACGTCGGGCCGGCGGGCCGTTGGTGGCTCGACGCGGCGGGGGCTCGCTGGGCCGTTCTCGGGCGCCGGTTCGTCCTGCCCGGGCTCGACCCGGTGGCGGAGAAGAAGGGGCTGTGGCTTTACGAGAACCGGCGCGCGCTGCCCCTCGCCTCCCTCTGGCGACGGCCCCCGGAGGCGGACGCCACGGCCCTGGCGCCAGGGACGGTCGCCGTGGCGCGCCCGCGCCCGGAACGCGTCGAGGTGCGGTTGAACGCGGCGGGACGATCCTGGCTCGTGGTCCCGGAGACCCCGGTCCGCGGCTGGCGCTGGTTCCTCGACGGCCGCCCGGTCCGGCCGGGACGGGGGCCGGGGATCCTGCAGGTTTTCGAGGTCGATCCGGGCGGGCACCGGCTCTCCGGGCGCTACCGGCCGCCCGGCCTCGATGCCGGGGCCGCGATCAGCATCCTGGCGCTCCTCGGCATCGCCGGGCTGTGGCTGGCGGCTCAGCGCGAGCCGGCGGCCTCCCGGTAGATGGCGGCCAGGCGTGCGGCGGTGTCCCGCCAGCTGCGGCGGGAGGCGCGCTCGAGGCCCCGCGCCGCCAGCCGCGCCCGGAGAGCGGGATCCGCCAGGAGCGAACGGACCGCCTCCGCCCAGCGCTCCGGCGGCGCCTCGGCCGGGACGTAGAGTGCGGCGTCGCCGGCGACCTCGGGCAGCGAGGCGCGGGGCGTGACCACGGGCACGCAGCCACAGGCCATGGCCTCGAGGACGGGGAGGCCGAAGCCTTCCCACAGGGACGGCAGGAGAAGCGCCACCGCCCCGCGGTAGAGCTCGGCGAGCCGTGCGTCGTCGACGGCTCCCGCGAGCCGGATCCGGTCCAGGTTGCGCGCGGCGGCGCGGGCGACGGCGGCGGCGCACGCCGGGCCGGCGATCACGAGGGGCGGAAGATCCACGGCGCCGGGCACCGACCAGGCGCGACACAGGAGGTCCACCCGCTTGTGGGGGTCGGTGCCGCCGACGAAGAGCACGTGGCGCCGGGGAACCTCCGGGTGCGGGGAGAAGACGGAACGATCCACCGCCCAGCCGGCCGTACGCACCCGGTCCGGCGCGATGCCCAGGGCGTGCACGGCGTCGGCGGCGGTGGCCGACGACACGGCGTGGACGAGGGCGGCCCGGCGATAGGTTCCAAGGCGCTGGATCGCGCGGTGACGGACGTACCGGGAGGGAATCGACTTCGGGTAGCGCAGGGGCGTCACGTCGTGCAGCGTCGCCACCACCGGCACCGGGATGCCCGGCGGCACGCCCCAGGCGGGCAGGTGCAGCACGGCGACGGGGTGGCGCGCCAGCGCCCGCCGCCAGGCCGGGCCGTCGAAGAGAAATGCCCCCCGCCGGGGATGGGGCAGTTGGACGACGCTCACCCCTTCCCGGTACCATGACCCGGGCACATGGGCGTTTCCAGGGACGAAGAGCGTCAGCCGGAGATCCGTTCTCTCGGCCAGGGCGGCGGCCAGGGCGGCGGTGACCCGCCCCAGGCCGCGGTGGGGATCCACCACGGCCGCGCGGGCGTCGAGACCGATCGCGAGACGGGACACCAACCGATTCTAATGCCGACGCCGCCCTCCCGCCGGACCGGCCGTCGGTCCCCACGCTCCATCGGCGTGCTCCACCCGACCTGCGAGGCCTGGGGCGGGGCCGAGTGGTTCCTGCACTCGGTCTGCAACGCCTTGGTCCGGGAGGACGGTGCCGAGGTCACCGTCTACACCCACCGGTGGACGGCGCCGCCGGGCGAGCGGACGGCATACACGGTGATCGAGCACCGGGGCGGCGGGGCGCTCACCGGGCCGTGGGACTGGGATCACATCGCGCGCCGTCTGGCGCGCCGCTGGGCGCGGCACGACGTCCTCTTCCTGCACAACCACCCGGCGGTGGAGTGGGCGGCGCGCGCCCGCGCCCGGGCGACCCTCCCGCCCTGCGTGTGGTACTGCCAGGAGCCGCCGCGGCACCTCTACGACGATCCGTCGGACGACGAGATCCTCCCGGCGGGAGCGGGAACGGGGATCGGGAGAACGCTCGCCGGCGCGGCCTTCTACCGCACGGCGGCGGCAAGGCGGATCATCGGCCGGTGGCGCCTGCGCCGCGCCGTGCGGCGGCTGGGCGCGGAGGGCTGGGCCGCGGAGCTGCGGCGCTCGGACCGGGCCGCGGTGTCCTCGGTCGATCTCGTGATCGCCAACAGCCGCTACACGGCGGGCAGGGTCGAGGAGCTGTACGGCCGCCGGGCGCGGGTGATCTACCCCCTGCTGGAAGACTTCCGGCCCTCGCTCTGGCCGCCGCCCGCAGAGCGGAAGGAGCCGGTAGTGCTGTGGGTGGGAAGGATGACCGCCGCCAAGAGGCCGCTGGAGATGATCGCGGCCTGGGGGCGGGCCTGCGCCCGCGAGCCGGCCCTCGCGGACTACACCCTGATCATGGTGGGGGACGGGCCGCTCGGCGGGGCCGTGAGGCGGGCCGCCGCCGGCCTGCGGGGGGGATGGAGGATCGTCCGCGGCGTCGACCGGGCCGGCCTGATGGAGCTGTACCGGACGGCCCTGGTGACGGTTCACCTGGCGGCCCACGAGCCCTTCGGCCTGGTGCCGGTGGAGTCGATCTGCTCGGGGACGCCGGTGATCGCCCACTGTTCCGGCGGCGTCGCGGAGACCGTGCTCGACGGCCGGACCGGCTGGTGCCTCGAGCGGCCCGACGTGGAAACCCTGGCGGAGGCGCTGGCCGGAATCCCCGGCCGCCGCCGGGAGCTGGAGGTCATGGGCCGCGAGGGCGCCGGGTCGGCCCGCCGGGACTTCGATTTCGGCAAGACGCTGGCCGCGCTGCGACAGGTGCTGGCCGGCGCCGCGGGCGGCGTGATCGACGGCTCCCCGGCCGTCCCCGGCGAAAAGGGCGGGAACCGTGGAAGGGGCTGACCGGCGTCGCGGGACCGGCGCCGGCGGCGTGTCGGTGGTGATCCCGACGTACAACCGCGCCGCCTTCCTGTCCGCGGCCGTGCGGTCGGCGGCGGCCCAGACCGCGGCCGTCGACGAGATCATCGTGGTCGACGACGGCTCGACGGACGGGACGCCGGAGGTCTGCGACCGGCTTGCCCGGGAGATCCCCGGGCTCAGGGTCATTCGCAAGGAAAACGCGGGGCTTGGCGCGGCCCGGAACACCGGCCTAGCGGCGGCCCGCGGCGCGTGGGTCGCCTTCCTGGACGACGACGACCTGTGGCATCCCGAGGCCCTGGCGGCGATGGTCGGCCGGGCGGCCGCCGCCGGAAGCTGGGCGGCGGCCTGCCACGGAATGCGCTTTTTTTCAGAGCGCCCCGACCTGACGCCGGACGAGATTCTGGCCGCTCCGGAAGAGTACCGGGTCGATCCATGGCCGGCCGGTCCACCCGCCGGCGAGATCCGCCTCGAGCAGCTCCTGCTGCGGGCGCTGGTCCCGGCGCACGCCGTGGTCTTCCGGCGGCACGAGATCGTCCGGCTCGGCGGTTACCGGGAAGACCTGCGGGCGGCGGAGGATTACGACCTGTTACTCCGTGTCACGTGGGAACGCCCGGTCCCCGTGGTGGAGCTGGGTCTGGCGCTCTACCGGTGGCACGGCGGCCAGATGTCCTCGTTTCTTGCGAGCCAGGCGGCCCAGACCCGGCGGGTGCTCGAGGATTTCCTGGCGGCCCGTCCAGAGGCCTGGGCCCTGGCGGGACGGCGGGCGCTGCGCCGTCGGCTCGGCTTTCTGTGCCGGGAGGAGGCCTATGCCGCGCTGCTCGCGGGTGACGGTGCCGGGGCCCGGGCGGCCGCCCGCCGCGGCCTGGCCTCCCGGTCCCTCGATCTCAAGCTGTGGCTCTACCTGGCGGCGAGCGCCGATCCGGCGCTCTTCAACCTGCTCCGCCGCCTGAAGGGAGCTTCCACCCGTCGCAACGGCTGATTACCGCCAGCGCGATATGTCTTCGCCGGCGCGGGCCACCAGTCGCTTCCACAGCCGTTCGTGGCGCCGCGGGACCGGCCCGCCGGCCGCCGGTCGGCGCAGCGTTCTGCTGGCCGCTGGGTCGACGAGTGAGTCGTTCAGGCGCGTCTCGGTGAAGCGAGACAGGGCGGGGACGACCCGGCCCGACAGGACGTCCTCGTAGCGGACGAAGAACCAGTCGGCATCGGCCCGCGCCATGGCGAGGAGACGCCGATAGGCCCGGCGCCAGGCGGCAAGCGCCTGCCGTCGGGTGATGCGGAGCGGCGGCGAGTAGCTCTCCCGGGCCTCGCGGAGCATGCTGGTGACGGTATGGGCCGGCCGGCGGAAGACGACGACGAACCGCGTGTCCGGAGGAAGGAAGGGACGCCAGTGACGCAGCGTGAAGGTGAAGCGGGGGTCCTTGTAACAGAACGGCCGGCGGCCGACCCGCTCCCGGATTCGGGCAACCGCCCCGGAGGTCAGGCGCCGGGGGAGGGTGAAAACGGGCGCCGCCAGCCAGAGTGACCAGGGGTCGGCGAAGACACGGTGGCGGAGGACGCGGGGCAGCCGGCTCCACCGGATGGTGAGCAGACCGCGGGCCAGGATCTCGTCGTTGACGGCGTTGACGACGGAGTCCTCGAAGAATCCGTGGGGATTCGCCCGCCGCGGGGGGATGTAGTCGTCGCCCTGGTAGTGCGTGTCCCTGAAGAGGGACGCAACCAGGCTGGTTCCGCTGCGGCCGGTGCCGAGGATCAGGACGTTCCTCATCACCCCTCCGGGGCGGCCGTCGGACCCACCGGCCCGGACGCCGGGCGATGTGACCATCGGCAGGGGACCGCCACCAGGGGGTTCCCGACCGCGGTGAAGCGGTGCCCGGGATCGTGGGGCTCGTGTCCGATTCTCAGTACGAGACAGTCGTCCACCGTGTGAACTCTGGTTGACGGGCGGACCCAGGCGCCCACGGCCACGCGGTAGTCTCCCGGCACCAGGGGGTTGACCGGCACCTCGCATTCCAGGTGGTGCAGGCCGGGGACGTCCGCCCGGAGCTCCAGGCCCACGGTATTGAGAACGGTCACCAGGCGGCCGCGGTCGTCCGTGAGCCGGGCGGTGTACGAGATGCCGGGGACCGGGACCCGCAAGCGCCAGGTCATGGCGATGGTGAAGGGCTCGCCGAAGCGGAGGCGGCTGCAGGGCCGGCGGTCGGCGCCGAGGACCACCGCGCGCTCCAGCCGGGCGTCGTCGGCGGTTTCTCCAGGCGGCGCCTCATAGGTCCCCGCGAGACTCTCCATGCGCGAGGACGCGTAGGCGTGGACCACCTCTCCGGCCGGGCCCCGGTGCCTGATTTTTCCTCCGTCGAGCCAGATGGCCGAGCGGCAGAGCGAGCCGATGGAATCCATGTTGTGGCTCACGAAGAACACCGTGCGCCCGGCGGTGGCGACCTCCCGCATCTTGCCGAGGCAGCGCTGCTGGAAGGCCAGGTCGCCGACCGCGAGCACCTCGTCGATGAGCAGGATGTCGGCCCGGAGGTGGGCCGCCACGGAGAAGGCCAGGCGGACGTACATGCCCGAGCTGTACCGCTTGACGGGCGTGTCCAGAAAACGCTCGACCCCGGCGAACTCGACGATCTCGTCGAAGACGCCGGCCACCTCCCGCCGGCGCATGCCCAGGATCGTGGCGTTGAGGTAGATGTTCTCCCGCCCGGTCAGCTCCGGGTGGAAGCCGGTCCCGACCTCGAGTAGCGAGCCGACCCTGCCGAAAAGCTCGACCCGCCCGCGGGTCGGCGGCGTGATCCGGCTGAGCACCTTGAGCAGGGTCGACTTGCCGGCGCCGTTGGCGCCGACGATGCCCAGGATCTCGCCCTCGGCGACGTCGAGGTCGATGCCGTCGAGGGCCCAGAGGATCGGCCGGTCGTGGCGGGCGAGGGGGTGCCGGAGGAAGCCCGACAGGGCCTCGACGAAGGTGGTCGGCCGCGCCCGCCGGCCGCCCAGCCGGTAGGCCTTGGCGAGACCGCGGATGCGCACCGCCGCGCGGTCAGATGACATCCGCGAATCTCCGCTCCGCCCAGACGAAGAAGAAGACGCCCGCCAGCAGGGTGACGAGCGATGCCGCGAGGGCGTAGGTGACCGCCGGCACCGGGAGCGTGCCGACGGGGAGGAGCGACCACCGGACCGCCTCCAGGAGCCCGGCGAGCGGGTTGAGCAGGTAGAGGCGGCGGAGCAGCGGCGACACCCGCTCCTGGAGGGCGGCCAGGGTGTAGCCCACGGGGCTCGCGTAGAGCAGCATCTGGACGAGCATCGGGAGCACGTAACGGACGTCGCGGTAGCGGACCATGAGCGCCCCGAAGATCAGGCCCAGACCGATGGCGAAGGCGAGGATGCCGGCGAGCCACACCGGAAGCAGAACGACCCGCCCGGCGGGGCTCACCCGGTAGATCGCGCAGAGGACGCCCATCACCGCCAGGGTGACGACGAGGTTGACGAGCTGCTGGAGGATGGTGGACAGCGGCAGGGCCAGGCGCGGGAAGTACACCTTGGTCACCAGCTGGGCGTTCGCGAGCAGGGAGGCGGAGGCGTCCGTGAGGGTTCCGCTGAACAGCGTCCACCCCGCCATGCCGGCGAAGGCCGAGAGGACGTAGGGCACGCCCCCGGCGGGGAGGCGGGCGATGCGGCCGAAGACGAAGGTCAGGATGGCGGCGCCCAGGAGCGGCTGCAGCACCACCCAGATCACGCCGAGCACGGTCTGCTTGTAGCGGACCTTGAGGTTGCGCACGGCGAGCGCCAGGACGAGATCGCGAAACCGCCAGAGCTCGGCGAGGTCGGGTAACGGAAGCCGACCCGGCGGCAGGATGACCTGCGTCGGCGCCCTCTCGGCGGCCTCGTGAGCCATGGGTGCTCCTTTCGTTCGTCCGGCGAGCTGGATCCGCTCGTCGCCGCTCCCGCTGTTCCCGCCGGATTCTAGCAGCGTACGGGCGGGCCGGGCGGCGGCCCGGCCTGTGAGAGAATTGCCCCGGCATGAGCCGGCCCCACGTCACCGTCGCCATCCCGACCCTCGGCCGGTCGCCGCGGCTGGCCGAGATCGTCTCCTCGGTCGCCGCCGCCGACGGGACCGACGAGATCCTGCTCGTGCGCAATGGGCCCGGAAGCCGGGACGCCGTATCGCCTTCCTTCCCGGGGGGCGTGCGCGTGCTCGACCTCGAACGTCCCAGCCTCCAGGCCGCGCGCAACCTGGCCGTCGCCGAGGCATCCCACGGCGTGGTGGCCTTCCTCGACGACGACGCGGTTCCCGAGCCCGGCTGGCTGCCGGCGCTCGTGGACTTCGTCACCCGCCATCCCGATTTCGGCGCGGTCGGCGGGCCGGCCCTCCTCCCGGGCGAGTACCGGGTTCCGGCGTGGATGACCCCGGCCGCCCTGGGGTACCTGGGTATCGTCGAGTACGAGCCGCGGGAGATCCGGTGCCCGCCGTGGCGCTACCCCTACGGATGCAACTTCGCGGTCCGCCGGGACGCGGTGCCGGCGGTCGGCGGCTTCGACATGCGCATCGGGTACAGGGGGCGCTCGCTCATCGCCAACGGGGAGACGGAGCTCTTCCGCAGGCTGCAGAAGGCGGGGCTCGAGGTGTGGTACACGCCGCGGATGGCGGTCCGGCACCACGTGGACCCGCGGCGCCTCCGCCTCGCCTACCTGCTGCGGCGGGCGCACGCCCAGGGGAGGGCCGACGCGAGGACGGCGCGCATCCATCCCGATCTGCCCGTCGAGCGCGGCCCGCTGGCCGTGATGCGGGCGTTCCGCTGGACGGCGGCGGCCGGATACCGCCTGCTCGCCGGGCAGCGCCGGGCGGCGTGCGATCACGTCCTCCGCGCGGCGCGGCGACTGGGCGCGGTCCGGGGATGAGCGTGGGCGACGGGAGAACGGTCGCGGGGCGGGTCGAGATCAGCGTGGTGATTCCCGCCTTCGACGCCGCGGCCACGCTGGACGGCGCATTCGAGAGCCTCCAGGTCCAGGACGACGTGGCCTGGGAGGCCCTCGTTGTGGACGACGGATCCCGCGACGCGACCGGAGAGCTGGCCCGGGCGTGGAGCGCCCGGGACCCGCGGATCCGGGTCCTCACCCACGAGGGCGGCGTCAACCGGGGCGTCGCCGCCAGCCGCAACCTCGGCGTGGGAGCCGCCCGGGGCGCCGTCGTGGCCTTCCTGGACGCGGACGACGTGCTGCTTCCCGGGGCCCTCCGCGACTGCGTGGAGGTCCTGCGCGCATTCCCCGGCGCGGCGGTGGCCTACGGGCTGGGGGAG
>CAZXXL010000133.1:0-8590 GCA_964644635.1 uncultured Thermoanaerobaculia bacterium | reverse complement strand
CCCGTCGTCGAACGGCGTCCCGAGCGAGGGCCCGCCAGGGCCCGAGCGACGGGACCCCCCTCACGATCGGACACCACCGCGGAGAAACTGCCCCCATGGACGGTCCTGCCCCCGCATTCGGGTGCCTTCGGTCACGGTGGCAGGCCGAGGAACGCCCGCACGCCCCCCGATTCCGCCGCCGGATCCCGCGAACGCGGTCCGTACTGGGCCGCAACCCGATTCACACTGTGAAAGGTTATGATGATGGACACCGGGAGGAGTCCTTCCCATGGGGTGAGCAACGACGGCACAAGACGTGGACCTTGCGACGGGAGGCGGGGCCGAAGTGACGGGCACGTGCCCTTCTACGCCCACACCCTGCCCGGCCGACCACCCGAGGAGTGGCAACCCCTCGAGGAACACCTGCGCAACGTCGCCGAGCTCGCGGCGGAGTTCGCGAGGCCCTTTGGCGCGGAGGAGTGGGCAAGAATTGCGGGCCTGTGGCACGATCTGGGGAAATATTCCGAGGCATTCCAGACCTACCTTCGCACCGCCGCCAGCGAGGATTACCACGAGGCCGAGCTTCGTGGCCGGGTGGACCACACCAGCGCCGGAGCACAGTACGCGGTTGCCACCGTCGAAGTCCTCGGTCACCTCCTCGCCTACCCCATAGCGGGGCACCACGCCGGACTGCTGGACGCCATCGCGGACGGCGCGTGCCTTGAGCGGCGTTTGACCAAACCCGTGGAAGCCTGGTACCGGCCGCCGGTCGCCTCCACCGTCCCGCCCGAACTCGCGCTTCCACCCTTTCTCGAACGGGCGCTCGCGCGGCGCGCAGCCGATCCAGCCGCCGCCGCCTTCTCCTTCTCCTTCTTCGTCCGGATGCTCTTCTCCTGCCTAGTGGATGCAGACTTCCTCGACACCGAGCGGTTCATGGAACCTGCGCGGGCCGAGGGCCGGCCCCGCTGGCCCGACGATGTCCTGGCCCGCATGGAGGTCGCGCTCGACCGCTACGTCACCGGTCTGGCTGGGGACGACAGCCCAGTGAACCTCCAGAGGCGCCGCGTGCGACAGGCCTGCCTCGACGCGGCGACGGACGAGCCTGGCCTCTTCTCACTCACCGTTCCCACGGGAGGGGGGAAGACTCTTGCATCCCTGGCGTTCGCGCTACGCCATGCACAGCGCCATGGCCTCGGCCGCATCATCTACGTCATACCGTTCACCAGCATCATTGAGCAGAACGCTAGCGTGTTTCGGGAAGCCTTCCAACCTCTTGTGAAGGCAGGGCTCCCCGATCCCGTTCTGGAGCACCACAGCGCCGTCGACGCCGGGAAGGAGACCGTGGAAAGCCGGCTGGCGGCCGAGAACTGGGATGCGCCGCTTATCGTCACCACCTCGGTCCAGTTCTACGAGTCGCTATTCGCCAACCGCACCAAGAGGTGCCGGAAGCTACACAATCTCGCCGGCTCCGTCATTATCCTCGACGAGGCCCAGAAGATCCCCGTCGACTACCTCAGGCCCTGCCTCCTTATCCTTAGGGAGCTTGCCACCAACTACGGCTCCTCGGTTGTGCTGTGTACAGCCACCCAACCAGCTGTCGCACGCCGCGACGGGTTCCCCATAGGTCTCGAGGGTGTGCGGGAGATCATCCCGGATCCACCGGCGCTCTACGTGGCGCTCAAACGGGTGGAGGTAAAGTATCTCGGCAGGCTCGGCGACGAGGAGCTCGCCGGCAGGCTCCTCGGGCACGACAGGGTGTTGTGCATCGTCAACACGCGCCGCCATGCCCGAGAAATCTACGAACGCCTCGGCGAGGATGGCATCCACTTGAGTGCCGCCATGTGCCCGGAGCATCGGAGCGCCGTCCTCGACGCCATCCGTTCGCGCCTCAAACGAAGTGAGCCGTGCCGGGTGATCTCGACCCAGCTAGTAGAGGCCGGAGTCGACCTCGACTTTCCCATCGTCTACCGCTGTCTGGCTGGACTCGATTCCATCGCGCAGGCGGCCGGCCGGTGCAATAGGAACGGCCGGCTCGACAAGGGGCTCACCTGCGTGTTCCGATCCGAGCATGAGGAGCTCGAGGCCTTCCTGCGCGACACCACGGGTGCGGCCTCCCAGATACTCGGCGGCGGCGATGCCACGCCGCTCTACGAGGATTTGCTCTCCCTCGAGGCCGTGGAGCACTACTTTCGCCTCTACTACTGGTCGCAACAGGAACGCTGGGACGCCCGGGGAATCCTCGACGCGCTCAAGCTCGCCGGTGGTGACCCGAAACTGCCCTTCCAGTTCAACTTCCGGACCATCGCCAGCCGCTTCAAGCTCATCGCCGAGACGGGTCAGGCGGTGATCGTCCCCTGGGGAGAGCGCGGCGCCGAGCTGGTGGAGCGGCTCCGCGCCAGTTTCCCGTTGCCGGACCGGGACCTCCTGCGCCGCTTGCAGCGGTACACGGTGCAGGTCCGGAAGAAGACATACTTCCAGCACATTGGACGTACCATCGAGACGGTTCACGACCGCTATCCGGTGCTCATCAGCCCGGAGCTTCACTACGACGAACGGCTCGGCCTGGTGCTCGACCGTGAGCATTTTGAGGCCGGCGCGTTCATGATCTGAGAAAGGAGGTGTCATGGGTTACGGCATCCGATTGGAGGTGTGGGGCGACTACGCCTCGTTCAACCGGCCCGAGATGAAGGTGGAGCGCGTGTCCTACGACGTGATCACGCCGAGCGCCGCCCGCGGAATCCTCGAGGCCATCTATTGGAAACCCCAGATGCGCTGGGTGGTGGACCGGATCCACGTTCTGGCGCCGATCCGTTTCACCCACGTCCGCCGCAACGAGATCTCCGGCAAGATCCCGGCAAGCTCGGTGAAAAGGGCGATGCGCGGCGGTACGGGAAGCCTCGCCATCGCCGTGGAAGAACACCGCCAGCAGCGGGCCGCGCGGATCCTCCGCGACGTTCGCTACGGCATCGAGGCCCACGTGGAGGTGCTCGACCCCACCGCCCGGGACGGAACCGTGCTCGACCACGCGGAGGCCAAGCACCTCGAGGCGTTCAAGCGGCGGGCGTCGAAGGGGCAGTTCTTTCACCACCCCTACCTCGGTTGCCGCGAGTTTCCGGCCCACTTCCGGCTCCTCGACGACGGTGAACCGTTCGGCGGATGCCCGCCGGATCTCGCCGGGGAGCGCGACCTCGGCTACATGCTGTGGGACATCGACTTCGTGCAGGATCCCAGGGGCAAGGTCATCGAGAGTCACCGCGGCCGGAGGGTGCGCGCCGAGCCGAGGTTTTTCAGGGCGCGGATGCGGGACGGCGTTATCGACGTGCCATCACTCGTGGAAACAAGGGGGTGAGTCATGCCACTCCAGACTCTCTACAAGCTTCACGAGCGGCTCGAGCGAGAGCCGGACTATGGCATCGCGCCGCAGGGCCGTTCTTTCCAGCGCATCACCTTTCTCGTCGTCGTCGAGGCCGACGGGCGCCTGGTCGACATCCTCGACGCCCGTCTGCCCGGCGAGCGCCGTCCGGAGCCGCGGCGCGTCCTCGTCCTCGGCGCCACCAAGCCTCCGGGATCGGGCCTCAACCCATGCTTCCTATGGGACGCTCCGGGCTACCTGCTTGGGTGGGATGCGCGCCCCGAGCGGGCCGTCCGAGCGCGGGAGACCTTCGCAGCGTTCCGGCGGCACCATCTCGAAGTGGAGGACGCGGTGAACGTGCCGGCGTTCTCCTCCGTGTGCCGGTTCCTTGAGCGGTGGGACCCGGATCAGGCCGAGGAGTTCCCCATCCTTGAGGAGCTCGCCACCGGCTTCGGAGTGTTCCAGATGCGTGGAGAGACCGCGTACGTTCATGGCCATCCCGAGATCCAGGCGTGGTGGGACCGGCGAACCGGAGCGGACCCCGAGCGCATGAGGGTGTGGTGGCAGGCGCGGGGTGGCGAGGCCGGTGAGGCGCCGTCCGGACAGTGCCTGATCACCGGCCGTACGGCACCCATCGCCCGTACCCACGACAAGATCAAGGGCGTCAGTGGATCGCAGTCGAGCGGCGCCACCATCGCCGGGTTCAACGACCCGGCCTACTGGTCGTACGGCTTGGAGCAGAGCTACAACGCGCCCGTCTCGGTGGAGGCGGCCCGCCGCTACACGGCGGCGCTCAACGCCCTCCTCGGCGGCCCGAGACGGGACAAGCACCGGCTCAACGTGGGTGGCACTACCGTGGTCTTCTGGACCGGCCGGCCGAGCGCCGTGGAGGACGTTTTCGCCCTCTTCGCCCGGGAGGGATCGGCGGCTCTGGAGGAGGTCCAGGACGAAACCCTCCGCGCCAAGCTCCACGCATTCCTCACCGCGTTACGCCGGGGGAGGGAGGCGTACCCGGACCTTGGCGAGGAACCGGATGCCACCCCGTTTTTCATCCTCGGCCTCGCCGCTCCGACACCGGCGCGCATCGCCGTCCGGTTCTTCCACCGTGGCACCGTGACCGAGCTCCTCACCAACCTCCGCCGGCACCACGCGGACATCGGCATCGATCGGCGTTTCGGGGAACACAGCAAGCGGCCCGAACCCGAGCTTCCGCCGGTCTGGTACCTGCTCGCCGAGACCCGTCCCCCGGGCGGGGGCGCGCCCCCGCTGCTGCCGCCGGCTCTTCTCGAATCGATCGTCACCGGTTCCCGTTACCCCGACGCGCTGTACACCACCGTCATGCGTCGTGTCAGCGCCGACCGCATCGTCAACTATGCCAGAGCCTGCGTGATCAAGGGCTACCTGGTCAGAAACTGTCGAAGGGAGGTTTCCATGAGCCTCGACACGTCCCGCACCGACCCTGCCTACCGGATGGGCCGATTGTTCGCCACCCTGGAGAAGACCCAACTTGACGCCCTGGGTGGCAACCTCAACGCCACCATCCGCGATCGCTTCTACAGCTCGGCGTCGGCGACTCCAGCGGCCGTCTTTCCTCGCCTGCTTCGGACCTACCAGCACCACCTGGCCAAGCTCGAGGGTGGGCACAAGGTCAACCGCGAAAAGCTCGTCCAAGAGATCCTCGATCCTTTGCAGGGCTTTCCGACCCACCTCGGCCTCGAAGGCCAGGGCCTGTTCGCCCTCGGCTACTACCATCAGATGAACGATTTCTACCGCTCGAAGGACGAGCGGCAGCACGCCGTCGAGGCATAAACCGAAAGGAGACCATCATGAACCGTTACGACTTCGTCTATATCTTCGACGTCAAGGATGCCAACCCCAACGGCGACCCCGACGCCGGCAACTTGCCCCGGCTCGATCCGGAGACGGGTCACGGCCTCGTCACTGACGTTTGCATCAAGCGGAAGATCAGGAACTACGTGGCGTTGACCCGCGACGGCAAGAACGGCCACCGGATCTACTTCGCGGAGAAGGCGGTCCTCAACCGGCTGCACCAGGAGGCGTATGATGCCATCGGCGAGAAGCCTCAGCCGAAGAAACTACCCAAGGATGCTGAGAAGGCGCGGGCTCTGACCGCGTTCATGTGCGGCAATTTCTGGGACATCCGGACCTTCGGCGCGGTGATGAACACTGAGGTCAACTGCGGACAGGTCCGCGGCCCGGTCCAGCTTTCCTTCGCGCGCTCCGCGGAGCCGATCGTCACCCTCGAGCACGCCATCACCCGGAGCTCGGTGACCAACGAGCGGGATCTCGAAAAGGAACGCACCATGGGTCGCAAGTTCACGGTGCCGTACGCCGTCTACGTGGCCCATGGCTTCGTCAACCCGTTCCTCGCCGCCAAGACGGGGTTCTCTGAGGAAGACCTCAATCTTCTCTGGGAGGCGCTCTTGAACGCGTTCCAGTTCGACCAGTCGGCCGCCCGTCCCGCCGGCAGCATGGCGGCGCGCCGGCTGATCGTCTTCGAACACCAGAGCCAGCTCGGCAACGCGCCGTCCCACCGGCTGTTCGAGGCCGTCACCGTGAAGCGCAAGGAGGGCATCGAGGTCCCGAGGACGTTCGGGGATTACGAGGTCGAGATCGACCGCGCCGCCGTTCCGGATGCCGTGGCGGTCCTCGACAGGCCATGACGGGAAACGGGTTTCTCCCGGGCGTCCCACCCCGCTGAGGCCCGCGTTGACATTCGCCGAGGACCAGCTGCTTCCCCTGTCGGCGCTGCAGCACTTGGTGTTCTGCGAGCGGCAGTGTGCGCTTATCTACCTGGAGCAACTGTGGGCCGACAACGCACTGACCTTGGAGGGCTCCCACCTGCACAGCCGGGTCGACGAGGAGGCGCCGCGCCGCGAGGTGCGGGGCGACGTGGTGATCCTGCGCGGGGTAGCGTTGCAGTCCCTCGAGCTCGGTCTGGTGGGGCGCGCCGACGTGGTGGAGCTCCACCGCGTTGCATCCGGCGGCCCGGTGGGGCGGGAGATCGACGGCCGGCCGGCGGCAGTCGCCGTTCGCGGGTTGCGCGGCCTGTGGACGCCCTTTCCCGTGGAGTACAAGCGTGGCAAGCCCAAGCCGGACTCCTGCGACGAGGTCCAGCTGTGCGCCCAGGCCATGTGCCTGGAAGAAATGATGGGCGTTCGCATCACCGAGGGCGCGTTGTTTTACGGCCGCCAGCAGCGGCGGCACCCGGTGGGGCTCGGCGAAGAGCTCCGGCGGGAAACTCGGGAGGCGGCCGCAAGGCTCCACGACCTCATCGCCTCTGGAGTGACACCGCCGGCGAAGAAAGAGCCCAAGTGCCGGCGCTGCTCCCTGTTGTCCCTGTGCATGCCGGAAGCCATGAGCCGCGGCCGGTCGGCGAGACGGTACGTGGAGGCGGCGCTTCATCAGTCGCTGGAGAGCCAGGGGGGAGACGGATGAAGAAACACCTCAACACCCTCTACGTCACAACCCAAGGCGTTTGGCTCGCGGCCGAGGGAGAGACCGTGCTCGCCAAGGTCGACGGCGAGATCAAGCTCCGGGTGCCGCTGCACATGCTGGAGGGCATCGTCTGTTTCGGCAACGTCTCGGCGAGCCCGTTTCTGATGGGCCGCTGCGGCGAGCGGGGCATCGGCATCTCCTTCCTGACGGAACGCGGGCGATTCCTCGCCCGGGTGCAAGGCCCGGTTTCCGGCAATGTGCTGCTCAGGCGAGAGCAGTACCGGCGGGCCGACGATCCCGAGCGAACGGCCGATCTCGCCCGGTCGTTCGTGGCAGCCAAGATTGCCAACTGCCGGCACGTCGTGCAGCGCGCAGCCCGCGACCACGGCGGCGACGGCCGGGGCGACCGTCTGCGCCGGGCGGCCGCTTCCCTGGCGCGAAGTCTCGAGGAGGTGGCGCGCGCCCCCAGCGTCGATTCGATCCGCGGCATCGAAGGCGATGCCGCGCGAGTGTACTTCGGGGTCTTCGATGATCTGATCACCGTGGACGACGAGGAGCTCCGGTTCACCGGGAGAAGCCGCCGTCCGCCGCGGGATGCCGTCAACGCGTTGCTCTCTTTCCTGTATACCCTGCTCGTCCACGACGTCTCATCGGCTCTGGAAGCTGTGGGCCTCGACCCGCAGGTGGGATTCCTGCATCGGGACCGCCCCGGCCGTCCCGGGCTCGCGCTGGACCTGATGGAGGAGCTTCGCCCGGTGCTTGCAGACCGGCTGGCCCTGTCGCTGGTCAACCGCCGTCAGATCAGGGCGAGAGGGTTCGAGGTGCAGGAGACTGGTGGCGTCCACATGGGCGACGACACGCGCAAGACGGTGCTGGTCGCCTACCAGGAGCGCAAGCAGGAGGAGATCCGGCACCCGTTCCTCAACGAGAAGACGACCGTCGGCATGCTCGTTCACCTCCAGGCGTTGCTCCTCGCCCGCCACCTGCGCGGCGACCTGGACGCCTATCCGCCGGTGTTTTGGAAATGACAGGAAGGGAGGGCCATGCTCGTCGTCGTCAGCTATGACGTTTCCACCAAGGAGCCCGCGGGGCAACGGCGCCTGCGCCGGGTGGCCAAGGCGTGCCTCGATTTCGGACAGCGGGTCCAGAACTCGGTCTTCGAGTGCATCGTTGATCCGACCCAGTGGCAGCAGCTGAAGCTCCGCCTCCTCGACGAGATCGATCCCGAGCAGGATAGTCTGAGGTTTTATTTCCTCGGCTCCAACTTCGAACGGCGAGTCGAACACCATGGGGCGAAGGCCACGCCGGATCTCCGAGGACCACTGGTGTTGTGATGGCTGCGCGAACCGTCGGCACCCACGGTTCACCCGGACCATTCGCGGTAACCGCAACTTGTTCTTTGACAATAAAATCAGTCGCGCTGCGCGCCTGGTTGGATGGGGCATGGCAAACCTTAGGCAAGGTTCGCGCTGACAGGGTCATAACTGGGCACTACGTCATGCCTTAGCACAGGAACAGTCGCCCCCTGCGCGGGGGCGCGGATTGAAACGATAAGAAGCTTGGCATTAATGTTGAGTTTAATAGGTCGCCCCCTGCGCGGGGGCGCGGATTGAAACTGGGGGAGAACCGTGGCTTTCTTTTGCCGCGTCGGGTCGCCCCCTGCGCGGGGGCGCGGATTGAAACTCCTGCATTAGAGAGAATGTCAATAACAATGAGGTCGCCCCCTGCGCGGGGGCGCGGATTGAAACTGCTGATCGGAAGGTGCGGCGCTGCTCCACGGCGTCGCCCCCTGCGCGGGGG
>CAZXXL010000132.1:0-8614 GCA_964644635.1 uncultured Thermoanaerobaculia bacterium | reverse complement strand
TTTGTTTCCTGGCAGGAGGCGGTCTCGCGGCTGCTCAGGAGTCTCGTGGGCTCGGAGCTGTGCATCAGAGCCAGCTTCAGCGTCGTCGTCGAGGCGCCGCCCCCGGCCCCGGGTCCGACGCCGCGGCCGTCGACGGCGGCCGGCGGGGGACGGGCCGGGGCGGAGACGGGGGAAGCACCGGCGCCGGGCGGGGAGCGAGCCGTGGGTGGACGGGCCGGGTGGGCGTGGCTGGTCGCGGGGCTGGCGGCGGGAGCCCTGGCGGGGCTCGGCCTGGCGTTCTGGCTCGCCGGCAGGCGCAGGGTCCGGATCCCGCAGCCGGAGCCGGGCGAGACACCGGCCGACCGGGCGCGCCGCCTCCAGGGCGTGCTCGAGGGGTGGTGGGCGTCGCTGCCGGAGCGCCGGCGGACGGCGGCCAGGCGCGAGCGCGTGGAAGCCCTGCGCCGCGAGCTGGAGCGGGTCCGTTTCGCGCCCGGCCGGGCGGACCACTCCCAGACGGTCCGCGACCTCGAGGAACGGTTGCGGGGGCTGCTGCGGCGGGCGTGATAGACTCGAAGGGTGTCGTCCCCGGAAGTTTTCAGCCTACCTCTCGAGGAGTTGGAGCCGTTCCTGGATCGTCGCCGGTACTCGGCCTTCATGCCCGTCAAGCTGAGAATTGACGCATTCCTGCGCGAAATCCTGACCAAGGCGAACGATTTCGTGCCCTCGCTCGCGGGCTCGATCGTGATGGACAAGCCCCTCGAGCGGGGCCTGGCCGGCAAGGACAGCAATCTCCATTTCGTCGCCGCTTACGGGCCCGCGGCCGCGGGCCTGGTGGGCAGGACCGTGCCCGCGAATCGCGGCATCGTGGGCCACGTCTACTCGACGGGGCGCGCGTACCTGATGGACGATCCCGAGCAGGATCCCAACTTCTTCGCCGAGTTCGACCAGACGCACGGCTTCAAGACCCACAGCCTGGTTGCGGTTCCGGTGCGCATCGAGCGCACCGTGTGCGGCGTGCTCGAGATGGTGAACCGTTCCGACGGCGGTCGTTATACCGAGAAGGACCTGCAGCTCCTCGAGATCTTCGGCCGCTACACCTCGGTCTTCATCGAGAACCTGCTCGACGCCCAGCGGGCGAGCGAGATGGCCCGGCGCGACGACCTCACGGGTCTTTTCAACGACCGCTTCTTTCACCACCGGCTGACCGAGGACCTGGTGCGGGCGGACGTCATCGGCTCCACGGTTGCGCTCCTCTTCCTCGATCTCGACAACTTCAAGGAGGTGAACGACACCCATGGCCACCTGGCCGGGTCCCAGGTCCTGAAGGAGTTCGGGTACCTCCTGCGCAAGACGATCACCGACGAGGGGGCCACGCTGGCCAGGTACGGCGGGGACGAGTTCGTGGTGATCCTGGCCGACTGCGACCTCGAGGGGGCGAAACGGGCGGCGGAGAAGATCAGGAAGGCGCTCCGGGAGACCGTCTTCCTGCAGGGGATCTACAGCTGGTCCGAGGGCCCGGTGGAATGGCGGCGGTCCCTGACCTGTTCCCTCGGCATCGCGGTCTACCCGCTCCACGTGCCGCGCATGGGCACCACCGATCTGAAGAAGAACCTGCTGCTGCGCGCCGCGGACCGGGCGATGTACCGCGCCAAGGACGGCGGCAAGGACCGGGTCGAGATCGCCGAGACGAACGGCTGAGCGGGGTGAACCGCGCCAGATTGGCAGGGCGCGGCCGTTCTCCCGGGAAGAGAAGTGGCAAGAGAATTGCTTACCGCCATGGTGACCGACAGGGAGGCCGCGAGGTCTCCAACCCCCAGGAGGTGACCGATGCATCGCAGACAGGCGAACGTGTTTTCCCTCGCCGCCATCGTGGTGGCGGCCGTGCTCTTCGGCATGGTCCTGGCCGGCGGCCTCAACCTGACGCCGCGCGCCGACGCGGACCGGCCGGCCCGGACCACGGCGGCGGCCCCGGCTCCGGCCGCGGTGCCGGACTTCGCGGATCTGGCCGACCGGGTGGTGCCGTCCGTGGTTTCCGTCTTCGCCAAGGACGTGATCCAGCCGGGGAGCCGGAAGGCCAACCCCCGCGGCATGCCGCAGGATCCCTTCCACTTCTTCTTCGGCCCGTTCTTCAACCCGGAGCAGCGGAAGGAGCCGATCGTGCAGCGCTCGGCGGGCTCGGGCTTCTTCATCTCTTCCGACGGGGAGATCCTGACCAACAACCACGTGGTGGCCGACGCGGACGAGCTGGAGATCGAGACCCCCGACGGCGACCGCTACTCGGTCAAGGTCGTGGGCCGGGACCCGGCCACCGACATCGCGCTGATCCGGATCAACAAGCCTGACAAGAAGTTCCCGGCGCTGGCGCTGGGCGACTCGGACAAGGCCCGCGTCGGCTCGTGGGTGATGGCGGTGGGCAACCCGCTGAACATGCCGCACACGGTCACGGTGGGCGTGGTCTCCGCCAAGGGGCGTGTCCTCGGCATCTCCGACACATCCTTCGAGAACTTCATCCAGACCGACGCCGCCATCAATCCCGGCAACTCCGGCGGTCCCCTGGTGAACCTCCGCGGCGAGGTGATCGGCATCAACACGGCGATCAGCGCCCGCGGCCAGAACATCGGCTTCGCGGTGCCCATCAACACCGCCAAGCTGATCCTTCCCCAGCTCGAGAAGCGCGGGAAGGTGGTGCGGGGTTACCTGGGCGTCACCATCCGGAACATCAACCAGCAGATCCAGGACGCCTTCCACCTCAAGAACAGGAACGGCGCGCTGGTCGAGGAGGTCCTGCCCGGCCACGCGGCCGACAAGGCCGGCATCAGGCACGGCGACGTCATCGTCGGCTTCAACGGCGAGAAGCTGACCGACACGCGCTCCCTGATCGATCGCGTCTCGGCGACGCCTCCCGGGACCAAGGTGCACCTCGAGGTGCTGCGCAACGGCAAGCGGCTGGACGTTCCGGTCACGCTGGAGGAGCGCAAGGTCGACCAGGAAGGTCCGTCGAAGACCGGCGGCGGCAGGAGCGAGGAGAGCGTGTCCGAGCGCGTCGGCATCACGGTCTCGCGCCTGACCCCGGACCTGCGCCAGTACTTCGGCATCGACGAGAACACCAGCGGCGTGGTCATCACCAAGGTCGACCCGATCTCGCCGGCGGCGGACGCCGGGCTGATGCGCGGCGACGTCATCACCGAGGTGGACGGCCGCAAGATCAGCTCGGCCTCCCAGCTCAAGGCCGAGGTGGCCAAGGTGAAGAAGGGCGGCTACCTGCGCCTGTACGTCACGCGGCCCCGGGCCGGGCGGTCGTTCTTCGCGATCCTCAAGCTCACCAAGTGACCGCGGGACGCGATGACCTGCAAGGCGGGCCTCCGGAAGGGGGCCCGCCGTCGCGTGGGCTCGTGGAATGACTGCGGCCGGAGCCGGTTGGAAAGAGTGATGAAGGTCGTCGTCGCCATGTCCGGAGGTCTTGACTCCTCGGTGGCCGCCCTGACCATGGTCCGGGAAGGCCACGAGGTGGAGGGGGTCTTCATGCGGCTGTGGGATCCCCTGGCGGGCCACGGCTCGCGGTGCTGCTCCCTCGAGGACATGGAGGACGCACGCCGGGTGGCCCGGCATCTCGGCATTCCCCTCCGCGAGGCCTGCCTGTCGCGGCAGTTTTTCGACGAGATCTTCATCGCCTCCCTGGAGGCCTACGCCCGGGGCCTGACCCCGAACCCCTGCGTCGAGTGCAACGAGAAGATCAAGTTCGCCGAGCTCGAACGGATGGCCCGCGAGCTGGGCGCCGACCGGCTCGTCACCGGGCATTACGCCCGGGTGGAGCGGGGAGCGGACGACCGGTGGCACCTCTTCCGCGGCTCAGACCGCGCCAAGGACCAGAGCTACTTTCTCCACCGCCTGGGCCAGGAGCGGCTGGCACGGGTGGTCTTTCCGCTCGGGGAGACGACCAAGGACGAGGCCAGGAGCGTGGCCCGGGAGGCCGGGCTCCCGGTGGCGGACAAGCCCGAGAGCCAGGAGCTGTGCTTCGTGCCCCCGGGTGGCTCCTACGCCCAGCTGCTGGAGAGCTGGCTTCCGGGCCGGACGCGCTCCGGGAGCATCGTCGACCGCGCCGGCCGGCGCCTCGGCGAGCATCGCGGCGTGCACCGCTTCACGGTCGGCCAGCGGCGCGGCCTCGGCATCGCCGCGCCCCGGCCGCTCTACGTGCTCGGCATCGAGCCGGAGACCGGCAACGTCGTGGTGGGCACGCGGGACGAGCTCCTGGTGAGCAGCTTCCGGGTTCGCGAGCCGGCGTGGGTGGCCGGCCGGCCGCCCGCCGCCGAGCTCCAGTGCACGGTCAGAATCCGGTCCCGCCACCCGGGGGTGCGGGCGCGGGTCCGGCCCGAGGACGGGTACCTCGTGGTGGAAACGGCCGAGCCGGTTCGCGCCCCGGCGCCCGGCCAGGCCGCCGTCTTCTACGCCGGCGAGGAGGTGCTGGGCGGCGGCTGGATCGTGCGCCCTTCGGCCTGACGGCGCGGGCGCTCAGTTGGTCTTCCCCGCGCCCTCTGGAGCGGCGGGGACCGGCGGCTCCGGGATCGTGCCGTAGGTGTCCTCGTACATGGAGAGGTTGTGGCTCAGCGCGCGCAGGAGCTGCCGGGCCTGGAACGGGGTCATGATGATCCGCGCCACCACCGGGATGTCGCCGCGGCCGGGCAGGGTGCGGCCGAAGTCGAGGACGACTTCGGTGTAGTTGTGGGCGATGCTGACGAAGTTGGCGTACTCGCCGAGGGCCGCCTCGGGGGTCAACGTCAGCTTGGGCTGTTGCGGGTCGGCGCTCTTGTCGTCGCTCATGGGTCCTCCCGCCGGTATTGTATGCCGGCCGGGCCGTGGGAGAATATTCGTCACCGCGGCCTGTTGAGCAAGGACAGGAGCCCGCCGGGGCGGGTCGCGAACCAATGGAGGACGTATGAGCACACCGGAGCTGCGCAGTCAGACACTGGAGATGATCGAGCAGGTGGTCTCCCTGGTGGAGCGCCGGGAGACGCCGCTGTTTCACTGGTCGTCGGATCCGTTGCCCCAGAAGGCACAGGTCATCGCGATCCTGCGCCACTGCCAGGAAGTGCTGTTTCCCGGCTACTTCGGCCAGCAGGACCTGTACAAGGGCAACCTCCGCTACCACCTCGGCGATCAGCTCTACATCCTCGCCCGCGCCCTGCGCCGGGAGGTGACGAAGGCCCTGATGATGCCGGGCGAGGAGGGCATGGAGGCGGCCGCGGCCAACCGGCGGGCCGGGGAGGTCGTCTTCCGCTTCCTCGAGGGGTTGCCGTCCATCATGGACCTGGTCGCCGGCGACGTCCGGGCGGCCTACGACGGGGATCCCGCCGCCACCGGGAACGAGGAGATCATCATGGCCTATCCCGGGGTGAAGGCCATCTACACGTACCGGATCGCGCACCTGCTCTTCGAGCTCGGCGTTCCGCTGATCCCGCGCATCATGACCGAGTTCGCCCACAACGAGACCGGCGTGGACATCCACCCCGGGGCGACGATCGGGCGCGACTTCTTCATCGATCACGGGACCGGCGTCGTGGTCGGCGAGACCACGGTGATCGGTGACCGCGTGAAGCTCTACCAGGGGGTCACCCTCGGCGCCCTGTCCTTCCCCAAGGACGAGCGGGGCCGCCTGGTGCGCGGCACCAAGCGCCACCCCACCATCGAGGACGACGTCGTCATCTACGCCGGCGCCACGATTCTCGGCGGCGATACCGTTATCGGGCGCGGCGCGGTCATAGGCGGCAACGTCTGGCTGACCTCCTCGGTGCCGCCCGGCACCAAGGTCATCCTCTCCCGCGCCCAGCTCGCCTACGAGATCACCCGCCCGGCCGGGGAGGAATCGCCCGGAGAGGGATGAGGCGACCGTCGGCCGCCCCGGGTCGCCGCGCGATCACCTCCCGGTGGGATTGACGAGGGTCTTGGTGGTCGTGTAGGAGTCCTGCTGGGTGATCTCGTCGAGCAGACCGACGCTCACGGTGTAGCGGCCCGAGGCCATCAGCAGCTTGAGATCGATGCCGAACCGTTGCCGCTGGGCTTTCTCGTAGTCGGCCGCGGGGATGCGGATCTCGTGCTCCTGGTGCTGGACGTCCGACTGCTTGCCCTTGCGGTCCCTGGCGGCGACGTACAGGATGACCCGGCCGACGTAGTCCTTGCCCTCGGGCAGCATGGCGATCTTGCGCAGGGGGAAGGACACGTGGATCGGCACCGTCCACCACTGGTTGGTGGCGGGCGCGGCCTCGCCGGTCTCCACCGCGACCTGCATGGGGTTGTGGTCCACCGGGAACAGGAGGTTGGTCATGACCTTGTCCTGGACCTTGGACTCCAGGGATTTCTCGATGAAGTGGCGCCGGTAGCGGAGGATGTAGCCGGGATTGTGCTTCAGCTTGACCTTGATCTTGTGGATCCTGTCCCGTCCGGCCGAGGGGAGGGAGTAACCGATGGAGTAGTAGGTGTAAAGATCGTTGCTGATCTTCTCGAACCCGGCCCGGAAATCGTTGGTGTTGACGATCGCGCGCCCGCCCGTCGCCTCGGCCATGTAACGGAGCGAGTCGTTGTACGACTGGGTGAGGACCGTCGAGGAGAGGGCGTGCTGGGCGTAGCGTGACTCGGCGAGGCCGGAGCCGGCGACCCGGAGACCCTGGGCGCCCACGGTGTAGAAGGCGACGCCCTGGGCCGCGGCCGAAGACACGAGATCCTTGAACAGGCTCGTCCGGTCGTACTCGCTGATCAGGGTCATCACGTCGGTGTTGTGGTAGACGCTCGAGTACTCGTAGAAGAGGTCCTGGCCGGCGATCATCTGCAGGCCGTCGGAGATGTACAGGATGCCCTTCCGCCCGGGCAGGCCGGCGAGCATGGCCACGGTCTCGCGCAGGCCGCCGATGGTGAAGGCCAGCCGGTTGCGCTCCTCGTCCGCGTAACCCCGCATGAGGCGGACGACCGATCCCGGCGCCTGCTCGTTGTACCGTGAGCCGAGGGCCGCCCGGTCCTGGTCCTGGTACTTCCGCATCATCTCGATCACTTCCTTGTGCGCCGAGTCCCGCTCCGTGCGCCCCCCGGTGAACATCCGCACGCTCTTGAGCGCGCGGTAGATCTCGGTGGGATCGTCGGTGAACGGCTGGAGCACCTTGAGCGAGTGATCGAAAAACGCCACCATCATCTGCATCGGCGGGTGCAGGTTCTCGCGCACGAACCCGCGGATCTGGCGCAGGACGTGGTTCCTGTCCAGCGGCCGCAGGTTCATGTTGTCGATGTAGATGACCATGTAGATCGGCTTGACCTCGGGCATGTTCGCCGGGGTGGGCGTGGGGGTCGCCGCCGGGGCCGCGGGCCCGGGGGTGGCCTTTGCGTAGATGGACTGGTAGATCTTGCGGTTGAAGACGGCGAAGTTGGTGATCTTCTGCTGGACCCCGTCCTGGAAGACCAGGAAGTCGTCCTTCTTCAGGTTGGTGATCGGGTTGCCCTTCTTGTTGGTGACGAAGACGTCGATGTTGACGATGGTCACGTTGTAGGTGTTCGAGAACGTGAGACCGCCGATGGGTTTCGGGGTCGGGGTCTTCTTGGCGCGCGCGGCCGCCAGCCCCGGAATCAGGAGCGTCAGCACGAGGGCCTGAGCCACAATCCGTCGTCGCATAAGGTCCTTACCTCCGCGGGAAGTGTACCAGCGCCGCCGGCCGCGGGCAGCGGCGGCCGGACGGGCGCCGGGGCCGGCGCCTGTATGATGGCGGGTGCCGTGAGCGGGTCGGGGACCAAGTTGAGCGATGAGGAGCTGGTGGAGCTCTCCCTGGCGGGGGATCAGCAGGCCTTCGGCGTGCTCGTCCAACGCTACCAGCGGCGTGTGACCGGCTTCCTCGCCCAGCTCGTGGGCGATGTCGAGGCGGCCCGGGAGCTCACCCAGGAGGCGTTTCTGCGCGCCTGGGGCGCGCTGGACCGCTTCGACCCCCGGTACAGGTTTTCCACCTGGCTCTTCCGCATCGCCCACAACCTGGGCATCGACCGGCTCCGGCGCAGGGAGGTTCCCACGCGGGGGCTGGAAACCGAGGGACGGGACGGGCGGCAGGTGGAGCTCGCGATCCGGGATCGCGGCCGCGACCCCCTCGGCCACCTCGAGAACCGGGAGCTCGCCGGCGTGCTCCGGGAGGCCATCGGGGAGCTCCGGCCCGAGTACCGCAGGCTGGTCCTGCTTCGTCACTTCGCCGGGCTCAGCTACCGCGAGATCGCCGAGCTCGAGAACATGCCGCTGGGGACCGTCAAGAACAAACTTTTTCGCGCCCATACCGTATTACGGGACGTGCTGGCTCCCTACCTGGGGGGCCGGAGCTGAGGAGAGGCCGCATGGGAGAGCGATGCCGCGACATCCAGACCGGGCTGATCGCCGTGGACGGGCGCTGGCGGGAGCTGCCTGAGGCGTCGCGGCGGCACATGGAGGGCTGCCCGGGGTGCCGCGAGGCGGCCGCCCGGGAGCTCGGCCTGGCCCGGGCGCTGGCCGCGGCCCAGCCGCCGCCGGACCAGGACCTGGTGGCGAGGATCGTGGCCGCCGGTCCCCGCCGTTCCCCGGGTCTGGCGGGAACCGTCGCCGTGGCGCCCGGGCTGGCGCTCGGGGTCGGGGGCCTCGTCC
>CAZXXL010000131.1:0-8657 GCA_964644635.1 uncultured Thermoanaerobaculia bacterium | reverse complement strand
GAGTCGCAGCCTGAACCGCGTCGCGAAGCTGGGTCAGGCCTTGTATGATGCGCTGTTCGGCGGGAAGCTGGGCCGCTTTCTGCATGCCGCTCTGGAAGCTGCCAGGCATGCCGGCCACGGATTGCGCTTGCCGCCCCGCGCCGACGATCCGGCCGTGCTGGCTCTGCCCTCGGAGGTCCTGCTGCATGCTCCGTCGGGCCGGCCGTTTGCCACCCACCCCACCACCCCCCTTGTCCGCTCCCCTGTGGGGCTATCCGCTCCCTGCCCGCCGCGCCCCCCCGCCTCGTGGCCGCCGGCGCCCTGGAGGAGATCGCCCGGGCGGCGCGGGAGGAGCTGGCGCGGCGCCTGGAGGGCGAGGTGGTCTCGGCTGGCATCCCGGCGCGGGACTTCGCGGCCTCGATCCTGCCCCGTCCGGCCCTCCCCCTCGCCGACCTCTACCTGGAGGAGCTCCGCCAGCGCGGCATCCTCGACATCAGCGCCGGCATGGTCCTGCCCGCCGGCCGCAGCGAGCACATGACCTCGCTGGGCGAGGAGCTCACCCGCGAGATCGAGCGCCGGTACCGGGAGGCCGGTCTCGCCCCGCCCTCGCCCGCCGAGCTCGCCCGAGCTCTCGGCGCCCGGCCGGCCACGGTGGAGGGGATCTGCTCGTTCCTGGTCCGGCGCGGCCGCCTGGTCCGGCTCGCCGGCAAGTACCTCATTCACGGCGCCGTCCTCGACGAGGTCCGGCGCTCGCTCCTCGACTGGGGCGTCGAGAGCTTCGGCGTCGGGGAGTTCAAGGACCGCTTCGGCCTGACCCGCAAGCTGGCCATCCCGATTCTCGAATGGCTCGACTCGGAGAAGGTCACCTTCCGGCAGGGCTCCCGCCGGAGCGTGCTTCGGCCGCGGGGTGGAAGCGCTCGCCGGGAAGAACCTTGACCGAGCGCGACGAAAGCGACGACAGCTTCACCGCCACTCGCGCCCGGTACTCCATCCAGCAGGCGACCGGGCGTCCCGACACCTGTGCCGGCTGCACCCGCCAGGTGGCGAGGTAGGCCCCCAGCCAGGGCACGAAGCCCGACCTCATGTCGAGCGGGACGAACCGGTCGCACCGGCCGTCGGCGGTCAGGTGAACCAGGGCGTGGACGCCGACCTCGGTCCGGCCGCCGGGCACCCGCACCCGGACCTTCCGCGGCACCGGCAGCTGGGTCAGGGTCGCCGGGTCGGCCGCCGGCAGCGAGGCGAGGTTTCCCGCCGGGTACGGCGGCGCGGCCGTTGGGGGGGCCGGCGGCACGCGCGGATCGGGCAGGCTGAGGTGCTGGTCCGACACCGCGCTCTGCTTGATCCTGCCCGCGAGAACGATCTCCAGAACCGCCCACGCCGGGCGCGGCGTACTGCCGGCCTTCGCCGGGGTGAACCTGGCCTTGCGCAGCCCGGCGAGCAGCGGCTCGGTGAGCCCGGAAAACGGCAGCTCGAGCGGCACCGCGCCCGGGCACCTGCCCTCCGTATTCACGTAGACGCCGACCTTCACCCTGCCCGTGACCTCGAGCCGGCGCGGCGGAGCCGCGGCCACCAGCCGCGGGCCGACCTCGACCGGCGTCGCGAACGGGTTGGCCGGCGGCACCGCGAGCACCGGTACCGGCAGGGGCTCACGGATGTGAAGACGCTGCTGCCAGGCCCGCGCACCCGGTTGCTGGGCGCCCGCCGCCGTGCACAGACTCAACACCAGGACGAAAACCGGCGTCCATCTCATGCCCGAATCCTAACCCACCCCGCCTCCATCCGAAAGAAACCGGAGAAAACCCGCGCAACGCTTGACATTCTCCGCCACGGCCCCCGATAATGCTGACACAATATCGATCCGAAGGGAGGATTGGATGAACAAGACCGAGATGGCAGTGAAGCTCGCGAAGAAGACGGGGCTGAGCCAGGGCAAGGCGGCGGAAATCCTGGACGCGTTGTTTTCCGCCCAGCCGAGGAAGGGAATCATCGCCACCGCCCTGGACGCCGGCGACAAGGTGACGATTCCCGGTTTCGGGACCTTCGCCACCCGGCAGCGTGCCGCGCGCAAGGGACGCAACCCGGCGACCGGTGAGACCATCACCATCCCCAAGCGCCAGTACGTGTACTTCAAGGCCGGCAAGACGCTGCGCGAGCGCGTCGAGAAGTAGGTTCCCGCGCGCCCGGCGTGCGCGCGGCCCGGCCCCGAGTCGGCCGGGGCGATCGAGGTGTTCGCGGACGACCACGTCCGGTGCGTGTCGTCCGGCGTGAGGTCGTCCCCGTAAGTGGGTCCGTGTAAAAAGGCGGCCGAGCCTTCCAGCTCGGCCGCCCGTCCTTTCTCATCACCGCCCATCCGGAGGTACAGCCCGCGGGCCGGCCGTGGGGCTACCGCATCAGGTTCCGGAACGAGTACGGGATCGTGATCGTGGCCTTCGAGGTCACCTTCACCCCGTCCTTGGTGGCCGGCTTGAAGATGTACTTTCGCGCCGCCGCGACCGCAGCCTGGGGGATGCCAAAGCCCGAGTCGTCCGCCCTCAGGATGTCCACCTTGGTCACCAGTCCCCTGGCGTTCACCGTCGCGCTCATGATCACCACACCGCGCCGGTTCGACCGCAGGGCGGCGGGTGACCAGACCACCGGCTCCATCTTCAGCAGCACCGGCCGCGTGTCCACCTGGGTGGGATCCACGAACTGGCCCTCGCGGATACCGGGCGTCGGGGTCGGCGGGGCCGCGGTCGGCTTCGGGACGCCGGCCGCGCCCGCCGGGGGCCCGGCCTTCGTCGGTACGGGGCTGGGCGGCAGGGAAGCCTCGACCTTGCGGGCCGCTTCCTCCCGCGCCTTCTTGCGTTCCTTCTCCAACGCCGCCTGGCGCTCCTGAGCGGCCTTCTTCTCGGCCTCGATCCGGGCTTGGATCTGTCGCTTCTTCCGCCGCGCCTCGGCGCTCGACGTCGACGATTTCGCGACCTGCTGCAGCTTCTTCTGCAGCTTGGCGATCTCCGCCTGCCGGGCCAGGAGCTCCTTGCGGATCTGCTCCTCCCGCTGCGCCATCATCTGCGCCACCTGCTGCTCGACGAGGGCCTCCACCTGCTTCTGCTGCGCCGCCTCCCGGGCGGCGATCTGCTCGGCGGTCGGCGTCGGCGTCGGCGCCGGGACCGCGGGAGACGGCCCCCGCTTCACGAGCACGAAGCCGAGAATGCCGGCGACGACGACGGCCGCCGCCGCGATGCCGATCAACACGCCCTTGCCGCCTCCCTTGGCCGGCGTCTCGGTGGCAGCCTCGGGGGTCTCGGCCGGCGGCCCGGGCTCGAGGTAGGCCTGCACGTCGATGGCCTGCTCCGCCGGCCGCTCCCGGTCCTCGGTTTCGATCTCGGATCGGAAGAGGCGGTCCATGAACAGCGCCAGGTTGAACGTCGTCGGGCTGTAGGCCCCGCCGAACAGCAGCTTGTCGAGCTCCTTCTTGAAGTCGGCGGCGGAGCTGAAGCGGTCCTCCGGACGGTCGGCCAGGGAGCGCGTCAGGAGGGTCATGATGTCCTGGGGGATCGGCCCCTCGTCGAAGGCCAGCGAGGCCGCCGCCAGCGCGCCGGCCCGCTCCTCGGCCAGCGCCGGAAGCGGCTGCCCGGCCAGGAGCTGGAAGAGGATCGCGCCCAGGGAGTAGACGTCCCCCCGCTTCCCGGCCACCCGCGAGACGAGCACCTCCGGGGCCAGGTAGGGCACGGCCGCAAGGCTGGCGTCCTCGTCGTCGATGCACCCGAGCAGGGCGTCGCCAAGGCCGAAGCCCGCGACAACCGCCTCGCCGTCGTTGGTGACCGTGATCATGCCCGGGGTCAGGAAGCCGTGCACCAGGGGCACGCCGCCCACGTCGACGGCCAGCGCGCTCGACAGGCCGAGGGCGACTTTCTCCACGATCAGGAGCGCGTTGTCCACCGGAACCGGGAAGCCCTCGACCCGCATCTTCCCGAAGACCCGGCCGAGCGGCTGGCCGGGAGCGTAGTCCCAGGCCATGCCCGTCTGCCCGTCCTCGACGAAGAACACGGGATTGGCGGCGATGTTGGTGCCCGCGAGAACCGAGCCAATCTCGGAGGCCGTCGCCACCGCCCGGGCCAGCTCCTCCCGCGGGATCCCCGGCGCATCGAAGAGGCGCAGCCACACCGTGCGCAGCAGGGCGTCCCGGCCGAGCTCGCCGGCCCGGTAGATGTGCCCGAGCTCGTCTTCTGCCAGCTCCTTGAACAGCACGAACGAGCCGACCGTACGGTATTTCTCAACCATCGCTTGCCTCCGATCACTTACGTTAGCAGCCGTCGGCCGCGCCGGTCAACGTCCGCTGCGACGGAGTCGCGCCACAGCCCGGTTGTGCTCCCTGAGGGTCCTGGAAAAGTGATGGCCGCCCGAGGGCGTGGCCACGAAGTACAGGTAGGGGGTGGGCTGGGGCCGCAGGGCCGCGCGCAGGGCCTGCCGTCCCGGCGAGCCGATGGGGCCCGGGGGCAGACCCGGGTAGCGGTAGGTGTTGTAGGGATCGTCGACCGCCAGATCCGCCCGCGACAGGCTCCCCCACCACGCTCCGCGCCGCTTGAGGGCGTAGATCACGGTCGGATCGCACTGCAGCAGCATGCCGAGCCTGAGCCGGTGGAGAAAGACGCCGGCGATCAGGGGCCGCTCCCCGGGGACCGCGGTCTCCGCCTCCACCAGGGAGGCCAGGGTCACCACCTGCAGGGGCGTGCCCCAGAGCTCGTCGAGGCCCGCCGTCTCCTCCCCCCAGACGACGAGGAACCGCCGCACCATGGCGTGCGCGGCGATCGCCGCCGGGGTTCCTTCGGCGAAGCGGTAGGTGTCGGGAAAGAGGAAGCCCTCGAGGGACGACGCGTTCCGCACCAGCGGCCGCAGCCACTCCACGTGAGTGCCGGCCTCCCGCCAGCCGGCCGCGTCGCCGATCCCGGCGGCGGTCATGGTGGCGGCGATCTCGGCCAGGGTCGCTCCCTCGACCACCGTCACGGCCACCGTCGCCACCCGGCCCTCGAGGACCTGCCGGATCACCTCCACCGGCCGCACGCCGGCGGCGAACCGGTAGCGGCCGTAGTGGAGCTCGCGGCCCCCTCCGGCCAGGGCGAGGTACAGCCGCCCCGTGAGCGGGAACGGGAGGAGCCCCCGGTGGTGGAGGACGTCGAGCACCCGGCTCGCCGGCGCACCCCGGGGAACATCGACCACCGTCTCGCGGGCGGGTCCCGGCCGCCACAGCGACCACGCACCGACGACGAGGGCCGCGGCCAGGACCACGACCCCGATGAAAAGGCCCCGCCTCATCGCCGCCCCGCCAGGAACTCCTCCAGGATCACCTGGGCGGCCAGGTGATCCACCGGCGCCCGGGCGTCCAGCCCCGCCGCCCGCGCCCGCCGGCGGGCCTCGTTCGTGGTCAGGAGCTCGGCCTGGAACGCCACCGTCAGGCCGAGGGCGCCGAGCGCCTCCGCCAGGCGGTGCGACCGGCGGCAGGCCGGGGTGGGCCGGCCCGTCGCGTCCGTGGGCAGCCCGATCACGACCACGCCGGCTCCCTCGGTCCGCGCCCGCCGGGCGATCTCCTGTGCCGCGGCCTCGACGCCGCGGTAGGGAATCACCGCCAGCGGCGACACGACGCCCGTCGCATCGTCCCCCAGAGCCAGCCCCATCCGCCGTCCGCCCGGATCCACAGCCAGGAAGCGCACCGCCTCATTCTACGGTAGCGGGAGGGGCGCGGGCCGGGCGCCCAAACCCGGCTACAATACGCGGGTGATCGAGCACCGAGACCCGGGGCCGCGGCCGTGAGCCGGCCGGGCCGTTTCCCGGCCGGGGCCGGACGGGCGCTGGCCGCCGTCCTCCTCCTGGTCGTCGCGGCGTCGACCGCCGCCGCGGCGGAGCCCTCCGGGCCGGTGACCCTGCGCGCGGACCGCCAGGAATGGGTGAAGAAGAACGCCTGGCACGGCAGCGGCCACGTCGAGATCCTGTACCAGGATGTCAAGATCACCTGCGACGAGGTCGAGTTCAACAACCAGACCATGGAGGTCGTGGCGCGGGGCCACGTAATCGTGGACCAGGGACCGCGGCGGTTCACGGCCTCCCGGCTAGTCTACAACCTGAAGGACAAGACCGGTACCTTCATCGACGCCACCGGCCAGGTGGCGCCCGAGTATTACTTCACCGGCAAGAAGGTGGAGAAGCTCGACGCCACCCACTTCCGCCTCTTCGACGCCACGTTCACGTCGTGCTCCCTCGAGCCCAGGCCGCCGTGGCGTTTCCGGATCCGGCGCGCGAAGATCGAGGAGGAGGGGTACGGCAGCTTCCACGGCGTGAGCCTGCAGGTCAAGGGGGTCCCGGTCTTCTACCTGCCCTACCTGCTGTGGCCGGTGAAGACCGAGCGCACCAGCGGGCTCCTGGTCCCCACCTTCGGCTACTCGAACCGGCGCGGGACCTACCTCGGCAACGCCCTCTACCTCGCCCTCGCCCGCAGCTACGACACCACGATCTACCTGGACACGTACTCCCAGGGCTGGTACGGGATCGGTAACGAGTGGCGGTGGGCGCCGCGCTCGGACGCCCGCGGCGACATCACCGGGTACGCCATCCGGGACGCCGACACCGGCATCTGGGAGTGGAAGGTCGACGGCAAACACCGCCAGGACGACTTTTTGGGCTTCCACCTATTCGCCGAGCTCCACAACATGTCGGACGTCGACTTCTTCCGGGAGTTCGAGCACAACTTCGACCGCAACACCCTGCGCTCGCTGTACTCGTTCATCTACCTGACCCGGGCCTGGGGTCCCTACAACCTGAACATCAGGATCGACCGCCGGAAGACCCTGCTGACCAGCCGTGAGATCCTGCTCCAGCAGCTCCCCGAGGTCGAGCTCCGCGTCCGTCCCACGCGGATCGGCAAAAGTTCCCTATTCTGGTCGCTGATCTCCTCGGTCAACCTCTTCGACGTGGACCGCGGCGGCGACCTCAGGACCACCTACGGCCGGATCGACGCCCACCCCGACCTCTCCTACACCCTGCCCAGCCCGCCCTGGCTGAGCGTCACCCCTCGCATCGGCGTTCGCGGCACCTACTACACCGCCCAGTACAACAAGAGCCAGACCACGTTCGTCGACAAGGGAATCGACCGCAGCTTCTTCGAGGCCGGCCTCGACATCGTCGGCCCGTCCTTCAGCCACATCTTCAACCACGGCCTGGGCCGCTTCACGAAGTTCAAGCACCTCATCGAGCCGCGGATCGAGTACAGCTACGTGTCCGACCCCGGCGACATCTCGCGCATCCCCCGTTTCGACGAGGTCGACTCGACCCTGGTCACCAACAAGGTCCGCCTGACCATCGCCAACCGGCTCTTCGGCCGGGAAAAGGCGTCGGCCACCGCCCGCGAGCTGGGATCGTTCATCCTCTTCCAGGATTACTCCTTCAGCGAGCCGCTGACCTTCTCCTCCGACCGCACCCTCTCCTCCCGGCGCGGCCCCCTCGGCGCCATTCTCAGGATCACCCCGTCCGGGGGCGTCTACGTGGAGGCCCGGGCCGAGTACGACACCCTGTTCCACAACCTGCGCTCGGACTCGCTGTCCGCCTCCCTCTCCAGCAAGGGCACCTTCGTCAACCTCACGTGGTACCAGAGCTTCATCCCCCAGACCGGCAAGCGGACCGGCTCGCAGATCCGCACCTCTTTCGGCTTCACCGGGCCCAACCGGCCGATCCAGCTCCGCCTCCACTTCAGCTACGACGTCGAGCAGTCCAAGTTCCTCCAGCAGCGCATCATCGCCCGCTACCAGGGCAGCTGCTGGGGCGTCACCGTCGAGTACCGGGACCTCAAGTTCACCAGTTTCCCCTCCCGTGACATTCGCATCTCCATCGACTTCAAAGGCCTCGGCCGCCTTCTCGACATCCGCACCGGCTTCGATCGCAACGGGTAACGCACCGCGGCCCGGCAGCCCCTGGGCTCAGCACCTCTCCGTTCTCGATTCTGCCGTCGTCGGCACATCACAGCCTGCGCTCGGCGGCCCGCGCGTGGGCTTCCAGGCCCTCGAGCCGGGCGAGGGCGGCCGCGTCGCGGGCGAGCCGCCGCTGCTCCCCGCCGGGCTCCAGGGAGAGCCAGGTGCGCACGCGGAGAAAGTCGAGCACCGAGAGGCCGCCGGTGAAGCGCGCCCCGCCGCCGGTGGGGAGGGTGTGGTTGGGGCCGGCGCCGTAGTCGCCGATGACCTCGGCCGAGGCCTCACCGATGAAGAGCGCGCCCCAGTGGCGCAGGCGGCGGGCGGCGGCGCCGGGATCGGCCACCACCAGCTGCAGGTGCTCGGGGGTGAGCGCGTCGCAGACGGCGGCCGCCGCCTCGAGGTCGGCGCAGACCACGGCAAAGCCGTTGGCCAGCGCCGCCCGGGCGGTGGCGGCCGTGGGCAGGCCGGAAAGCTGCCGCTCGAGCTCCCGGTCCACCGCGTCGGCGAGGCCCCCGTCCAGCGCCACCAGCACCGGCAGGGCGTCGGCGTCGTGCTCCGCCTGGGCGAGGAGATCGGCGGCGACGAGGGCCGGATCCGCGCTCCCGTCCGCCAGCACCACCAGCTCGGAGGGCCCGGCCAGCATGTCGATGCCCACCCGGCCGGCGACGAGCTTCTTGGCCGCCGTCACCCACCGGTTCCCGGGCCCCACCACGACGTCGCAGGCGGGCACCGGGCCGGCGC
>CAZXXL010000130.1:0-8767 GCA_964644635.1 uncultured Thermoanaerobaculia bacterium | reverse complement strand
CGGCCGCACCGTCGGCGCCGGCTCCATCACGGAAATCCTGGAGTAGGTCATGGCGCGGGAAACCGTCCATCTCCGGTGCGTCGAGTGCAAGCGGCGGAATTACTCCGGGTCGCGCAACAAGAAGCAGAACACGACCAAGCTTCAGCTCAAGAAGTACTGCCCTTTCTGCCGCCGGCACACGCTCCACAAAGAGGTGTAGAACCAGATGGCTGCAGGCCAGTAGCTCAATTGGTAGAGTCCCGGTCTCCAAAACCGGTTGTTGGGGGTTCGAGTCCCTCCTGGCCTGCCAAGTAGATCGACGGGAGTCGTCAACATGGAATGGTGGAATCGCCTGAAAACCTTCCTCCGTGAGGTCAAGGTGGAGACCGGAAAGGTGACCTGGCCCAACCGGCAGGAGGTCATCAATACGACCACCGTCGTGATCATCGCGTCGTTCATCTTCGGGATCTACCTGTACCTGTGTGATCTGGCGTTTTACAAGATCGTCAACTCCGTCTTCTCCGTTTTCCGGGTCTTCTCGTAAGGAGCGCCGTTCATGGCCAAGCGCTGGTACATCATTCATACCTATTCCGGGTTCGAGGATCGCGTCAAGAAGACCCTCGAGCAGCGGGTCGAGGCGCTCGGCATGAGTGAGTTCTTCGGTGAGATCCGGGTTCCCACGGAAACCGTCGTCGAGATGAAGAACGGCAAGCGGCGCGAGGTGCGGAGGAAGTTCTTTCCCGGCTACGTGCTGGTGGAGATGGAGATGACGGACGACGCCTGGCACCTGGTCCGGAACACCCCCAAGGTGACGGGCTTCGTCGGCGCGGGCAAGAAGCCGACGCCGCTGTCCGAGGAGGAGGTCAACCAGATCCTCCACCAGTCGGTGGTGACCAAGGACAAGCCCAGGCCGACGGAGGTCTTCGAAAAGGGCGAGCGCGTCAAGATCACCGAGGGGCCCTTCGCCAGCTTCACGGGCGTCGTCGAGGAGGTGAACCTCGACCGCAGCACGGTGAAGGTCATGGTCACGATCTTCGGCCGGGAGACCCCGGTCGAGATGGGGTTCCGCCAGGTGCAGAAGCTCACATAAGGGGAAAAGATGGCCAAGAAGATCGTCGGATACATCAAATTGCAGCTCCCGGCCGGGCAGGCGACTCCGGCCCCGCCGGTGGGGCCTGCTCTCGGGCAGCACGGCCTGAACATCATGGACTTCTGCAAGGCTTTCAACGCCCGAACCCAGAAGCAGGCCGGCACCATCATCCCGGTCGTCATCACCGTTTACGCGGACCGCTCCTACAGCTTCGTCACCAAGACGCCTCCGGCCTCCTTTCTGCTCCGGCAGGCCGCCGGGATCCAGAAGGGATCGGGAGTCCCGAACCGCGACAAGGTGGGCACGGTGACCCGAGAGCAGGTGGAGGAAATCGCACGGACGAAGATGCCGGATCTGAACACGAGCTCCCTCGAGAGCGCCGTCAGCACGGTGCTGGGCACGGCTCGTTCCATGGGTATCGAGGTCCGGGACTGAGGAGGGAGCCGATGGCACACAAGGGAAAGAAATACCGCGCCGCGGTGGCCACGATCGAGAAGGGCGCCCATCCGCTGGAGGAGGCCCTGGATCTCGTCAAGAACGCCGCCTACGCGGGCTTCGACGAAACGGTGGAGATTGCGATGCGCCTGGGTGTGAACCCCCGCCACGCCGACCAGATGGTGCGGGGAACGGTGGTCCTGCCCCACGGCACCGGCAAGACGCGCACCGTGCTCGCGGTGGCCGAGGGCCCGGCCCAGAAGGAGGCCGAGGAGGCGGGCGCGGATTACGTCATGGGCGCCGAGGAGGCGGTGGAGAAGATCAAGGGCGGCTGGCTGGAGTTCGACGCCGTGGTGGCGACGCCGGACATGATGCGCCACCTGTCCAAGGTGGGGCGGGTGCTCGGTCCCCGCGGCCTGATGCCGAACCCGAAGTCGGGGACGGTGACCCAGGACATCCGGAGCGCCGTCAGCGCCATCAAGGCCGGGCGGGTGGAGTTCCGGGTCGACCGGACCGCCATCATTCACGCGCCGGTCGGGAAGGTGTCCTTCGCCAAGGATCAGCTGGTGGAGAACACCCGCGCCTTCGTGAACGCCGTGCTCAAGGCGAAGCCGGCGGCCACCAAGGGCAGGTACGTCCACACCGTCTACGTTTGTTCGACCATGGGGCCGGGGGTCCAAGTCGACCTCCTGAGCCTCGACGTGAAGTAGAAGCAGGGAGTCGCCATGCTCACACGAGAGCAAAAACGGGAGCTTGCCGCCCGGGTCCGGGACGAGATCGCAGCGGTCAACACGCTGTTCATCATGGAGAACACGGGACTGACCGTGAACGAGGTCAACCAGCTCCGCGCCCAGATCCGTGAGGTCGACGCCACCTACAAGGTGATCAAGAACAACATCGTCCGCATGGCGCTCGCGGACACGCCGCTCTCCGAGCTGGCCGAGCACCTGAGGGGCCCGAACGGCTTCGCCTTCACCAGCGGGGACGGGATCGCGCTGGCCAAGGTGCTGCGCGACTTCACCAAGACCCACAAGACGTTCCGCTTCAAGGAGGCGTTTCTCGAGGGCCAGATCCTGCCCGCCGAGAAGGCGATGCAGCTGGCCGACATGCCCACCAAGGAGGAGCTGCTCACGAAGCTGGCCTACCTCCTGCAATCGCCCATCCGCCGGCTGGCCGTGGCCCTGAACGCCCCGGTGCAGAAGCTGGCGACGGCGGTTCGACAGATCGCGGACAAGAGTGAATAACGCAAACTGAGCAACCCCAAGGAGGTTCGTGACAATGGCCCAGATTGAACAGATGATCGAGGAGATCAAGGGCATGACGGTTCTCGAGCTCAACGAGCTCGTGAAGGCCCTTGAAGAGGAATTCGGTGTTTCCGCCGCCCAGGCGGCCCCGGTCATGGTCGCCGGCGCGGTGGCGGGCGGCGCCGGGGGCGGCGAGGCGGCCGAGGAGCAGACCGAGTTCGACGTCATTCTCAACTCCTATGGTGACAAGAAGATCAATGTCATCAAGGCGGTGCGCGAGGTGACCTCGCTCGGCCTGAAGGAGGCCAAGGAGCTCGTCGAGAACACGCCTGCCAAGATCAAGGAGGGCGTGAGCAAGGACGAGGCCGAGAGCATCAAGAAGAAGTTCGAGGAAGCCGGCGCCCAGGTGGAGATCAAGTAACGGAGTGTTATTCGAACCCCTCGGGCTCGATGGGAGCCTCATTCTTCAGGGACGGGGAGGCTTGTGCTCCCCGTGTCTCTATTGCCCCGGTCGGGGTATCTCCCGTGCCGAGGCCCGCACGACGTTCGACCCCGCCCCCCGCTGGCGGCCGGAGGTGTCCTCCGGCGTCCGCGACCGGGCGGAAAAGAGTGTGAGCGCCGCGCGGGCCTGACGGCGGGACGGCCGGCCGCGGCCACGACCAGGAGGACGTGCCATGAGCACAACCCCCAGCAGGCGGGTTAACTTCTCGAAAATTCCCTCGACGATCCCGATGCCCAACCTGATCCAGGTGCAGCGGGCGTCGTACGAGGACTTCCTGCAGATGGACCGGCTCCCGGAGGAGCGGAGCGACACGGGCCTGCAGGCCGTGTTCAAGGCCATTTTCCCCTTCACCGACTTCCGGGAGACCTGCGAGCTGCAGTTCGTCCGCTACGAGATCGGCAACTGGGCGTGCCGGTGCGGCCGGCTGGCCGGCCTCGAGCACCTGCGGCTGACGTGCGAGTTCTGCGGCCAGCGGTTCAAGGCCGGGGACCCGCACGAGGACCAGGTCGTCTGCCCGTCCTGCGGGAAGGCGAACCGCAACCGGGTGGAGATCTGCAGCGTCTGCGGGACCCCGGTTGGGCTGCGCATGACCTTCACCGAGAACGAGTGCCGGGAACGGGGTATGACCTACGGTCTCCCCATCCGCTGCACCTTCCGCCTGGTGACCTTCGACACCTTGGAGGACGGCACCAGCCAGGTCCGCGACGTCAAGGAGGAGGAGCTCTATTTCGGGGAGATTCCCCTGATGACCGAGACCGGGACGTTCATCATCAACGGCACCGAGCGCGTCATCGTGTCCCAGCTCCACCGGTCGCCCGGCGTCTTCTTCACCCTCGAGGGTCCGAACCACTACCTGGCCAAGATCGTGCCCTACCGCGGCTCGTGGATCGAATTCGAGTACGACTCCAAGCAGATCCTCTGGGTTCGGATCGACCGCAAGCGCCGCCTGCCGGCGACCGTCTTCCTGCGCGCTCTCAGCCCCGAGCTGGAGACCAACAGCCAGATCCTGCGCGCCTTCTACACCGTCTTCGACGCCTGGCTGACCCCCGGCCAGCCGACGGCGACCCTGCGCCTGGACAACCGGATCGTCGCCATCGAGGACGACCGCCAGAAGGGGCTGCGCTTCCGCAAGGTCTCGACGCCGACGCTCTTCGCCGGCCTCAAGCTGGACGACAAGCTGCGCAGGCGCCTGGAGAAGGCGACCCCGGAAAACCCGGCGGAGGTGGCGGTGTCCAAGGACGGCCTGGTGGGTGCGCTGCTCGTCGACGACCTGGTGAATCCCGAGACCGGCGAGGTCCTGGCGGCCACCAACAGCCGGGTCACCGAGGACATGCTGGCCATGGCCGAGGAGGCCGGCCTGAGGATGATCTCGGTGGCGTTCCCGGACTGGGACCCGGTGGGCGAGATCCTGCACCAGACCTTCGAGAAGGACACGACCCTCACCCAGATGGAGGCCCGGATGGAGATCTACCGGCGCCAGCGGCCCGGGGATCCCCCCACCGAGGAATCGGCGACCACGCTGTTCAACGGCCTCTTCTTCGACGAGCGCCGCTACGACCTTTCGGCGGTCGGCCGGTTCAAGTTCAACGCCAAGCTGGGGCTGGACAAGCCCCTGGACATGCGCACGCTGGACGTGTCCGACTTCTTGAGCCTGGTGCGCTACCTGCTTCAGCTGCACAAGGGCCTGGGGCGCGTCGACGACATCGATTCGCTCTCCAACCGCCGGGTGCGGACGGTGGGCGAGCTCCTCGAGAACCAGTTCCGCATCGGCCTCGTGCGCATGGAGCGGGCAATCAAGGAGAAGATGTCCATCCATCCCGACATCGACTCCGCCATGCCCCGCGATCTGGTGAACTCCAAGCCGGTGATCGCCTCCGTCGACGAGTTCTTCGGCTCGTCCCAGCTCTCGCAGTTCATGGACCAGACCAACCCGCTGTCGGAGGTGACCCACAAGCGACGCCTGTCGGCCCTCGGCCCGGGCGGCCTGTCCCGGGAGCGCGCCGGTTTCGAGGTTCGCGACGTCCACTCCACCCACTACGGCAGGATCTGTCCGATCGAGACCCCGGAGGGGCCGAACATCGGGCTGATCTCCTCGCTGTCGTGCTACGCGAGGCTCAACCCCATGGGCTTCATCGAGTCGCCGTACAAGAAGGTGGAGAACGGGCGCGTGCTCGAGCACGTGCGCATCACCCAGGTGGGCGATACCGACTTCGAGCTCGGCCAGATCGTTCTCAAGGAGGAGTTCGAGGAGGCCAACGCCAAGGTCCGGCGCTCGAGGAAGAAGACCATGGAGGCCTGGGGCGAGCCGTACGCCTTCTACCTGCCGGCCTGGGAGGAGGAGAAGCTCAACATCGCCCAGGCGAACGCCCGGGTGGACGAGCAGGGCAACCTCGTCGACGAGAAGGTGATCGCCCGGTCGGGCGGCGAGTTCCTCCTCATCGACAGGAGCCAGGTCGACTACATCGACATCTCGCCGCGCCAGGTGGTCTCCGTGGCGGCGGCGCTGATCCCGTTCCTGGAGCACGACGATGCGAACCGCGCCCTCATGGGCTCCAACATGCAGCGGCAGGCGGTGCCGCTGGTCCGCCCCGAGGCCCCGACCGTGGGCACCGGGATGGAGGCGGTGGTGGCCCAGGATTCCGGCGCGGTGGTCATCTGCCGGCGGTCCGGGATCGTCGACACGGTGGACAGCCAGCGGATCATCGTCCGCGTGGAGGGCGAGGGCGAGGGCGAGGGCGAGTTCGGCGCCGACATCTACCAGCTGACCAAGTTCCGGCGCTCGAACCAGAACACCTCCATCAACCAGAAGCCCATCGTCCGCGAGGGGCAGCACGTGGTGAAGGGACAGGTCCTCGCCGACGGCCCGAACACCGACAACGGCGAGCTGGCCCTCGGCCGCAACGTGCTGGTCGCCTTCATGCCGTGGCGGGGCTACAACTACGAGGACGCCATCCTGGTCTCGGAGAAGCTGGTCCGGGAGGATTACTACACCTCGATCCACATCGAGGAGTTCGAGACCTCGGCCCGGGACACCAAGCTGGGGCCGGAGGAGATCACCCGCGACATTCCCAACGTGTCCGAGACCGCCCTCTCTCACCTCGACGAGGCCGGCATCATCCACATCGGAGCCCACGTGAAGCAAGGGTCGATCCTGGTGGGCAAGGTCACCCCCAAGGGTGAGACCCAGCTGACGCCGGAGGAGAAGCTCCTGCGGGCCATCTTCGGCGAGAAGGCGGGCGACGTGCGGGACGCCTCGCTGCGGTGCCCTCCGGGCATCGAGGGCGTCGTGGTGGGGGTCCAGGTCTTCGCCCGCAAGGGCGTGGAGAAGGACTCGCGCCAGCTGGCCATCGAGGCCGAGGAGATCGAGCGCATCCGCAAGAACTCCGAGGACGAGAAGCGCATCATCCTCGAGGTTCGCGATTCCAAGATCGCGCAGCTGCTCTCCGGGGCCAAGGTCACCAAGGCGGTGAAGAACGCCAAGGGGGAGGTGCTGGTCCGCAAGGGCGGCACCCTCACCGAGGAGATCGTGCGCGGGCTCAAGCGGGCCGAGATCGCCAGCCTGCCCCTGGCGGATTCGGTGCTGACCGACAAGGTGAACATGCTGATCCGGCAGGCGGAATCGCAGATCGAGGTCCTGGAGCAGCTCAACCAGGAGCGCATCGAGCTCCTGCGGCAGGGCGACGAGCTCCCGCCCGGCGTCATCAAGCAGGTCAAGGTCTTCATCGCCATGAAGCGCAAGCTGCAGGTCGGCGACAAGATGGCCGGCCGGCACGGCAACAAGGGTGTGATCTCCAACATTCTGCCGGAGGAGGACATGCCCTTCCTCCCCGACGGGACGCCGGTGGAGATCGTGCTCAATCCTCTCGGCGTGCCCTCGCGCATGAACGTCGGCCAGATCCTGGAGACCCACCTCGGCTGGGCGGGCCGGGAGCTGGGGCTGAGCTTCGCCACCCCGGTGTTCGAGGGCGCCACCGAGGAGGAGATCCGCGAGATGCTCAACCGCGCCGGCCTGCCCGAGGACGGCAAGAGCCTGCTGTATGACGGCGTCACCGGGGAGCCCTTCGAGCAACGGGTCACCATCGGCTCGATCTACATGCTCAAGCTCTCGCACCTGGTGGACGACAAGATCCACGCGCGCTCGATCGGCCCGTACTCCCTCATCACCCAGCAGCCGCTGGGCGGCAAGGCCCAGTTCGGCGGTCAGCGCCTGGGCGAGATGGAGGTCTGGGCGCTGGAGGCCTACGGCGCCGCGAACATCCTCCAGGAGCTCCTGACGGTCAAGTCCGACGACGTCGAGGGCCGCGCCAAGGTCTACGAGGCCATCGTCAAGGGACAGGTTCCGGAAGAGCCCGGCCTGCCTGAATCCTTCAACGTTCTGGTTCGTGAGCTGCAGGCGCTCGCTCTGGATGTGGAGCTCCTCCAGCAGGACGACGAGTAAAAGGGGGCACGACGACATGGAGCGATCGACCTTTTCAGAGGTCCGCAGCTTCTTCGAGAAGCCTAAGCCCTTGAACGATTTCAACGCCATTCGGCTGGGCCTGGCCAGCCCGGAGAAAATCCGTTCCTGGTCGCACGGCGAGGTCACCAAGCCGGAAACCATCAACTACCGGACCTTCAAGCCCGAGCGGGACGGCCTCTTCTGCGCCAAGATCTTCGGCCCCGTCACCGACTGGGAGTGCCTCTGCGGCAAGTACAAGCGGATGAAGTACCGCGGCGTCGTCTGCGACAAGTGCGGCGTCGAGGTGACCAAGTCCAAGGTGCGGCGCGAGCGGATGGGCCACATCGAGCTGGCGGCGCCGGTCTCCCACGTGTGGTTCTTCAAGGGGCTCCCGTCGCGCATCGGGCTTCTCCTCGACATGACCGTGCGCGCCCTCGAGCGGGTGCTCTACTTCGAGGCCTACATCGTGGTCGATCCCGGCGACACCACCCTCGAGGAGAAGCAGGTCCTGACCGAGGAGGAGTACCGCGAGGCCAAGGAGGAGTTCGGTGAGACCTTCGTCGCCAAGATGGGCGCCGAGGCGATCCGGCAGCTCCTGGAGCGGCTCGACCTCGACGAGATGGCGGCCGAGCTCCGGATGCTGATGCGGACGGAGACGTCGATGGTCCGCCGGCAGAAGGCGGCCAAGCGCCTCAAGCTCGTGGAGGCCCTGCGCCGCTCCGGCAATCGCCCGGAGTGGATGATCCTCGAGGTCATCCCGGTGCTCCCCCCGGAGCTCCGTCCCCTGGTGCCGTTGGACGGCGGCCGCTTCGCGACCTCGGACCTCAACGACCTCTATCGCCGGGTGATCAACCGCAACAACCGGCTGAAGAAGCTGCTCGACCTGCGCGCCCCCGAAGTCATCGTGCGCAACGAGAAGCGCATGCTCCAGGAGGCGGTGGACGCCCTCTTCGACAACGGGCGCCGGGGCCGGGTCATCAAGGGCTCCAACAACCGCCCGCTGAAGTCGCTCTCCGACAACCTGAAGGGCAAGCAGGGGCGTTTCCGCCAGAACCTGCTCGGCAAGCGCGTCGACTACT
>CAZXXL010000129.1:0-8797 GCA_964644635.1 uncultured Thermoanaerobaculia bacterium | reverse complement strand
TCGCCGTCGGCGCCCGCCTCCGAGGCCGCCCCGGGGCTGTTCGTCGGCGGCGTCGTTGTGTCCTGCCGGCCGGACCCGTACCCGGGGCGGGACGTCACCTGGCGGGTGGGCGCGGCCGAGGTTCCGCTGCCGACCGGCCGCAGCGGCAAGGTGGTGGTGGTCGACGACGTCAGCGAGGTCGTCCAGGCCGATCGTTTCCGCCAGCTCAACCAGCTGGCCCGCATCGTCGCCCACGAGGTGAAGAACCCGCTGACCCCCATCCGCCTCTGGGTGCAGGAGCTCGAGGCGGCGCTCGAGCGCGGCGGACCCGGGCTCGACGGCGTGCTGCGCGAGGCGTGCTCGGAGATCGCGACCCAGGTGGCCCGCCTGGAGGCGACCGCGGCCTCGTTCTCGAATCTGGTGGCCCTCGAGCGCTGGGAGGCCGAGGAAGTGGACCTCGCCGATGTCGTGGCGTCCGCCATGAGCGGCATGAAGGTGCTCGAGCGGCGGGGCATCCGGGTCGCCGTGGATGTGCCGGAGGGCGAGTATTGCCGGGTCGTGGGCGACCGCAACTGGCTCCGCCGGGCCGTCTCGAACCTGATCCAGAACAGCCTCGACGTGCTCCGGGGCAGGGCCGGGGAGATCGCGATCCGCATCCGGTGCGCGCCGGGCCGGGTCGTGCTCGAGGTGGAGGACACCGGCGGCGGTGTGCCGGAGAACGAGCTGGGGGAGCTGTTCAACCCGCGCTTCTCGACGACCAGCTCCGGGACCGGGTTGGGATTGGCCCTGGTGCGCCACGTGGCCGCCAGATGCCACGGGACGGTGACGGCGGTCAACGGCGAGCGCGGCCTGCTGGTCAGGCTGGAGCTGCCGGCGAGCGCCGGGACCTCTGCTAGGATGCAGCCATGAGGGCTTGCCGGATCGGTGCGTGTCTCTGCCTGGCCGCGCTCGTGTCCTGGGGGTGCTCCCGCCGGCCCGCCACGGCCACGGCGAAGCCCGTCGAACGTCGGTTCACGCTGTGGCTGATGCCGCGGCCCGCAGAGATCCCGGAGCCGTCGGCCCTCGCCGCCGCCGGCACGGACGAGGTGGTGCTCGACGCCGGCCAGGTCGACATGGGCACCGGCGTGCCGGTCCTCCGGCTTGCCACGCCCCCGGCGCCCCCGGCAGGCGTGCCGTTCGGCGTCTTTCTCAAGCTCAGGCAGATGCCGGCGAAGGGGGTGGCGCGGCTCGCCCGGCCGGTCTGGTCGGCCCTCAAGGAGGGCTGGCCGGCGGTCGCCAAGGCGCGCGAGATCCTGGCCGACATGGCCGTGATGCCGGACGGGAGCGCACGTTTCCTCGGTGCGCTCGCGGAGGTCTCCGGGATCCCGGTGGTCCCGGTGGTGACTGCGGCCCAGCTGTCGGAGGAGCGGGTCCAGGAGGCGGTGACGGCGGCCGGCCGCTGCGTCGTGCTGGTGGCCGGGAACCTGGCCGTGGTCCGTCCCGGCGTGGTTCCCTCGACGCTCCCGATGGCCGACCAGCTCTCCCCGCTGGCGGGCACGGGAGTGCGGCCGCGGGTCGCCATCGTGATCGTGCCGCGGGCGAGACCGGCGCTCGACGGCTGGCCCGCGGATCCCGAGCCCCTGACCCATCCCCGCGTCGCCCGGCTCGGAACCTCGGACAGCTTCGACTGGAGATTCGTCCTTCGGCGTTCACTCACCTGGAGCGGCCGGGCCTGGAAGCGGGGCGATACCATCGAGGCGTCGTGGATGGATGCGGTGGGGCTCGACCGGGAGCTGGCCGAGGCGTCCGCCCTGACCATGCCGCCCGTCGGCGGCTGGGACGTCGTCGGTGTTCCGCCGCGGACGTCGGCCGCAGGAATGAGCCTGGACGCACTGCTCGCCTACTTCCGGGGCGAGGGGCCGGTTCCCGGAATCGGCGTGCACGTCGAGCGCTCGGGGTCCCGGCTGCGCGTCAGGCTGGAGAACCCGACGCCGTTCTGCTCGGCCGTCTCCTCGTATGGAACGTGGGTCGAGATCTCCGTGGGGCGCGGGGTCGTCGCCGGGCCGGCGCGCGGCGGCTTCGACCGCGTTCTGGTAGGGAGCGTGCGGTCGGGCACGTGGCGGCCGGTCACCACCGGTAGAGCCGACGCGGTACGCTTCACCGATACGTACGTGGCGCCCGGTGAGACCGTCCGCTCGGGGTGGGTTCGCCTGCCGTCGCGCCGTTCCCGGGTGCGCGTCCGCTGGCGGGTGCTGCTCAGCTCCGGCGCCGCCCTGACGGGCGTGGCGGCCGGATCGTGAGATGCCCGGCGCCTGTGCTACCCTCCCGGCGGGGCCGGGCCCCGGTCCTTTGACCTCGTTGAAGGGACGATGAGCGAAGAGCAACGGTTCGGTGTCTGGCTTCCCCGCGTGGGCTGGCTCCTGGTCGCGGCCGGCCTGGTGTGGTTCGTGGCCGCTCTGCACCACCGGCGGGTGCTCGAGGCCAGCAGCCGGGGGGTGATCCGGATGCTCTTCGTCCCGTCGGTGGAGCAGGGGACCCTGGTCCGCCGGGGCGACCAGCTGGCGCGCTTCATCCGCGCCGATTCCGGGCTGATGCTGCGCTCCGAGGTGCCCACCAGCTACGCCGCGGTCATCCAGGCGATCGGGTCCGGGCAGGCGGACGTGGCCTGGGTGCCGGCCTTCGCCTACGTGCTCGCCCACGCCCGCTACGGGGCCGAGGCGCGGCTCCAGGTGGTGCGCTCTTACGATCTCTTCGGGATCGTGGTCGGCAGGGTCGGCCCGGGTCAGCCGCGATCGCTGCAGGACCTCGCGGGCAGCCGCATCGCCTTCCCCGGGAACCTCAACCCGGACCTCAAGAAGCTCCTCGTGCAGCGTCTCGGCCGGGTGGCGCCGGGATGGGTGGAGGTTCCCGCCGAGGACGACAAGGACGCGGTCCGCCGGCTTCTCGACGCCCCGGGCTCCGTGGACGCGGCCGTCTCCAGCCACGTCTTTTCCGGGCCTCACGACCTGGTCGGCGACGGCCGCAAGGAGCTCGAGTACGACCGGCCCGGCACGCTCGAGGCGACGCGGGTGCTCGGCATCACGGAGAACCCCGTTCCCGAGCTGACGACCACCTACAACGGCTGCATCCTGACCCGGACCGACTCCGGGATCAACCGGCTGCAGGATCTCAACGGCCGTTCCTTCGCCTTTTCGGACGAGACCTCGACCTCCGGCCACATCTTCGCCCGGGCCCTGCTCAACCGGGCGCACGTGACGCTCGGGCACACGTTCTTCGCCGGGGGGCACCCCAACGTGGTCCAGGCGGTGATGGACGGCAAGGTGGCCGGGGGGGCCGTCTTCTACTCGCCGCCCGGCCGGCTCGAGGCCCGCGACCATTCCCTGGTGGGGGACGCCCGCCGGCTGATCATCAAGCGTATGCCCGACGAGGAGAGCCGGCGCGCCTTGCTGGACAGGGTGAGGATCCTGGCCCTCACGGACCCGATCCCCAACGACGTGTGCTGCGTTCGCAGGGGGTTCCCGGAAAAGACGTGGGCGCGGTTCAACGCCTCCCTGCAGCGCTTCCTGAAGACGCCCAAGGGCCGGGAGGCCTACTACGACCTGGTCGCCGGCGTCGCCGCCGCGGAGTGCACGGATGCGACCTTCGACGGCTTCCGGGCCGCGCTGAGGCAGGCGGGGGTCTCCGCCAGCCGGTTGCTCGAGGCCGAGGAGGCCAAGCTGCAGCGGCGGCGGAAGCCGCACGCGAAGCCGGGCTCGTGAGCGGGAGCGGCGTCCCGGCCGTGCGCCTCGACGGCGTGGGCAAGGTCTTCGACGGCCGGATCCGCGCCCTCGCCGACGTCAACCTCGAGGTGCGGGAAGGGGAGTTTCTCGTCGTGCTCGGCCTGTCGGGGTCGGGCAAGTCGACGCTCCTGCGGTGCATCAACCGCCTGATCGATCCCACCGAGGGGAGGATCTTCATCTTCGGGCGGGAGATCACGGGAGCCTCGGGCGCCGAGCTGCGCCGGCTGCGCCGCCAGGTCGGGATGATCTTCCAGCAGTTCAACATCGTCGGCCGCCACCCGGCGCTGGTCAACGTCCTGTCGGGCACGCTGGGACGCGCACCGCTGCTGCCGAGCCTGTTCCTGCGGTTCCCGGCGGCCGACCGGGAGCGGGCGATCGCGGCCCTCGCCCGGGTCGGCCTCGCCGGCCGGGAGAGGCACCGGGCGGACACCCTGTCGGGGGGGCAGCAGCAGCGCGTGGCCATCGCCCGCGCCCTGTTGCAGGAGCCGCGCCTGATCCTCGCCGACGAGCCCGTGGCCTCGCTGGATCCGGCGTTGCGCCACTCGGTGATGCGGCACATCGAGGCCCTCAACCGGGAGGAGGGACTGACCGTGATCTGCGCCCTGCACGACGTCGACCTGGTGAGGCGCTACGCCACGCGGGTGGTCGCGCTGCGCGAGGGACGGCTGGTCTGGGATGGCCGGCCGGAAGCCATCGACAGACAGACCTACCGCGAAATCTACGGGGCCGAGGCCGAGCCGGCCGCGGGCACCGTGATCTGAGGTTCGAATGCCGAGGGGATACGAGATCACGCCGCCGTCGAGACGCCTCCAGAAGAACGTGGCCCGCCTCAAGGCGCTGACGGCGGACGCCGTCCTGATCGCGGTCTTCGGCCTCATGATCGAGTTCCTGGCCATCGTCTTTTCCGGCCGGCGGGGGCCGACCGGATTGCTGGTCACGGCCGAGGAGGCCCTGGACCAGCTCCACTACGCCTGGATGGTGGCGTCCGCGGTGGCGGTCGCCTTCCTGTGGAATCTGTTCGCGAGCTGGATCGGGAGCTCACCGGGGCGGGCGCTGGTCCGCGGGGTTCCCGAGTGGGAGCGCGACCTGCCCTGGGACCGCACCCTGCGCGGCTGGTTCACCGTGCTCTTCATCGAGCTGACCTTCTTCTCCGGCTGGCTGATCACCGAGGTGGACCTGCCGGCCTTCTTCACCAAGTTCTCCAAGGCGTCGGACATCGTTCGCGGCCTGGTGCACCCGTCGGGGGCGGTGCTTCACCAGGGTCTCGTCCTGCTGGTGCAGACGGTCTTCCTGGCCTTCATGGCGACCGCCTTCGCGATTCCCCCGGCCTTCGCGCTGTCCTTCGTCGCGGCGCGCAATCTCACCCGGCGGAGCCGGGCCGCACGCCTGGCGTACACCGCCGCCAGGACGGTGATGAACTTCACCCGGGCCGTGGAGCCCCTGGTGTGGGCGCTGATCTTCATCTCGTGGGTCGGGATCGGTCCCTTCGCCGGCGTGCTCGCCCTGTGGGTGCACTCCATCGCCGCCCTCACCAAGCTCTACTCGGAGTCCATCGAGAGCATCGACCCCGGTCCGGTCGAGGCAATCACGGCCACCGGGGCCCGCACCCTGCAGGTCCTGCGCTACGGCGTGGTCCCCCAGGTGATGCCGCCGTTTCTCTCCTTCACCATCTACCGCTGGGACATCAACGTGCGGATGTCGACCATCATCGGGTTCGTCGGCGGCGGCGGCATCGGCTACATCCTCAAACCCCGCGTGGACCTGGGTGAATGGGGCCAGGTCGGCACCCTGGTCATCCTCATCGCGGTCACGGTCTGGCTGATGGACCTGGTCTCCGCCAAGATCCGCGAGCGGATCGTCTGAGCCCGGCCGCCGGGCCGCTCAGAGGCTGAGCAGCAGCGGCTCCTCCAGGGCGGACGCCAGCCAGCGCAGGAAGCGGGCCGCCTGGGCGCCGTCCACGAGGCGGTGGTCGTAGCTCAGGGACAGCGGCAGCATCAGGCGCGGCTCGAAGGCCTCGCCGTTCCACCGGGGCAGGGTCCGGGCCCGCAAGACGCCGAGAATGGCGGCCTGGGGCCAGCTGACGATGGGAGAAAAACCGGTACCCCCGATGCCGCCGAGGTTGGAGATGGTGAAGGTGGCGCCCTCCAGCTCGTCCGGGCGCAGGCTGCGCGAGCGCGCCCGCGCGGCCAGGTCCGCGAGCTCGACGGCGATGGCGGTGATGCTCTTGGTGTCGGCGTCGCGGATCACCGGCACCAGCAGGCCGGCCTCGGTGTCGACGGCGACGCCGATGTGCACGTAGTGCTTGCGAAAGATGCGGCGGTTGGCGAGGTCGATGCTCGAGTTCAGCTCGGGGTGGGCCGGGAGGCCTGCCGCCACGGCCTTGACCAGGATCGCCGTCATGCTCAGGCGGCCGCCGGCCGCCTCGACCGCGGACCGGTGGCGGCGCCGGATCTCCTCGATGTGGGTTATGTCGGCGAGCTCGTGGTTCGTGACCTGCGGCACCGTCCGCCAGGAGCGGTCGACGGCCTCGGCGGTGAGGCGGCGGATGGTGCTCACCGGCTCGACCGTGACCTCGCCGAAGCGCGAGAAGTCCGGCAGCTCGGGTTCGGCCGCAGCCCCGGCGGACGGCACGGCGGCGATGAGGCTCCTGGCGTGGGCCTTGACGTCGTCCATGGAGATCCTGCCGCCGGGACCAGTGCCGCGCACGGTTGTGATGTCGACGCCGAGCTGCCGGGCGAGGCGCCGCACCGAAGGCGCCGCCGGAACCAGCCTGGCGGCGGGCGCCGGAGCGGCCGCGGCGTGCGACGGGGCCGGGAAGGTGACCGGCTGCGGGGCGGGTGCGGGCTTCGGAGGCGGGGCTGGGACGGGGGCTTCCTCCCTGGCGGCCGGGGCGTCCGTTGCGGGGGCGTCCGCGGCATCGGCCTCGACGATGGCGATGGGCGCGCCGACCGGGATGCTGTCGCCCGGCCGGACGACGATCTCGCGGACGATGCCGGCGACGGGGGCCGGAATCTCCACCGAGGCCTTGCCGGTCTCCACCTCGACGATGGGTTGCTCCGCGGTCACGCGCTGGCCGGGCTCGACGAGAACGGTCACGACGTCCGCGGTTTCGATGTTTTCGCCCAGGGCGGGCAGGGTGATGGTGGTCGTCATGTCGGGACCTCGGTCAGACCCGGGACGGGTCGGGTGATTCTGGGTCGATGCCGAGCTCCTCGATGGCCGCGGCCGGGACGCCGGGGTCGATGACCCCGTCGGCGGCCAGGGAGCTCAGAACCGCGACCGTGATGTGCTCGGCATCGACCTCGAAGAAACGGCGCAGCGCGGGCCGGCCGTCGCTGCGGCCGTAGCCGTCGGTGCCGAGAATGACCGGCGGCCGGGGGAACCAGCGGCAGATCGCGGCGGGCAGGGCCTTCACCGAGTCGGTCGCGACGACGAAGGGGCCGCCGGCGCCGGCCAGGGCCTGCTCGACGTGGGTGAGCCGTGGCTCGGCGGCGTCCGGATGGAGGCGGTTGAAGCGCTCTGTGGTGATGCCGTCGCGGTAGAGCTCCTTGACGCTGGTCAGGCTCCACACGTCGGCCGCCACGTTGAAGTGCTCGGCGAGGATGGCCTGGGCGCGCAGGGCCTCGTTGACGATGGCGCCGCTGGCGACGAGGTGGGCGGGCAGCGCCGGATCCCCCGCGGCGGCCGGGCGCAGGCGGTAGAGGCCGCGGAGGATTCCCTCCTCGGCTCCCTCCGGCATCGGCGGCATGGCGTAGGGCTCGTTCCCCACCGTGATGTAGTAGAAGACGTCCTCGTTCCTGTCGTACATCCGCGAAATGCCGTCGCGGATGATGACGGCGAGCTCGTAGGCGAAGGCTGGATCGTAGGCGCGGAGGTTGGGCACCGGCAGGGCGAGGAGGTGGCTCTGCCCGTCCTGGTGCTGGAGACCCTCGCCGGCCAGGGTGGTGCGCCCTGAGGTGCCGCCGATGAGGAAGCCCCTGGTGCGGGAGTCCCCGGCCGCCCAGACGAGGTCGCCCACCCGCTGGAGGCCGAACATCGAGTAGAAGATGAAGAAGGGAATCGTGGTCACGCCCCGGTTCGCGTGGGAGGTCCCCGAGGCGATGAACGACGACATCGCCCCGGCCTCGGTGATGCCCTCCTCGAGCAGCTGGCCGTCCCGGGCCTCGCGGTAGTAAAGGAGCATCTCACGGTCGACGGGCTCGTAGAGCTGGCCGGCGTGGGAGTAGATCCCGATCTTGCGGAACAACGACTCCATGCCGAAGGTGCGGGCCTCGTCGGAGATGATGGGGACGATCCTCGGGCCCAGGCGCTTGTCGCCGATGAGCCTCGTCAGCAGCCGCACGAAGGCCATGGTCGTCGACACCGCGCGCCCGCCCGACCCCTGGAGGAGCTCGTCGAAGACCGACGGGTCCTCCACGCGCAGAGAGGGAACCTGGATCACCCGCTTCGGGACGTAGCCGCCCAGGGCCCGCCGCCGCTCCCGGAGGTACTCCATTTCCGGGCTTCCCTCGGGCGGCCGGTAGAAGGGCGCGTCCGCCACGTCCTCGTCCGATATCGGGATGCCGAACCGCGTTCTGAAGTCGCGCAGCTCCTCCTCGTTGAGCTTTTTCTGCTGGTGGGTGACGTTGCGGCCCTCCCCGGCCTCGCCGAGGCCGTAGCCCTTGATGGTCCGGGCCAGGATCACGGTCGGGACGCCCTCGGTGCGGACCGCCGCCAGGTAGGCGTTGTACACCTTCTGGGGATCGTGGCCGCCGAGGCGGAGCTTGGCGAGCTGCTCGTCGGAGTACCCCTCGACCAGCTTCTCGAGCTCCGGGTAGCGGCCGAAGAACTCCTTCCTGATGAGGGAGCCAGGAGACACGCTGTATTTCTGGCTCTCACCGTCGACGACCTCGTTCATCCGGCGCACCAGGAAGCCGCCCCGGTCCCGGGCCAGCAGGGGATCCCAGTCGGCGCCCCAGATCACCTTGATGACGTTCCATCCCGCCCCGCGGAAGGCCGCCTCGAGCTCCTGGATGATCTTGCCGTTGCCGCGCACCGGGCCATCAAGGCGCTGCAGGTTG
>CAZXXL010000128.1:0-8854 GCA_964644635.1 uncultured Thermoanaerobaculia bacterium | reverse complement strand
AGCTGCTTCACCTGCCACGGGATGCACGGGACCGTCCCCATCAACGCGCCGCGCTCGCCCGTCTCCCGGCAACACGTCGCCTCCACCTGCGGCGCCTGCCACCGGGCCGAGCGGGCGGCCTTCGCGGCCGGCGTGCACGGGCGCGGCGTGAGGCGGGGCGATCCGCTCTCACCGACCTGCGTGTCGTGCCACGGCGCCCACCGGATCCTCCGCGTGGCCCGCGGCCCCTCGCGCACCTCGGCGGGGAACGTCGTCTACACCTGCGCCGGGTGCCACGAGGACCCGCGGGTGGTGAAGGACGCCGGCCTGCGGCGGGACGTGGTGCTCCGCTACGAGCGGACGCCCCACGGCACGGCCTACCGTCACGGGATCCGCGACGTGGCGACGTGCGTCACCTGCCACGGCGCCCACGACGTGGAGGCGGCCGGCGCCCCGGGCTCGCGGGTGAGCCCGGCCAGGATCCGCGCCACCTGCCTCGGCTGCCACGCGGCGGTCACCGGCGCGATGCTGGCCCGGGTGCGGCACGCCGGGCGGGGGAACGGCTACGGCGGCTGGGGCCTCAGGATCTACTTCCCGGTGGCCGGCACCGCGCTGAATCCCCTCCTGGCCTCGGGGATCGGCGGGGTCGTCGGCTTCCTGTCCGGGGTGTTCGGGGTCGGCGGCGGTTTCCTCATGACCCCGCTGCTGATCTTCATCGGTATCCCGGCGGCGGTGGCGGCGGCCACCGACTCGGCCCAGATCACGGCCGGCGCCAGCTCGGGGATGATCTCCCACGCCCGCTTGGGCAACGTCGACTTCAAGATGGGGCTGGCGATGATCGCGGGCAGCTGGCCGGGGGGCTTCCTCGGGGTGCGCCTGGTCCACATGCTGCGCGGGATGGGGAGCTTCGACTTCGCCCTCAAGCTGCTCTACGTGATCCTGCTCGGCTTCACGGGGTTCACCATGCTGATCGAGGGGATGCGGGCCCTGCGCGGGGCATCGGCCCGCGGGCGGGCGAAGCCCTCGGCCGGAGGGCCGTCCCGGCTGGTGGGCGGCCTGCCGCTGAAGGTGAGCTTCCCCAAGTCGGGGCTCGAGATCTCGGTGCTGGTGCCCGTGGGCGCGGGGCTGGTGGTGGGCCTCCTGGCGGCGTTCCTCGGGGTGGGCGGCGGCTTCATCCTGATGCCAGTGATGATCTACCTGATCGGCATCCCCACCCGGGTCGCCGTGGGCACCGGGCTCTTCCAGATCATGGTCACCTGCGCCTACGTGACCGTCGAGCAGGCGGCCAGCAATCACACCGTCGACCTGCTCCTCGCCCTGGCGCTCTTCGCCGGATCGACCATCGGCGCCCAGTTCGGCGTGCTGGCCAGCCGCCGCCTGCGCGGCGAGCAGATCCGGGTGCTGCTGGCGATCATCGTCCTCGGGGTCATGGCGGCGCTGGTGTACGGGCTGGTGAGCCACCCCGCGAGCCTGATCGGGTTCGCGCGCTCGGGGAGGGGGTGATGATGAAGAAGCTTCCGGCGATCCTCGTTGTCGGTGCGCTCCTCGGCACCGGAGCCGCGCCGCCGGCGCCGGCCCAGGAGGCCAGCCCCCTGTGCCGCGTCGACGTCCGGCGGGTGCGCATCTCGCTCGGTTTTTCGGGTCAGCAGGTGCTGGTCTTCGGCCAGGTGCCGCCGGGAACCACGCAGGTCGCCTCGGTGGTCGAGGCGCCGCCGGGCCGGCCGGTGCGGTTGATGCTCAAGGGCCGGGTGGGGCCTTTCTGGATGGGGGTCCGGCAGTACGCCGTGGGCGGCGTGCCGCCCCTGTACCTGGTCAACATCAGCTGCCCGGGCGGCAACGTGCTCCACCCGTGCCCCGAGAAGAACGTCTTGGAGTCCGTCAACCGGCGGCTCGAGGCCGAGGGCGTCGTGCTCGGCCCGGACGCCATCGTCACCGGGGCGCGGGTGGAGGTGCTGCGCGGGGAGGATTCCGCCGCAGGGACCAAACAGCTGTTCGACGGCTTCTGGAAGCTGCAGGCCTCCCGGGGCCTGTACGGCGTCAACGAGAACGGGATCCACCTGACCGGGGACGGGAAGTACTTCTACCGGGCCACCATCCCGGCCCACGCGCCCGAGGCCAAGTACACCATCACCACGTACTTCCTCGGCTCGGACGCCCTGGTCGACGCGGCCCGGGTGGAGCTCTTCGTGAGCCGCTCGGGCCTGGTGGCGTGGCTGGCCCGTCTCGCCGAGCGGCAGGCCTACCTGTACGGAGGCATCACGGTTCTGATCGCGCTGGCCGCCGGGTGGTTCGTGGGAACCATCTTCCGGCGGGGCGGAGGTCACTGATGCGGCGCCGGGAGACCCGCCCGCAGGACGAAACAACGAACGAGAAAGGAGACGAATCATGAGTCGATTGGTACCCCCACACGGAAGCCCCGAGCTCAAGCCCCTGCTCCTTGCGGGCGAGGAGCTGGAGGCGGAGCGCAAGCGGGCGGAGTCGCTCACCAAGGTCCCCATGACCAGCAGGGAGACGTCGGACCTGATCATGATGGGGATCGGGGCCTTCACGCCCCTGGACGGCTTCATGGGCCACGACGACTGGAAGGGCGTCTGCGCGGAGTACACCATGCCCTCCAAGAACGGCCTGTTCTGGCCGATTCCCATCACCCTGTCCGCGGACGAGGACCTGGCGTCGCGGATCCGGATCGGCGAGGAGGTCGCCCTGGTGGACCGGGAGACCGGAACCCTGATGGGCGTGCTCAAGGTCGAGGAGAAGTACACGATCGACAAGGGGTACGAGTGCCGCCAGGTCTTCAGGACGGAGGACGAGGCGCACCCCGGGGTCCAGAAGGTCATGGCCCAGGCGCCGGTCAACCTGGCCGGGCCGGTCAAGGTTCTTTCCGAGTCGTACTTCCCCGAGATGTTCGGCAGCCTCTACCAGCGGCCGGATCAGGCCCGGGCGATCTTCGACGAGCGCGGGTGGAGCACGGTGGCCGCGTTGCAGCTGAGAAACCCCATGCACAACTCCCACGCGTATTTGGCCAAGGTGGCCATCGAGGTCTGCGACGGCGTGTACATCCACCAGCTGCTGGGCAAGCTTAAGCCCGGGGACATCCCCGCCGACGTGCGCGTTCGGTGCATCGAGGCCCTGGTGAACAACTACTTCCGCCGCGAGCGGGTGGTCCAGGGCGGCTACCCCCTGGAGATGCGCTACGCGGGTCCGCGCGAGGCGCTGCTCCACGCCGTCTTCCGCCAGAACTACGGGTGCAGCCACCTGATCGTCGGCCGTGACCACGCCGGGGTGGGCGACTACTACGGCCCCTTCGACGCCCACAAGATCTTCGACGAGATCCCGCACGGGGCGCTGCGCCTGCAGCCGCTCAAGATGGACTGGACCTTCTACTGCTACGACTGCGGCGAGATGGCGTCCATGAAGACCTGTCCCCACGAGAGCAGGGCCGTCATCGACGAGCAGGGCACCCACGTCTCCGGCTCGCGCCTGCTGCTCTCGGGAACGATGCTGCGCAAGATGCTCTCCGAGGGCAAGCCGGTGCCCAAGGAGTTCTCCAAGCCCGAGGTGGTGGCCATCCTGAGGGAGTACTACGCCGGGCTCGAGGAGAAGGTCGAGATCAAGCTCCACGGCGCCGCCACCGGGGAGGCGGCCGGCAAGAGGTGAGACCGGCAGCGCCGGCCGGGTCCCGGGCGGCCGCGGCCGCCCGCGCCCGGCGGGCCGGTGGCGAACGGCGTCGGGGCACGATTACGGGCGGGGGACGGAGTCCTCGAGGCCGTAGTTCTTGATCTTTTCCCAGAGGGTCTTGCGGCTGATGCCGAGCAGCTCCGCGGCCTCGGCCCGCCGCCCTCCGGTGGCGTTCAGGGCGCGGAGGATGGTGCGGATCTCGGTCTCCCGGAGGGTCTCGTGGAGGGGCGCGACGGGCCCCGGACCGACCTCCACCCGCCCCCGGGTGGCCAGGGAGGTGAGGTTCTGGGGCAGGTCGTCCACCTGGACCTTCGGCCCGCGGCAGAAGAGGACGGCGCGTTCGACCACGTTCCTGAGCTCGCGCACGTTCCCGGGCCACTGGTAGGTGTCGAAGATCTCCAGGACGTCGTCGCTGAACCCCTCGATCTCGCAGCCGCGCTCGGCCGTGAACTCGTGGAGGAATGTCTGCGCCAGCAGTGGGATGTCCTCCCGCCGTTCCCGCAGCGGGGGCAGCGCGAGGGTCACGGTGTTGATGCGGAAGAAGAGATCGTCGCGGAAGCGCCCGGCGGTCACCTCCTCCTCGAGGGGGCGGAGGGAGGCGGCGACGAAACGGACGTCGATGTCGATGGAACGGTGCGATCCCAGGCGCTCGATCTGGCGCTCCTGGAGGACCCTGAGGAGTTTGACCTGGATCGACGGGGGCAGGTCGCCGATCTCGTCGAGGAAGAGGGTGCCGCCGTTCGCCGCCTCGAAGCGCCCGATGCGCCGCTGGTTGGCGCCGGTGAAGGCGCCCTTCTCGTACCCGAAGAGCTCGGACTCGATGAGCGATTCCGGCAGCGAGGCGCAGCTCACCCGGATGTAGGGCCTCGCCCGCCGCGGCGAGTTGAAGTGGATCGCCGACGCCACGAGCTCCTTGCCGGTCCCGCTCTCGCCCTGGATCAGCACGTTGGCGTCGGAGTTGGCCACCACCTTGATGACCTCGAAGATCTGCTGCATCTGCTTGCTCTTGCCGATGATGTTCGCGAAGGAGAAGCGGCGCTCGAGCTGCTCCTGGAGCTGGATGTTCTGCTCCCGAAGGCGGCGGGTCGAGCAGATGGCGTTGAGGCGCACCATGAGCTGGGAGATGGAGAAGGGCTTGGTGATGAAGTCGGCCGCCCCCTCCTTCATGGCCTCCACCGCCTTCTCCACCGTGCCGTAGGCGGTGATGATGACCACGGTTGTGTTCGGGGCGAGGGCCTTGATCTCGTGCAGGACCTCCATGCCGCCCATGCGCGGCATCACCAGGTCGAGGAGCACGAACTCGTGCAGGAACCGCTTGAAGAGGGCGAGACCCTTGACCCCGTTCTCGGCCTGGTCGACGATCCAGCCCTTCTTCTCCAGCGCGTCGCTCATGGTGATGCGCAGGAGCGGCTCGTCCTCGATGATCAGGAAGCGTCCTTCACACGGAATCTGCATCGTCATCCTCCCGGAGGGCGGGCTCGGCCTGGTGGGGGATCACCACCCGCATCGTCGTCCCCTTGCCCACCTGGCTCTCCACCTCGATGCGGCCGCGGTGGGCCTGCACGATCCGGTGGCTAACCGCGAGCCCGAGACCGGTGCCCTCGCCCATCTGGTGGGTGGTGAAGAACGGGTCGAAGATCCGCGGGCGGATGTCCTCGGGAATCCCCATCCCGGTGTCGGTGACCTCGAGCGTGACCGCCCCGCGCGTGGTTCTCGTCGCCAGGGTGAGGACGCCGCCCCGCGGCATGGCGGCGATGGCGTTGAGCACCAGGTTGAGCAGGAGCTGCTCCATCTGGAAGTGGTCGGCGAGCACCATGGCGCCCGTAGGATCGAGCTCGAGGTAAAGCTCGATCCCGCCCTCGTTGAGCTGGTACTGCACCAGCTCGACCACGTGGTGGACGCTGTGATTGAGCGACGTCAGCTCCGGCATGGGCTCCCGGGGCCGCGAGAAGTCGAGCAGGTTGTGGACGATCCGCTCGATGCGCTTGAGCCCGTCACGGATCATGCCGAGGTACCGGGCGTAGGTCTCGGGGTCGCCCGGGTCCGCCGAGAGGGTCTCGACGCAGTTCATGATCCCGGCCAGCGGGTTGTTGATCTCGTGCGCGACCCCGGCGGCCAGGGTGCCGACCGCGGCCATCTTCTCCGTGTGGGCGAGCTGGGCGGCGTGGACGCGGGCCGCCTCCTGGGCCTGCTCGAGCTCGCCCATCATGCGGTTGAAGGCGCGCGCCAGCTCGCCCACCTCGTCGCCCCGGCGCTCGTCGGCGCGCACGGTGAGGTCCCCCTTGCCGGCCCGCTTCATGGTGGCGTTGAGGGCGAGGATGGGGCGGATGAGGGACTCCACGTAGATGGCGGTGACGATGGAGTTGCCCAGGATCAGCAGGATCGCGACCACCAGGGCCCGCTTGCCGATGACCTCCATGGTGACCTCGATCGGGTGGAGGGAGAACCCGGCGGCCAGAAAGCCGGCCGGCCGGCCCTCCTCGCCGAGCGAGGTGGTGAACTCGAGCACCTGCCTGCCGTCGGTGTCGGTGATGAGGGCGCGGTGGAGCCCCGGGCCGCCGGTCCCGCGCGGCGGTACGCGGGGAAAGATCTGGTCGCACAGGTCCGGCCGGGTGGCGTCGAGGATCCGTCCCGCCGGATCGCAGACGATCACGTACTTGAGCAGGTCGCTGTTGCGGGCCAGGAGCTGGGTGATGGAGCGATGGATGTGGGTTCTCACGGGCAGGTCGTGGGTGTCCGCCAGCCGCAGCGTGTCGGTGACGCCGACCGCCAAGGCGTCGCTGATGGTCCGCGCGCGGCGGACCACCGCCTCGTAGGTGGCCCGCCTGGCGTGGACCACCCAAAGCGTGACCACCAGGCTGGCGGTGATGACGATCACCGTGTTCGAGTAGAGGAAGAACTTGGTGCGGAGGCCGAGGCGGAGCATGGCCCTACGCCTCCGGCCGGCGGCGGCCCACGGCATCTTCAGACCGCCCTCGGCAACCCCCCGCACAGGACTTCCGGCAACTCGAGCCCATCCCGGCCCTCCTCGATCCGCCCCACCCGGGTCCAGCCCAGCGCGGCGGCCCGTAGGGCCGCGCCGGTGTCGAGGCACCAGGTGGTGACATCCTCTCCCCAGCCGGCGGTGCCCCGCTCGCCGTCGAGAGCCTCCACCTCGGCCGCCGTGCGGACGACGCAATCGGTCAGCGGCGCCGCCTCGATGACGACCCGGGCCGCCGGCGTCAGCGGGACCGGAACCACCACGACCTCCGCGCCCTCCAGCTCCAGGGCCCCGGCGAGGGGCCGCAGGCCCTCGGTGAGGAGGATCCGGCGTCCGGCCAGTGGCAGCCGCCCCATCCAGTCTAACCGTTCCCCGCGGGCGACGGTGGGCCCGATGACGAGAACGGCGGGGGGCCGGATCCCGGCGGCGCGGGCGCGCAGCGGCAGGGTGGCGAGGGTGGCGCGGACGGTGCGCTGGCGGGAGGTGGTTCCGCGCTCGACGATGGCGGCCGGCGTCTGCGGGTCCATGCCGGCGTCGAGGAGGGCGCGGGTTGTGCGGGGCAGCGTGGTGACGCCCATGAAGCCCACCAGGGTGGCGTGGGGATCGCGCGCCAGGAGGTCCCAGCGGACCTGGGGGCCGCGGCTCTTGGTGCACTCGTGGGCCGTGAGCAGGGTGACGCGGACGGCCTCGCCGCGGTGGGTGACCGGGATGCCGGCAAAGGCGGGAACGGCGATCCCGGCGGTCACCCCGGGGACGATCTCGAAGGGGATGCCGGCCGCCGCCAGGGCCTCGGCCTCCTCCCCGCCGCGCCCGAAGACGAAGGGATCACCGCCCTTGAGCCGGACCACCCGCCGTCCTGAGCGGGCGAGGCGGACGAGCAGGGCGTTGATCTCCTCCTGGGGCACCGGGTGGCGGCCCGGGGTCTTGCCCACGGCGTGCAGCGACACCGACGCCGGCAGGTCGGGAGGGAGGGCGGTGGCGGCCAGGCGGTCGTACACGACGGCGTCGGCGGCCATCAGACGCCGGTACCCGCGCAGGGTGAGCAGGCCGGCGCAGCCGGGGCCGGCGCCGACCAGGGACACCAGACCCGGCGCCGGGGACCGCTCCCCGGCCGCGGGCCGGGAAGGCCGGCGCTCGGGAAAGCGCGCGGGATCGGACGCCGTGCCGAGGATGTCGCGGATCGCCGTCTCGGGGAGCACGCGCGGCGCCAGCGCCTCCTCGTCGATGGACGCCGCGAAGAAGCGGTCGTAAAGACGCTCGCGCACGCCGCGGTCGCCGGTGAGCGCGCGGACGCGCTGCCGGAAGCGGCGGGCCGCGTCCGCCCACTCCGCCCACTCGCGGCCGAACCTGCGCTCCAGGAGGCGGCGCAGGTGGTGCACGGCAAAGGGTGCCTGGCCGTCCGAGGCCACGGCGATGCGTAGGGGGCCGCGGCGGACGACGGCCGGCAGGTGGAAGGTGCAGAGCTCCGGCTGGTCGGCGACGTTGACCCATACCCCCGCGCCGTCGGCGTCTTCGAACACCGCGCGGTTCACCTCCGGGTCGTTGGTGGCCGCGAAGGCGAGGGTGTACTCGGCGGCCTCCCCGTGCCGGTACGGCCGCCGCTCGAGGCGGATCCTGCCGGCGCGGGCGAGCCGCTCGAGGGGCTCGACGACCGCCGGGGCGACGACCCTCACGCGGGCGCCCTCGCCGAGCAGGGCGTCCACCTTGCGCAGGGCGACGCCGCCGCCCCCCACCACCAGGCACTCACGATCGCGAACCGATAGCATCACGGGGAACATGGTTCCTCCCTGTCGGCCGGGGCGCTACCCGGCGGCACGGTCTTGCCTCGCCGTTCCGGCCGGCCGGCGCCGGGACCGGACCCAGTCGAGCCAGGCGGCGAGCTCCTGCTCGACGATGCCTTCCACGAGCCGGACGGCGCCGGCCCGCCGCCGCCGGTCACGCTCCAGGCTGCGGCCGAGGCCGGCGATGTCCATCGCCACCAGCCCGGCCGGGAGCGGTCGCGGAACCTCGATGTTGCGGGGCAGCGACAGGTCGACCACCACCAGCAGGCGCGTGCGGTGACGCACGGCCCCCGAGAGCTAGCCAGCGGTGAGAAACGGTTCCCGGGCCGCCGTGGTCACCACCACGCCTGTCTCTTACACACGTCTCACGATGCCGACGATCATCACGCGTGCAACTCCGGTGGACAAGCCCAACATACAAAACAACACACGACAA
>CAZXXL010000127.1:0-8860 GCA_964644635.1 uncultured Thermoanaerobaculia bacterium | reverse complement strand
TTCCCGGTCCGCTCGGCGACCGCCTGCTGGCTCCTGCTGGCCGCGCTGCCGCTCGCCCTGGCCGATGCCGGCGACCGCGACCGCACGCTGATCTGGCGGCGGCGCGTGACGGGCGCGCTCGCGGCGTGGCTGGTGGGGATCCTGGTGCTGGCCAGTCCGGTGGACGGCGGGTTCCAGTGGGGGGCGCGGTTCTTCCTGCCCGCGCTCCTGCTCCTGACCGCGCTGCTGGCGGCCTCGGTCCGGCCGCGGGCGCCCTGGCGCCGCGCCAAGCGGGCGGCGATCGCTGTGGTCGCGGCCGCGGCGGTTCTCGTCCAGCTCTTCGGGACGGCCTTTCTGGTCCACGTCAGCCGGGGCAACCGGACGCTGATGCGGGCGGTGGCCGGGGCGACCGCCGAGGGCGAGGTGGTGGTGACCGACACGTTCTACCTGCCCGAGCTCGCCGGACCGTTGTGGACCCGGCGGCGGTTCATGCTCCTGCACGCGGGCGGTGATCTCGACCCGCTGCTGGGCGCGCTCGCGGCGGGCGGCGTTCACGGCTGGACGTTCGTCTCGTGTGGCGACGCCGGCCTGGGGGTGGCGCGGCGCCTGGGCGGGAGGGTGACGGCGGACGGTGTCACCTGGGTCCGCACCGCGGAGAGGACGCGGGAGGTGGCCGGGCGCCGGCTGACGGTGGTCCGCTACCGGGAGCCTCCGCCCCCGGCCCGCTGACCGGTCAGCCGGACCACGATGTCGCCGACGCCGGTCGCCAGGGCCATGGCACCCGGCCCGGAGCCGGACCAGCGAAGGCTCTTGGCGATCATCCCCTTGCCCGAGACGGTGCCGCCGGCCCCCTCGAGCTCGGCGTCGCCGACGCCGGTGCTGGCGGAGATCGCGCCGTAGGCCGCGGCCGGGGCCCGGACGGTGAGATCACCGACCCCGATCTTCACGTTGATGCGCCCGCCCGAGGCGCGGATGGTGACGTCGCCGACGCCGTCGTGGATCTCGAGATCGGCCCGGGTTCCCCGGATCGCCAGGTCACCCACGCCGGCGTCCACCTTCAACGCCAGCGACGGCGGCAGCGCGACGTCCCAGGCCGCCTCGAACTTTGGGTTCTCCCCCGTCGTCCGGATGCGCAGGTCGAGGGTGGAGCCCTGCCGGTCGGCCGCGAGCTCGGCCTCGTCGACCTGGCGCCTGGCGGCGGCGATGGAGCCGAAGAGGCCGCCCCTGCGGGGGGTGAGCCGGACCGTGACGTGGACGGCGTCGTCCTGCGCAGGGACGACCCGGACGTCGCCCACCGCCACGGTGATGGCGACCCGCTCGAGCTTGTCGGCGGGAACGACGCCGCGGATGACCCGGCTCTGGGCGGCCGGGGAGGGGGCCGCCAGCATCGCGACGGCGAGGAAGGCGAGGAAGGTTCGTCGGTGCATGAGACTCTCCATGGCCGGTGATCCGGCGTCATCCATACAGGAAAACGAGGCTCGGCCGAAAAGGTTCCCCCGCGGCGCCCCGGGGCTGCGCCTACCGCTCCCTCTCGATCGGGGGCGGCTTGATCTTCCAGCCGTCCCCGTCGCCGGCCCTGGTGACCTCGATGCGGCCGGAGGCGGTCTCCACGTCTAGGGACGGTCCGTCGCCGCCGAAGCTCACCGTGAGGCCGTCGGGACTGATGGTGGCGGGAAAGTCGGTGAGGATTTTCCCCTTGACCGTCCGCAGCTCCCCCGCGGGCCGGACGCCGGCCGGCAGGATGAGGTGGATCTCGCCGGAGGTGTTGCGCACCCGCACCGCGGTTCCGGGGTCGAGCCGGTCCCAGCGCAGCGTGACCTTGCCCTTGGCGCTGACCACGTTCACCGGGCCGGAGAGGTTGTTGAGCCAGATGTCCCCGGACGCCGAGTCGACGTGGACCTTCTTGGCGCCGCCGGTGAGGACGATGTCGCCGGACGCCGTGCGGGCGAAGAACGCGTCCAGAGGCCGGACGACGGTGATCCGCGCATCCCCGGAGACCGTTCGCAGGTCCACGCTCCCGGCGGCGCCGGTCATTTCGACCGGGCCCTCGGCCGTGCGGAGATGGAGGGGATCGGCGGTAGGGAAATCACCCCGGATCTTGATCGAGCCCTTCCGGGTCGTCAGGTCCGGGATCATGGTGATGGGGAGGATGACGCCGATCTTGGCCCGGGCGGTGACCATGCCCAGGCCGAGGAAGCCGTGGCGGCCGGCCGGGATCGTGACTTCGAGCGCCTCGACGCCGTCCTGGAACCGGGGCGTGTGGGTCGTGATCCACCGGTCCGCCTGGCCGGTGGTGACGCCGGAGATCTTGAGCTCGGCGGTGATCATCACCTCCTTGACGTCGGCGGCGCGCACCATGACGTCGGTGTCCTGGGCGTCGACCACGACCTTCTTCCCGTCGGCGGCGGGGAAGCGCCAGGCCTTGTGGAGCTCGCGGACGGCGGCGTGGGCCGGCGGCGCGAAGGCCGCCAGGAACAGGACGGCCAGGAGGACTTTCGGGGTGTGGGATCTCATGGTTTGCTCCTTTGACGTCCGGGAAACTCGATCAACTCGCCGGGCCGCGCGTCATCGGCCCCGGCGGCGGGCCCGGAGGCCCGGGTCAGCCGCGGGTTGTTGAAGACGGCGAAGGAGCGCCGCACGAAGCCGGGCTCGAGGCCGGCGACGTAGGCGCGGATCCTGCCCATGGCGGCGCGGACCGTGGCCGGGCTGGCTCCAGCCACGCGGGCGAGCCCGGGGCCGTGACCGGGCTCACCGTCGATCTCGAGGACGGCGGCGAGCAGGGCGCACGCCCAGGCCGGGGCCGCGCGCGGCCGGATGGCGCGGGCCGCCAGGACCGCGCGCCACAGCCTGCGGGCCGCCAGCGCCGAGACCCGCGGCAGCTCGAGCGCCGAGGCGACGTCGGTGATCCGCTCGTCGACCTCGGCGGCCCGGCCGGCGAGCGGTGTCAGGCTCTGCTCCCAGGAGCCGGCGAGGCGCTCGATGCTCTCGCGCCGGAGGCGGGTGCGGAGGAGCAGGGTGCGCGCCTCTTCCAGGAGCCCCGACCCGGGGTACTGCTCGAGGCCCGCGGTGACCGCCGCCTCGGCCTCGCCCCAGCGGCCCATTTGGGTGAGCAGGTTGGTCAGCATCCCGAGGCGCAGCACCTCGACCTCGTCGTCCTCGGCCTCGATATCCTCGATGACCTCCAGCGCTTCCGGGAGCCGTCCCTGCTCCGAGAGCAGGAAGGCGAGCTGGAACGCGAGGTGCACGGCACCGGGAAAATCGGCCAGCCCCGAGCGGAGGAGCTCCTCCGCGCGTTCCGTTTCACCCCGGTGAAGGAGCGAGCCGGCCATGAGGTGACAGGCGTGGGACGACGGCGCCAGAATCCACGACCTGGACGCCGCCGCATAGGCCCGCTGGGGGAGATCCATGGCGAGGAGGGCCTGGGCCTTCCAGATCAGCAGCTCGGCCTCGAGGCTGGGCCGCTCGGTGGTCAGGGGCAGGAGGCGTTCGATGGCCTCGAGAACCTTCCGGTGACGCCCGGCGCGGCTCCAGTCCGCGCAGCGGGCCAGGAGGCTCTCGACCCTGGACCGGAGGCGGTCCCCTGTGTCACCGGCATCTCCCCTCATCGGGCTCATCATACCGCGCTTGCGGCGGGCCGAGCGGCGGGCCGCCGCCGCGGCTCGGCTAGAATGATCGGCACACTGACGGGGCGGGGTTCTTCCGGTGCGGACGGTGGAACCCGCCGCGGGAGGACGAGGCATGAAAGATCTGCTCCTGGCGCTGGACGTGGGGAACACGCATACGGTCGTGGGGCTGCTCGAGGGCGCCGAGCACCGCTCCCTGTGGCGCCTGTCCACCCACGCCGACCGGACGGCGGACGAGACCGGCATGTGGCTGCGCCAGCTCCTCGACTGGGAGGGGGTGGGTATCGCCGATTTGGCCGGGGTGGCCGTCGCCTCGGTGGTCCCCCCGCTCGATCCCCACCTGCGCCAGGCGGTCGTCAAGTTCCTCGGCTCCGAGCCGTTCTTCGTCGAGCCCGGGATCCGCACCGGGATGCCACTGCGCGTGGAGACGCCCCAGGAGTTGGGCGCCGACCGCCTGTGCGACGCGGTGGCGGCGCACGCCAAGTACGGCGGGCCGTGCGTGGTGATCGACTTCGGTACCGCCGCCACCTGGGAGGTCGTGTCGGCGAACGGCGAGTACCTCGGCGGCGTGATCGCGCCCGGGCCGGGGATCACCGCCGGGGCCCTCTTCGCGCGCACGGCGAAGCTGCCCACCGTGGCCATGGCGCCGCCTCCGCGGGTGATCGGCAAGGGAACCGTGGACAGCATCCAGTCCGGAATCTTCTACGGATACCTCGGCCTCGTGGAAGGCGTCACGCGGCGGATCCTCGCCGAGATCGGCCCGGCCCCGGTGATCGCCACCGGCGGCTTCGCCGGCGAGGTGGCGGAGCACTGCAAACTGGTCGATCACGTCGAACCCAACCTCACCCTCGACGGGCTTCGCCTGTTGTGGCTGAAGAACCGCGGCCAGGTGAACGAGTGAAGGATCGGGAACCCTCCGCCGGGCGCAAGAAGATCCGGGCGACCGTCGAGCAGTCGCTGCGGCCGCTCACCGTGCCCAACTTCATCACCCTCCTGCGGATGGCGATGGTGCCCTTCTTCGTGCTCGCGGTGAACGGGCACGATTTCAGGCTCGCCGCCCTGGTCTTCGTCCTCGCCGGCATCACCGACGCCATGGACGGGATGCTGGCGCGCCTGCTCGACATGCGCTCCCTCGTGGGCGCCTACCTGGATCCCCTCGCCGACAAGCTCCTGCTGTCCACCGCGTACATCGCGCTGACGATCCCCCAGGGGCAGGCGGTCGTGATTCCACTCTGGCTGACCATCCTGGCCCTGTTCCGGGACATCCTCATCGTGGCCATGGCCCTCTTTCTCTACCTGGCCGCCGGCATCCGCCGCTTCACACCCACCGTCTGGGGCAAGCTGACCACCTTCATGCACGTGGCCACGGTCACGCTGGTGATCCTGGCCAACATCCGCTCAATTCCGGGGTGGCTGCTATCCGCGTTCTTCTATACGTCCTTCGCCTTCGTGATCATCTCCGGGCTCAACTACACCTACCGGGCGAGCAAGATGCTCGAGGCGGCCAGCCGCACGGCCGGGGAGTGAGGCCCGGGGAAGTGCTCCGCGGCGTAGCTCTTTCCTTTGTCATGGCGAGCCGGGCGCCGCAGGCGCCCGGCGTGGCCATCCCTAACAGCTTTGGAGCGCGCTGCCCACTGCTCCGTGGCGGGCTCCAATCGTGGAGGGATTGCTTCGGCGCTTCGCGCCTCGCAATGACACGGTGTAGGCGGAGCGCGCTGCCGACTGCTCCGGGGAGCGCTCCGGGCGTGAGGGGGTCCCTTCGCTCCGGCCCTGGCGGGCCCTCGCTCGGGACGCCGTGACACCGGGAGGCCCCGCCTCCCGGTGTCACGGCGCCTCAGTCGAAGGTCTCCGGCGGTGCGAAGGTGGGCATGATCCCGTTGAGGACCCGGACCACGTCCCGGGCGATGACCCGTTCCTCGTTGGTCGGCACCACCAGCGCCTTGACCGGCGAGTCGGGGGTGGTGATCTCGCCCTCCTCGCCGCTGAGGCCCGCGTTGCGATCGGGATCGAGCACGAGGCCCATGTACTCCATGCCCTGCAGGGTCCACTCGCGGACCTCGGGGCTGTTCTCGCCGATGCCCCCGGTGAAGATGACGGCGTCGGCTCCGCCCATGGCGGCGGCGTAGGCGCCGATGTACTTCTTGAGCCGGTAGCAGAACATGCGGAAGGCGACGTCGGCCCGCCGGTGACCCTTGGCCCGGGCCTTGAGCACCTCGCGCATGTCCGAGGACACCCCGGACACGCCGTACAGGCCGGAGTGCTTGTTGAGCATGGTGTTGATCTGGTGGAGGGTCATCTCCTCCATGGCCATGAGCCAGGGGAGGATAGCGGGGTCGAGGTCCCCCGACCGGGTGCCCATGAGCAGGCCCTCGAGGGGCGTGAAGCCCATGGAGGTGTCGACGCTCTTGCCGTGGTCGATGGCCGCCACCGAGCAGCCGTTGCCGAGGTGGCAGGTGATGTAGCGCCGCTCCTCCCGCTTCCAGCCCAGGATCTGGGAGGCGCGGAAGGCCACGTAGCGGTGCGAGGTGCCGTGGAACCCGTACCGCCGGATGTGGTGCTTGGTGTAGAACTGGAACGGGATCCCGTACAGGTACGAGTGCGCCGGCATGGTCTGGTGGTAGGCGGTGTCGAAGACCGCCACGTGCGGGACGTCGGGAAGGATGGCGTGGGCCGCCCGGTAGCCGCGAAGGTTGGCCGGGTTGTGCAGGGGCGCGAGGACGGAGCACTCGTCGATCATGCTCAGGACCTCGGGCGTGATCAGCACCGACGACGCGAACGCCTCACCGCCGTGGACCACCCGGTGGCCGACCGCGTCGATCTCGTCGACCTTCTCGAGGATGCCGTGCTCGGGATCGACGAGCACGCGGAGCACCCATTCGATGGCGGCCCGGTGCTCGAGGATCTCGTGGTAGTCCTGGTAGGTGGGCCGGCCCGGGACCTTGAGCACGAGGCGGGAGTCGGCGAGGCCGATCTTCTCCACCAGGCCGCTGGCCAGGGTCTCGTCCCGGTGGGCGTTCATGCGCTCCAGGTCGGTCTCGATGATCTGGAACTTCACCGAGGAGGATCCGCTGTTGAGCACGAGGATTTTCATGGTCTTCTCCTTCGCTCGTCGAACCCGGGCGGGCCGGGCGGCTCAGGCGAGGCCGGGGCGGTCGTCCGGCAGCCGGTCCAGGCGCCGGCGGTTGACGTCATAGGTGAAGAAGCCGCGGCCGGTCTTGGCGCCGAGGAGGCCGGCGCGGACCAGCCGCTTGAGCAGCGGACAGGGCCGGAACCGCGCCTCGCCGGTCTCCTGGAACATGTGCTGCAACCAGTTGAAGATCCGGTCCAGCCCGACCCGGTCGGCCCACTCCAGGGGGCCGGTCCGGAACTCGTAGCCGAGCTTGAGGGCGAGGTCCACCTCGGCGGCGGTCGCCACGCCCTCCATCACGCAGTGCATGGCCTCGTTGATCAGGGGCAGGACCACCCGGGTGGTGACGAACCCCGGCATCTCGAAGACCTTGATTGGCACCTTGTCGAGGAGCCGGGCGAACTCCACGGCGTGGGCGTAGGCATCGTCCTTGGTGAGCTGACCCCGGACCACCTCGACCACCCGGGTGGCGGTTACCGGGTAGAGGAAGTGCATGCCGAGGACCCGCTCCGGGTTCCGGCAGGTGGCGGCCAGCTCCGTGATCGACAGGGTGGAGGTGTTGATCACGATCGGGTGCTCGGGGGGCATTCGCTGGTCGAGCTCCTGGACGATGGTCCGCTTGACCTCGAAATCCTCCTGGACCGTCTCGATGGCGAGGTCGCACTCCGCGGCGCAGTCGAACTGGGTCACCCAGCTGATGCGCGAGAGGATGGCCTTCTTCTCGGCCTCAGTCAGGTTGAAGCGGGCGATGTCGTGGTCGAGGGTTCTCACGAGCTTTTCCCTGCACTCCTCCACCCGCTCCATGGAGATCTCCTTGAGGCAGACGTTGAGACCCTCGTGGGCGACCTTGATGGCGATGGACCGGCCCATCATGCCGGCCCCGACGATGGACACGTGGTGCAGCTCCCAGCTCATGGCGCGATTGTAGCACCGGATCGAAAATTGTGAAATATTTCTCAAATACATCGTCACACGCTGCTGCAGCGAGAGTCGTGCTCACGCCGCGGGGCCCGGCTCCCAGCGGGCGTGCGGGGGCTCGTTGGCCACCAGCCAGCCCCAGAGCAGCGACCCGTAGCCGACCGGCCGCATCCGCCGGGACCGGTAGAAGGGCTGCAGGAGCCGGTGGAGGCGGCGGAGATTGTAGAAGGGCACGCCGGGAAAGTAGTGATGCTCGAGGTGGTAGTTGGACCACAGGAAGAGGAAGTCCCACACGGGCGAGCCCCGCACGAGCGTGCCCCACTGCGCGGGGTCGCGGGGATCGATGCGGTAGTGTTGCCCGATGCGATTGATCGCGAACCAGGGCGGGAAGCCGAAGAGGAGCGGTACGAGGTGCACGCGGAGCATCACGCCGGCGCCGCCGAGCAGCCACAGGGCCGCGGCCACGGCGACGTGGATGGCCATCGCCGTCCTCCGCTCGCGCGCGATCCGGCGCCGGAGCGGCTCCGGGTAGGATGCGGCCTCCACCGCCGCGGCCCGGAAGTAGATCGGGAAAAGCGCCGGCGTGAAATAGAGCAGCTTGACGAGGCGGGAGTTCCTCTTCGGGCTCAGGTGGTGCCGTTTCGGGTCCTCGACCGGGTCGCCGAGGCTGGCGTGGTGGTCCAGGTGCCAGCGGGCGAACTGGGTGGGCGAAATACCGGTGAAGAACGCGTAGACACGGCCCAGGAGGGCCTCCGCCCGTGGCCGCGGGCCGCTCCAGACCAGGTGGTGGAGGACCTCGTGCAGGAGCACGGTGCCGTTGAAGAAGGTCAACCCCTGCACCAGGGCCGCCGGGATCCAGATCAGCGGATCGTCGAAACGCCAGAGCGCCCACGAGCAGGCCCCGAGGATGACCAGCTGCCGTGCCGCCACCAGGAAGTGCCGCCACGGCCGCCGGCGGTGGAGGTCCGCCAGCTCCCGCACGGGGATCGTTGCGGCCAGCTCGCGGCGCAGGCCCCGGGAGGCTGCGGACCAGTGGCGCCGGCGGGAATCGTGGGTGACCGTCATCGCTCTTGATGATACAGCTTCTCATCGCGTCCCCGCCAGCCCCTGACGGGAGCTCTTCTCCCGTCATTGGGAGCATCCTTCGCGCTGTCATCACGAGGTGGCGTAAGCGCGCGAAGCTTTGCTTCGCTTGCGCGCACGCCACCCCGAG
>CAZXXL010000126.1:0-8893 GCA_964644635.1 uncultured Thermoanaerobaculia bacterium | reverse complement strand
GATTAAATCGGACCGCAGCCGTGCTTCCTGGGTCCGCCGTCCAATCACACCGACCGACTGCCCCAGATGGGCATCAAGATTGATCCCGCGGCCGGCTTGCAGGTAGGCCAGCAGCCGCCCGTCCGGGGCGACAAGAATGTGCTGCGGGACACCGGGGCGGGGAATCGGCAACCGCGAAATGATCCCCGCACCGTCCAGTTGGCCGAGATCAACGTCGGACGGCGGAACCGGCGGCGGAATCGCACCGCCGCTTGTGGTCGGGGGCGAGACGGGCGCTCCGGCTGTGGGAGGATTCAAGGTTGCAGCCGGCGGTCCCGGTTGGGCATCGAGCGGTTGCGGCGCGCCCAGCCGTACAGCGCTGGAACCGACCGGGACGCTGGTCATGCTCGTGTTTTGCAGCGACAACAGCTCCGCGTCCCGCTGATCGGTGCGGCTGGTGATCGCCACGAAGGCGTCATACTCCGACTTGATCCGTTTGCGACCTTCGATCGCCTTCAGCCGCGTGTCGATCATGCTCGCGATCCCGGGGGTGGCGGACGCTTGCAGGTCGCGGTAGGACTGCTCCATCGCTTCGAGGTTCCAGGACCCCGGACCTTGGTCCAGCATGGCCCGCAGTTGGTCGTCCAACGCGAACAGACGGCTGCGCGCCTGATTGAGCTGCTCCGCCGGCGGTCCCGACTTGACGACTGCGTGCTTCTCGACGGCCCGGTCGAGTTCACGTTCCAACAGGGCCGTCTCCCGCTCCACGGGAAACCCGGGAGGTGAAGATGGGTTGTCGAAGGCGGGCGGCGGGCCGGCGAACGGACCGGTGGCGGTCGCCGGCGAATGGAAGGGCGACGCCGTGCAGGGGGGCGGCCGGGGGGGTGTGGGCGCCGGGGGCGGCGCCGGGGGCGGCGGCGGCGGGGGGCGCGGGCGGGCCCTGGCCCTCCATGACGCGGGCCAGGAAGGGCGCGAGCTCGGCGGGGCTCGGCGGCCCACCCAGCTTGCGCAGCGCCTTGTCGAGGTCCTGCTTCATGTCCTTGGCCGACTGGTAGCGGTCGGCGGGGTCGGCCGCCAGGGCCTTGACGACGATGGTGTCGACCTTTTCCGGGATGTCCGGATTGACCGTCGACGGCGGCGCGACCTGCGGGTTGCGCACCTGCTCGAGGACCGACATCTCGGAGTCGCCGGCGAAGACCCGGCGGCCGGTCAGCATCTCGTAGAGCACGAGGCCGAGGGAGAAGATGTCCGACCGGTGGTCGATCTCCCTGCCCCACGCCTGCTCGGGGGACATGTACTGCAGCTTGCCCTTCAGCGCGCCGGCCCTGGTGTGGGACGCCTTCGACGCCGCCTTGGCGATGCCGAAGTCGCAGAGCTTGATGTCGCCCTCGCGGGAGATGAGGACGTTCTGCGGAGAGACGTCGCGGTGGACTAAACCCAGCTCCCGGTTTTCGAAATCGCGCTTGCGGTGGGCGTAGTCGAGGGCCCCGGCCAGGAGCGATGCGATGGAGAGCGCGTGCCGGATGGGCATGACGACCGACTTTTCGCGGCAGCGCTGGAGCACGGACCGCAGGTCCCAGCCCTCGATGTACTCCATGGCGATGTAGTACGAGCGGTCGATCTTGCCCAGGTCGTAGATGTGGATGATGTTGTTGTGGTTGAGCTGGGCGGCGAGCTTGGCCTCGTCGATGAACATGTTGACGAACTCGTCGTTGTCCGTCAGGTGGGGCAGGATGCGCTTGATCGCGACCGTCTTCTGGAAACCCTCCATGCCCATCATGCGGGCCTTGAAGACCTCCGCCATGCCGCCGGTGGCCACGTGCTCGAGCAGGATGTAGTGGCCGAACTTCTCGCCCTGGATCTCGGGCGCGCCCCCGGCCGCGGCGGGTTCCGCCTTCGCCTCTTTCTTGGCGGTCGGCGCAGAGGCCGGCGGCGTGATGTCGAGGCCGGCCAGGGTGTCGGACAGGATCTTGTCGACGTCGGCCTCGACGTCGGGCTTCTTGGCTTTCTCGGCCTTGGCCTCTTGGCCCACGCCGAGCACGTCGGCCAGGGTTTCCTCGAGCTTCTTGTCGATGCTGGACGCTTCGGGCCCGGCCGCGGCCGGTGCCGCCTTCTCGCCGGCGCCGCCGGTTACCGCGGGCTCGCCGCCTTTCTGGGGCTCCGACAGGTCGGAGAGGATGTCGGCGAAGAGGTCCTCCGAGGTCAGGGAGGGGGCGCCGCCCTCCTTGGCGGCCTGGGCCTGGATGGCGCCCAGCACCTCGCGGGGCACGGCCTGGGTGGCCGCCACGTCCTGCGCCGTGGCGAGCAGGCGGCCCAGCCGCTGCTTGAGGGTCTCCCCGGAAAAGGGACGTTCGAGGATGTCCTGGGCGCCGTACCGGGCGGCGTCGCCCCGGGGGTCGGCCCCCTTGTAGCCGGACATCAGGATCAGGAACGGGGTGTTGGCGAGGCCGGCGCGGGCGCGGAGCTGGGTGATGGCGTCCGCGAGGGCGGTGTTGGGCAGGACCGAGGTCGTGATGACGGCGTGCGGCTCGAAGTGGGCGCAGATCTCGACCGCCGCATCGAGGTCCGCGGCGACCCTGAGGTCGTAATCGGCCTCCGGAAGGGCCGCCCTGACCCGTTCCACGGAGCGGGCCTCGTATTCGATGAGGAGGATATTGTTTTTCATACCTTCGTATTTACCACTTCCGGCCCGAGAGATGAAGGATACCGTTCTCATTATCTGCGTCTTGAAGACAAAGTCAACAAGCGCGGGGGTATAATCGACGCGCATGCCCCGGGGCGTGCCCGACAGTGGAGGAGGCAGCATGTCCGGCCACAACAAGTGGAGCAGCATCAAGCACAAGAAGGCCCGCGAGGACGCCAAGCGCGGCAAGATCTTCACCAAGCTCATCCGCGAGATCACGGTCGCGGCGCGCGAGGGGGGCGGGGACGTCGACGCCAACCCGCGGCTGCGGGCGGCGGTACAGGCGGCGAAGGCCGCCAACATGCCCGCCGACAACATCAAGCGCGCGATTCAGCGGGGCACCGGTGAGCTGCCGGGCGTCAGCTACGAGGCGGTCAGCTACGAGGGCTACGGTCCGGGCGGGGTCGCCGTCCTCATCGAGGTCCTCACCGACAACCGCAACCGGACGACGGCCGAGATCCGGCACCTGTTCTCCAAGCACGGCGGCAACCTAGGCGAGAACGGGTGCGTGGCGTGGCTCTTCACCCGCAAGGGCGTGCTCCTGGTGCCGCGGGAGGGCGGCCCGGACGAGGACCGGCTGATGGAGCTGGCGCTGGACGCGGGCGTCGACGACCTGGACACCGACGACGAGGAGTACTACCGCCTCTACACGGCGCCGGAGGATCTCCACCGCGTCAAGGCGCGCCTGGAGGAGCTGGGGGTGGAGGTGGAGTCGGCCGAGTTCGACATGCAGCCGTCCACCGAGGTGCGCCTGGAGGGCAAGCAGGCGCAGCAGATGATCCGCCTCATGAACGCCTTCGACGACCACGACGACGTCCAGAACGTGTGGGCCAACTTCGACATCGACGAAGAGGTCCTGGCCGGCGCCTGATGCGGGCGGAGGGGGGCCGATGATGCCGGTGCGGCGTGTTCTCGGCGTCGATCCCGGCTCGTCGGCCACGGGCTGGGCGGTGGTTGTGCAGCGCGGCCGGCTTCTCGAGGCCGAGGCCTTCGGTGTGATCCGGACCGGGAAGGGCGACAGGGCGCCGCGGCTCGCGCGGCTGCAATCGCGGTTCGCGGAGCTGGTGGAGGGACTGGCGCCGGGGGAGGCGGCCGTGGAGAGCTGGTTCGCGGGCCGGCACCCCCGGGCCGGCCTCATGCTCGCCGAGAGCCGGGGGGTGCTCCTGGCCGTGCTCGGCCGGCTGGGGATCCCGACGCGCAGCTTCAGCCCCGCCGAGGTAAAGACGGCCGTGGTCGGTTACGGTCGCGCCGAGAAGGGTCAGGTGGTCTACATGGTGACCCGCTTGCTGGGGCTCGACCGGACGCCGCCGCAGGACGCCGCGGACGCCATGGCGGTGGCCATCACCAGCCTCAGGACGCCGCCGGCCGGTGGGCCGGAAGCGCTTGTTGACCGCATAGATGGCTCGTGCTAGCATTCGCGGGCTTTCGCCTCAAAAGGTGAAAGTATCGTCGGGTGAGGATCTTGGGGCGCCTCTTGTATCCGCCCCCCAAATGGGTCACAATGAACCGCCGTACGGGCCGGGTAACGGCCGCTCGGCAACTTCTCGCAAGGAGGACGCATCGTGGGATTCGGACAACTTTACACGTACTTCCGCCAGGGTGGGCCGGTCATGTGGCCGCTGCTTTTCTTCTCTCTGCTCGGGCTCACCTTCATCATCGAGCGCTACATCGCCCTCACCAAGGCGCGGATCAACGTCAACGAGTTCCTGACGCGGATCCGCAAGGCGTTGCTCGTGAACCGCAACGTCAAGGAAGCGATCAAGGTCTGTGAGCAGTACAAGGGCCCCGTGGCCTCCGTCATGAAGGCCGGTCTCCTCCGCTACGGCCACAGTCGCGAGGACATCGAGAAGACGATCGAGAACGCGGCGCTGTTCGAGCTCGACCGCCTCGAGCGCGGGATGGGCGTGCTGGCGACCACCGCCAACGTGTCGCCCATGCTCGGCTTTCTCGGGACCGTCACCGGCATGATCAAGTCCTTCGCCACCCTGGCGGCCGAGGGCCTGACCAACCCCGGCAAGGTGGCCGCCGGTATCTCCGAGGCCCTGATCACCACCGCCACCGGCCTGATCATTGCCATCCCGGTGCAGCTGGCCTTCAACTGGTACACGACCAAGATCAACAAGTACGTGCGCGAGATCGAAACCGCCACCAACATGCTGATGGAGACCTTCATCGAGATGGACAGTCAGCGTTACGGCCAGGGAGGCGAGAGCCAGCAGGCCTAAGGGAGGCGACATGGCAATTCTTCGCGGAAGAAAGAGGGTCGTGGAGGCCTCCATCTTCACCGCCTCGATGGCGGATATCGTCTTCCTGCTGATCGTCTTCTTCGTGCTCACGTACAACGTCCAGGTGGATCGCACGCAGGTGAAACTGCCCAAGACGTGGGTCCGGACCAACGTCCCCAAGGACGCGGCCTTCATCTCCATCACCAAGGACGGCGTCATCCGGGTCTCCAGCGGCAAGGAGATGTCCCTGCCGGTCGGCTCGGACGAGGAGGTCGTCACCTTCGCCTCGAACGTCGTCGCCGAGGCGCCCGACAAGGCCTTCGTGATCAAGGCGGACAAGGGAACCAAGTACGACCACGTCGACAAGGTGCTGGACGCGCTCAAGCAGGCCAAGGCGAGGGTCATCTACCTCCTGTCCGAGCAGAAGACCAAAGACGACACCAACTAGGCGGGGGTGGTCATGAAACTCAAGAAAAAGGAAATCGCCTCCGAGATCTTCACCGGCTCGATGGCGGACATCTCCTTTCTGCTCATCATCTACTTCATGGTGACGTCGGTGTTCTCGGCGACCCGCGGGCTCGACTTCGCGCTGCCGAAGCAGTCGACGTCCACCCCCGAGATCAAGCAGGAAGATTCCATCGACGTGCACGTGCTCCAGGGCGGGCAGATCAAGGTCGACGGCAAGCCCATGACCATGGATCAGATCCTCCCCTACATCGCGAACAAGCTGAAGCAGAACCCGGACAAGCCGGTGATCCTCCGGACCGACCCGGACGCCACCTACGGCGACATGATCCAGGTCTTCGACCTGCTCCGGCAGGCGCCGGACAAGATCGGTATGGAAATCAAGACGATCTCGATCCCCACACAGCGGGAGATTCAGAATGTCTGGGCGCTCTTCGGGGTTCAACAATAATGGGAGGACACCGTGGTTGAGTCGCAGAAAGTGAAAAAAGGCGCCTCGGCGGATGTCAAGCTCCCGCCGACGGTCATCGAGATCCTGGAGCACGAGGAACGCCAGGACACCAAGCTCCTCCGGTGGGCTTTCGGGATCGCCGTCGTCCTGCACGTGGTCTTCTTCATCATGCACTGGCCCTCCTTCGCGGGGACCTCGGCGAACGTCGAGAAGCACAAGACGAAGATCTTCGTGGTCAAGCAGGTGAAGTTCAAGCAGCCGCCGAAGCAGAAGCTGCAGCACATCCCGAAGCCGAAGATGATGATGGTCCCCATCCCGGACCCGACGCCGGATCAGCCCGAGCCCATCCGCCAGGAGAAGCCCGAGGAGGACATCGACTACGTGCCGGACACCAGTATGGTGCTCGGCGTTCCCCAGGCGCCGCCGCCGCCGCAGACGGGTCCCGTGCGCTTCATCTCCGGCGGGAACATCACCGAGCCGATCAAGATCAGCGCGCCGCAGCCCAAGTATCCGGAGGCCGCCCGCCAGGCCCGCATGCAGGGCGTCGTGGTCCTCGAGTGCGTGATCGACAAGCAGGGCAACGTCCAGTCGGTGAAGGTGCTGCGCGGCCTGCCCCTCGGCCTCACCGAGGCGGCGGTGTCGGCGGTCAAGAAGTGGAAGTTCAAACCATCCACCCTGAATGGGAAGCCGGTCTCGGTGATCTACGTGCTGACGGTCCGCTTCACGCTACAATAGGCCGATGGCGCTCCAGGGTTCGCTCGCCGAGCTGTCCTTGCCGGACGTCATCCAGCTGGTGGCGGTGTCCGGGAAGACGGGCGCCTTCCACATCACCAGGGACGGCATCGAGGGCGAGATCTTCCTGAAGAACGGCCAGATCACGGACGCGCGCGTGGAGGAGCTCCGCGGGGAGCACGCCGTGTACGAGATGGCGATCTGGTCGAGCGGGGAGTTCGTCTTCCGGCCCGGCGAGGAGAGCCCCGAGGTCACCATCCGCAAGTCGAACGCCAACCTGATGATGGAGGCGGCGCGGCGGCTGGACGAGTGGCGGGTGTTGTCCCGCAAGATCCCGTCCCTCGACATGGTGCCGGTCTTCCCCGAGCGGGACCGGAACCAGGACCAGGTGACGCTGAGCCCCCAGGAGTGGATCCTCGTCACCCGCATCGACGGCAAGCGGTCGATCGAGGAGATCGCCAAGGAGCTCCGATGGGCGGCTTTCGATGTCTCGAAGCTGCTCTTCGGCATGGTGACATCGGGGCTGGTCGAGCTCGTCCAACCCGGTGCGACGGGTGGCGGCGGCCGCCTCGGGGCGCGGCCGAGCCCGGTGACCCTGCTCGGCCTGGCGGAGAAGATCAGGAACATGGCCCTGTCCCTGGTGGGCGAGGGCGGCGAGCGGACGATCGAGAAGCAGTACCTGGCGACCCGGACGCGGATCGAGCAGGGGGACGGCATCGAGGTCATCCGCGACATGGTGAACCAGCACAGCAAGGCGATCTCCCTGCTCAAGGGGGCCGACGTCGCGGAGATGTTCGCGGAACAGGTGCGTCCCCTGCTGGGAGAGGCCGCCGGCGCGCGGCCGGAAGGTACGGCCTGAACGAGGGAGGCTACGGCATGCAACTGACTCGACGGTTCTGGGCGATTGGCGTGACGGCTGCGACCATCGCCGTTCTGGCGGCGGGCCCGGCGCGGGCCGACTGGCAGAAGGGTGTCGCGGCGTTCCAGAAGAGGGACTTCGCGACCGCGGTCAAGGAGTTTCAGGACGTCACCAAGACCAACCCGGACTTCGCCGGCGGGTACTACATGCTCGGGCTGGCCCAGAACCAGCTGGGGCGGGTCAGCCAGGCCCTGGGCAACCTCCAGAAGGCGGTCAAGCTGGACGGCAAGAACCCCCAGTACCGGACCGCCCTGGGCCAGGTCCTGCTCCGCGCCAGGCAGTACGAGCAGGCCTACCAGACGCTCAAGAGCGTCAATCCCGCCAAGCTGTCCCCCCGCGAGCGGAGCTTCTACACGCTCCTCTTCGCGGGCGCGGCCACCAAGGCCAACCGGCCCCGGGAAGCCGTCCAGGCGTTGCGCCAGCGCCTGAGCGCCGACCCCAGGAACCCGAAGCTCTACCAGGCGCTGGGCGTCGCCTACTCCACCCTCGGCAACGACGCCAAGGCCGCCGAGGCGTTCTCCAAGGCCTACAGCCTCAACCCCAAGGATCAGGCGCTGGGCCGTTCCGCCGCCTACGCGGGCATCGCCGCCGGCCGTCGCACCAGGAGCCAGCAGCAGAAGGTCAGCTATTACACCCAGGCGGCGCGGATCGCCGAGAAGCTGGCCCGCACCAAGCCGACCGTGGAGAACCAGCTCCTGGCCGGTGAATCCTGGCTCGGGGCGAAGAGCTTCGACCGGGCGCTGTTCTGGCTCGACAAGGTGCACCAGAAGCAGCCGCAGAACGCGTTGGTGCTCTTCTATCGGGGGCAGTGCTACTCCTCCAAGGGCCAGTTCAAGAGCGCCCTCCGGGAGCTCCAGGCGGCGCTGAAGCAGGGGCCCACGGGCAAGCTGCGGCGGCAGATCTACAACCAGCTGGGGTACGTCTACGCCAAGCAGAAGCGGTACGACCGCGCGCTCAACGCCTACCAGAGCGCCGGCAACAGCTCGAAGGTCGCCGAGATGCGCTCGAACATCGAGAAACAGAAGCACAACCTCGCCGCCCGGAAGGAACGGCAGGAGTTCGAGCGCAAGATCAAGGCTCTCCTCCTCCAGGCCAACGAGCTGGAGAAGCTCGGCCAGGTCAACGAGGCCAAGGCCCTGCGCGAGCAGGTGAAGGAGCTGCAGAAGGGCCTCAAGAAGAAGTGAGCCGATAGCACCCGCGAGAAAGAGTACGGCGCCGGCTTTCAGCCGGCGTCGTGCTTTACCCCGCATCATTCACTCACGATCTACTGCAACCGGCGATCCGCCAGCCAGCGCCGTGCTCTTCCCGCCGAGCCGCCGTCAACATACTGTCAAGTAGCCTGGGGCGGCTCGACGCTCAGAACCCGGCGCTGACAGACGCCTCACCCCCCTTTCCGCACATCGCGGGTGTGATTTCCCGGGGATTATGGGTGGTGGGTT
>CAZXXL010000125.1:0-8931 GCA_964644635.1 uncultured Thermoanaerobaculia bacterium | reverse complement strand
GGGGGCTGCGTGGGAGCAGGAGGGTGTGGATAAGCGGAGGGTCGGCGGCGGCCCCCAGGTCACCACGGCGCGGACGCCCCGGGGGACGGAGGGGAAGGTGGCGGCGCCGGGACGGACCAGCCGGCTGAGGTGCGGGCTCGCGAAATCGGAGGTGCGAACCACGTGCCAGGCCCGGCCGTCGATGCGGTCGAGACGGGCGTCGCCACGCAGGTCCAGGGCGTAACGGGGCGGCGTGAGGAGCTTGGGCGACGGCAAACGCGATTCCCGGGGCCCGGGCCGGATTCCGCCCCGCGGCGCCGTGCGCACGGGGCCGGGCCGGAACCGCCGGCCGCCGACGCCGCCGTAGTGACGCCAGTACCAGAGATCGTAGTAGCCGCTGGGGCACCAGCCGACGTAACCCGGCCACCATACCCAGTCGACCCAGGCGGGTCCCCAGGTCGGACCCCACGTCCAGACCCAGCCGAAGGAGAGATCGAAGTACCAGGAGCCGTAGTGGTATGGCAGCCACCCCCAGGGCTCGTAGGACACCCAGTTCCAGCCCACGGGCGTCCAGTACCAGCGGCCGGCCACGTACGGCGCCCAGCCGGGCGTCACCACGGGTTGCCAGGCCCAGAGGTCGAAGTCGTCGAGGTAGATCCAGCTCCCGTACCCGTCGAGAACCGCCTCCTGCCGCCGGTACCTGGCGTCCACGTGGAGATCCTCGACTCCGGAATCCGGGGCCAGACGCCGCTGGTCGACCCAGCGGGCGAAATCGTCGTCCCGGGCCAGGGCAACGTTCTCGACCTCCGCCCGGCCGGCCGCCACGGAGGCCACCTCGCCCTCGCGGATCGGCATGCCGCCGGAGGGCGTCGCCGCCTCCGCACGGCCCTGCCACACCTCCACCTGGAGGCCGCCGTCGTCGGTGGTCTCCAGCCGGTAAAGGCCGTCGCGATCCAGGTAGACCGTCGCCGACCGGGCGTCCACCCGAGTTCGCTCACGGCCAAGGGTCCCGGCGGGAACCTGGAGGATCATGTCGCCGGCGGCCAGGAAGAGCACCGTCCGGTCCGAGCTGTCACCCCGGCTGGCGGCCAGTGCGTCCAGCGAGACCGAGGTGTACTCGTCCAGCCACAGGGTGGAGCCGTCGGCGAGCTGGACCTCCATTCTCGCCTGGCGGGCGGTGTCGATCCGGTCTCCCGGCATCAGGGGCATGTTGATCACCGCCTCCCGCTCGTTCTCGTCGTTGGCGGGCTGGACGGTGGCGTACCGCTCCATGTACGAGATGTAGCTCAACGAGGTCAGATCGTCCCCATCCGAGGCCGCTCCCCAGCCGGCCACAAGCAGGAGAAGTGCCAGCGCCAGGATTCTTTTCATGGCCCACCTCCCGCCGATGGAAACAGCAAGAGACATGCCAACGGCTCACGAAGGGCGGAGGCGGTCGAGCTCGATCACCGTCTGGCTCTGCCGTACCTTGATCAGCGTCCCGGCCGGGTAGAACCCCCCGCGGAGCGTGGCGTTGGGGTAGGTGATGGACCCGGGTCCGAGGAGGACGCCGGGGTTGAGTACCGTGTTGCATCCCGTCTTGCACCCGTCGCCAAGGACGGCCCCGAGCTTGCGCAGCCCGGTGCGGACCGTGGCGCCGTCCACCCGGAGCGTCACCTCGTTGCCGATGTTCTTGACGTTGGAGCAGATGGTCCCGGCGCCGAGGTTGACCTCCCGGCCGAGGATCGAGTCGCCGACGTAGGCCTGGTGGGGGGCCTTGGCGCCGGGCAGCAGGATGGATCCTTTGACCTCGCTGTGCGCACCGACCAGGGACCCTGCGCCGAGAATGACGTTCTGGCGGATGTAGGCGCCGGTGCGGACCTCCACCCCGGGGCCGAGGATCGCGGGCCCGACGATCACGGCGCCCGGCTCGATGCGGCACCCCTCCGCGATGTGGATCCTGGAACCGAGGATGTGGACGCCGGGTTCCAGCCGGATCCGGATGGACCAGTCGTGCCACTCTTCGAGGTACCGGCGCAGGTTCTCGCCCAGGGCCGACCAGACCGGGCTTTCGGGCGGGAAGACCCCGGCGTGTCCCCAGTCATCGAGGGAAAAGAACTCTTCAGGTGGAAACTGGCTCATCGGCGGCCTCCGCGTCCTTCATGGCCCGTTTGGCGACGACCACGGTGCGATCGTCTTCGAGCGGCGCTCCCCGGGTGAAACCATCGACGGCGTCGAAGATACCCTCCACGATATCCTGCGCGTTCCGGGCCGCGAGGCCGGGGAGGAGCGCCTTCAGCCTGGCAACCGAGAGCTCCTGCCCGGTCCGCGGATCACGGGCCTCCGTGATGCCGTCCGTGTAGACGACGAAGAGCTCGCCCGGCTCCATGCGGAAAAGGTCGAAGCTGTAGTGACTGTCGGGCCGGGGGCCGAGAATCATGCCGCCGACGCGCAGCTCCTCGACCCGGCCGTCGCGGCGCACGAGAAGCCCGGGGGGATGGCCGGCGTTGCAGTAGACGACCGTGCCGCCGACCTGCAGCTCGGCCAGAAACAGGGACACGAACTTCGTCGCCAGGCGGCTGCGGTGAATGATCCTGTTCAACCGCTCCAGGGTCCGGGTGATCTTGAACTCCCGGGAAAGCCCCATCCTGAGCCCGGTGAAGATGTCGCGGACCTGGAGCGCGGCGGGCAACCCGTGACCCGTTGCATCGGCGACCACCACGTTGACCGTCGTGTCGGTCAGCGTGATGAAGTCGTAGAAGTCGCCGCCGACGATCTCGGCCGGCACGGTGCGCGCCGCCAGCTGGAAGTCGCCGTAGGAGGGCACCCGCCTCGGTAGGATGGACTCCTGGATCCTCCGTGCCTCGTCCAGGATCTCCGCCATCCTCTCTTCCCGAAGCTTCTGGTTGATGGCCAGGCGCACGATGTTGAGGGTGGCGATCAGGTCGGCCTCCGGCGCATCGTCCGTAACCACGTCGAAGGAAAGTGCATACGCTCTGTCAGCGACCATGATGGCCGCGAAATGGTCTCTGGTGCCAAGCTCCGACTCGAGGGAGGCGTCGAGACCGGAATCGGAGAGGGACATGACGACCGCACCCTCGTCAAGGAGACGTTCGAATGGGGGATAATCGGCCGGGATCCGCAGTCCGAGGGGCGTCTTGGCGACCTTGCCGAAGGTGCCGACGAGCTCGTAGAGCCCATCGTCGTCCCGCGCGTAGATGCGTCCGCCGTGGATGCCCAGCTCGTCGGCAAAATTGTCAACCAGGAACTGGGCCGTCTGGCGGATGGTCTCGAACGGAGTGGACCCGCTGGCGATCGTCTCCAAGGCCCGCTCCATGCGACGGAAAAGGGACACCGAACGGCGTGGCACGGCGGAATAATGGCACGGGCGCCGGGATTCCACAAGATGGCGCGGCGGCCGTGGCTGCCGAGCGGAGGCGGGTTCGTGTAGAATCGCGGCCCGGCGGCTCAGGGCGCCGTGGAGGTGCATGTTGAAGCTTCGTTGGATTTCGATCGGTCTGACTCTTGCCGCGTTGGCCGCGCTCCCGTCCCTCGGGTGCCGCAAAGGGGGTGGTGCGAGCGAGGCCGGGGCGCCGGCGGCGATCGCGTCGCACAACACGGCGAGCGTGAGCTGGGAGACCAGCTGGGACAAGGCATTCAAGCGCGCGCAGCGGGAGAACAAGGCGGTGCTGATCGACTTCTACGCCGACTGGTGCGTGTGGTGCCGTCGGCTCGACGCCACGACCTACCGCGATCCCAAGGTGGTGGGGTTCCTTTCCGACCGGGTCGTTCCCCTCAAGCTCAACGTGGACGGCGGTGAGGGCCGGAGCATGGCGAGCAAGTACCACGTGGACGGCCTGCCCACCATCGTCATCCTCAGCGCGAGCGGCCGGGAAATCGGCCGCATCCCCGGCTACATGCCCGCAGGGGCCTTCCTCGAGCAGGTGGAGCGGATCGCCGGTTCGGCCGGGCAGAAGGGCTGACGGGCGGGCGCCGGCGGCCTTCCCGGCGCGCCCCCATCGCGTCGGCTCACTCGCCCTGGGCGGCCTGGGCGGCGGCTGCGACCTCCGCCGACGAGAGGTTCTTCTCCAAACGCTCGTTGGCGACGGCGACGGCTTCCGGGGTCGGCATGGGCTCATTGGGCCTGGCCGTGTAGAAGGAACGCTGGAAGGGCCAGGGAAGCTCGATGATCTGGTGCCACTTGTCCGAGCACGAGGCCGTCGGCTGCGTCCCGTCGAGGAATGACTCCAGGACGACGACCGGACAGGCGGGGATCGCCCGCAGCCCGGTGTACCAGTCCACCGGCGTGAAGACGACACCCGCCGGAACCGGGAAGTCCTCCTGGCGGGTTTCGGGGTCGAGCGTGTCCAGGTAGGCCTTCATGAAACGGATCCAGATCGGCAGCGCGGCGCGGGCGCCGGTCATGCGCGGCCCGATGGTCTTCTTGAGGTCCCTTCCCACCCAGACACCCACCGTGAGACGCGGCGAGAAGCCGACGAACCAGGCGTCGGTGTAGGCGTCCGTCGTGCCCGTCTTCCCGGCCAGGTGCGCTGGCAGGCTTGCGGCGGCGCGCCCGGTTCCCCTCTGGACCACGCCCCGCATGACGTGTACGGCGAGGTAGGTCACGGGTGGGGGCATCGCGGGCTCAAGGGTGGGGAAGCTTCTCTCCAGGACCTTCCCGTCCGGGTCCCTGACCTCGGTGATCAGCACCGGCCGCGGCGTCACGCCGAGGTTGGCGATGCCGGCATAGGCACGGACGAGATCGATGAGCCGGACCTCCAGGGCACCCAGGGCCAGGGTGGGGTAGGGTTGTAGCGGCGTCGTGATGCCGAACTTCTTCGCCGTGCGCACGACGGCGTCGCCACCCACCAGTTGCTGCAGCTTGACCGCGGTCGCGTTGAAGCTCAGCTCCAGGGCCCGCCGCAGCGTCGTGATGCCGTGGTACTTCCCGTAGTAGTTCTTCGGGCAGTACGTGAGCTTCCCTTCGGCGTCGGGAAGGAGGAAGGGGGCGTCGAAGAGGGTGTCGGCCGGCGTGTAGCCCTGCTGGAACGCAGTCAGGTACACGAACGGCTTGAAGGCGGAGCCGCACTGCCGCTCGGCCTGGGTGGCGCGGTTGAACTGGCTGGTGTGGAAGTCGAAGCCGCCGACCATCGCCCGGACGTCCCCGGTGCGGTTGTCCATGGCCACGAGCGCCGCCTCGATGCTCGGAATCTGGAGCAGGCCGACCGGGATCTCGGCGGCGGGATCCTCCGGAATGGAGGCGGGAAGCCGCACCAGCACCAGATCGCCGGGCCTAAGAATCCGGCGCAGGGAGCGGGTGTGGGTCCACCGCGCCCCGGCGAGATCGAGACGGGCGGTGCGGGAGGCTATCCTGATCCGGGCGCGACGCCGTGCGACGTCGAGAACCACCCCCTCCACCATGGCGCCCGGCCCGAAGTCGAGACCGTTCCACGACGGGGGAGAGTAGGCGTCCGGCGTGGCCGCCAGCCCTTCGCGGACGACGTTTTCCGGCCGCCGGAAGCCGAAGGACATGTCGAGCTTGACGAGGCCCTCACGCACGGCCCGTTCGGCCGCCCGCTGGAGGGCCGGATCGAGGGTCGTCCTGACCTCCATCCCGGACGAGTAGAGGGCGTTGGTGCCGAACCGCTGCTCGATGTGCCGGCGCACGCTCTCCACGAAGTAGGATCCCGTCGTGACGCGCTGGCGGTGCAGGGAAACGCCGAGGGGCTCGGCGACGGCGGCCCGGTACGCGTCCCGATCGATGAACCCCAGCTCCAGCATGCGCCTGAGCACGTAGTTGCGCCTCTTGATCGCCCCTTTCGGATTCCGGATCGGCGACCACCGGCGCTCCGGGTTCTGGATCATGCCGGCCAGCAGGGCGGCCTGCGCCAGGTCCAGATCGCGGGCGGACTTGCCGAAATAAAGCCGGGACGCGGCCTCGACCCCGTAGGCGCCGCGGCCGAGGTAGACCATGTTGGCGTACAGGGCCAGGATCTGGTCCTTGCTCAGCCGCTTCTCGATGTCGATGGCGAGCAGCATCTCCTTGAGCTTGCGCTTGATGGTTCGCTGGTGCATCTGGAAGAAGGTGCGTGCGAGCTGCTGGGTCAGCGTGGAGGCCCCGCCCCGGGCGCCCAGCCGTCCTTCCTTGATGCTGTAGAGGACGGCGCGCACGATGGCCATCGGGTCGATGCCGCCGTGATGGTAAAAATCGGCGTCCTCGGTGGCGACGATGGCCAGCTTGAGGACGTTGGGGATCTCCTCCGGCTTGAGCACGATGCGCCGTTCGATGGAGAAGGTGGCCACGGGCGTGCCGTCGGCGGCCAGGACGGTGGTTGTGCTGGCCGGGCGAAAGCTCGTAATCTTGTCCACCTTGGGGATGTGGAGGAACTGCGCCGTGCCCCACCCGAGGAGGGCGCCGGCGACCGAGCCGGCCACGATCGCCCAGATCGCGAGGTTGAGGATACGCAGCGTCCGTTCCCGCACCGGCCTAGGGTAGCAGAGGAGACGGCCGTGCGGGACGGGTCGAGGGGAGATTGTGATGCAGGTCATCATTGGCTTGGGCGGCAACATCGGTGATCCGCCGGCCGCGTTCCACCGGGCGATCGCGGCGCTGGGCACGGTGCATCGCGTCCATCGCGTCTCGCGGTTCCTCAGGACCCGGCCGGTCGGCCCACCCCAGCCGGAGTACACCAACGGGGCCGTGCTCGTCGACGTGCGCTCCGGTCTGCTGACACTCCTCGAGCTTTGCCTCGAGCTCGAGGCTGCGGCGGGCCGGGTCCGGGAGGACGCGCCGCGGTGGGGTCCGCGGCCGCTCGACCTCGACCTGCTGATCGCCGAGGACGTCGTCCACCGGGGCCCGCGTCTCATCCTGCCCCATCCGGAGCTCCACCGGCGGGCGTTCGCCCTGGTGCCGGCCGCCGAGCTCTGCCCGGCCTGGGTTCATCCCTTCGCCGGCGCCACCCTCGCCGAGCTCGCGGCGAGCGTCACGGGAACGAACCCATACCGCTAACGAACGAACTTGTAGCCGACGCCGCGGACGGTGTGGAAGTGCTTCGGGTTGTGGGGATCCTCCTCGAAGTAGCCGCGCAGACGGTGGATGAAAGTGTCCAGGGTGCGGGTGGCGGTGTCGAAGGTGTAACCCCAAACCTTCTCCAGGAGCTCGCCGCGGGGCAGCACGCGGCCGGCGTTCTCGGCGAAGAAGCGGATCAGCAAGGCTTCGCGCTCGGTCAGCGAGATCTCTCCCCGGGCCGTGGCGGCGGTCATGGCGTCGAGGTCGACGACGTTGGCGCCGAACCGGATGACCGGCCCGGCGCGCGAGGGCGAGCGCGACCAGGAGCTCCGGCGCAGGATGCCGCGAATTCGCAGGACCAGCTCCTCGACCACGAACGGCTTGGTCAGGTAATCGTCGCCACCCGTCCGGAGGCCGAGCACACGGTCGGCGTCGCTCCCCTTGGCGGTGAGAAAGAGGATCGGCACGTCGTTGCCGGCGTCCCGCAGCCGGCGGCAGACCTCGAGCCCGTCGATACCCGGGAGCATGATGTCGAGGACCACGAGCTGGACGGGTTCGTTCCCGGAGCCAAGGATGTCCAGGGCCTCCTCGCCGGTCCGTGTCCAGAGGGTCCGGAAACCCTCCAGCTCAAGGTTGCGGCAGAGCCCGTCGGCGAGCAGCTCGTCGTCTTCGACCACCAGGAGACGGCGTTGCACCGGGGTGTCGTTCGCGACCACCATGAACCCTCCTTGCTTGTGCCTCATGATAGCCGAGAAGTGCTTTCTCCGTGCTACAATCCGCTGCCTGACCGAGACCGCTGGGAGGTGAGGATGCTTCGTAAATCGGTGTGGTTACTGGCCGGAATCGTGCTGCTGGCGGCCCTTCCGGCAACGGCCGGCAAGGTCGGTTTCGTGGACGTGGAGAAGGCCGCGTCGACGGTGAAGCAGGGCCAGCAGGCGATCGTCCAGTTCGAGAAGTGGGCGAAGCCGCGCCGGCAGCGGCTCGCGGCCCTCAAGGCCGCCGCCGAGAAGGCGGCGCAGCAGTACGTCAAGGAGCAGGGGGTGGCGAGCGACGACGTTCTCGAGAAGCTGCAGAAACAGGCCGTCGACGCCAAGCGCCGGTTCGAGGATGCAGTGCGCCAGTTCAACCGCGACGCCGGTGCCAAGCGGGACGCCCTGCTCAACGCGGTCGCATCGCGGATGAAGAAGGTCATCAACGACTACGCCCAGTCCCACGGCTTCGACGCCGTGCTCGTCTTCAAGCCGGGGACGATCATCTACCTCTCCCGTGACGCCGACCTCACGGACACGATCATCCGTCTTTACGACCAGCGTTTTCCACCGGTTCAGCCGACTCCCAAGACGACCCTACCGGGTCTTGGGAAGAAGCGGCGGCCCAATGGGTAGCGGGCTCGAGGTCGGCGCGCCGGCCCCGGATTTCGATCTCCCGACCGACGACGGCGGGCGCCTTCGCCTGTCCTCGCTCGGCGGCCGCTGGGTGGTCCTCTTCTTCTATCCCAAGGCGCTGACCCCGGGGTGCACCACCGAGGCCTGTGGGTTCCGCGACGCGTACGACCGGCTCCGGGAGCTCGGCGCCGAGATCGTGGGGATCAGCCACGATCCGGTGGACAGGCTCCAGAGGTTCAGGGAAAAACACGCCCTGACCTTTCCGCTGGCATCGGATACCGAGCGTCGGGCGACGGAGGCCTACGGCGTCTACGGGCTCAAGAAGTTCATGGGACGGGAGTACATGGGGATCCATCGCACGACCTTCCTGATCGATCCCCAGGGACGAATCGCCCGGATCTGGCGCAAGGTGAGGGTGAAGGACCATCCCGAACAGGTGGTCGCCGAGCTCGAGGAGATGATCGCCGCCGGTCCTTCGGCCTGAGGTCCCGACGCTCCTGCAGAGCTCCGGGTCCCGAACGAAGCCTAGCGCGAGTTTACTGGTGGGTGGGCCATATATCGTTCTAAGGCGTTGCATTG
>CAZXXL010000124.1:0-9057 GCA_964644635.1 uncultured Thermoanaerobaculia bacterium | reverse complement strand
GTTGGGGAGCAGGGGTGCTGGGGTGCAGGGGAGCGGGGGAGAGGGGGAGCGGGGGAGCTGTGTGGACGTCCCGAACAGGTCATCGTCGTCGAGGCTGAGAGGCCGTGGAAGCACCTTCTCCCCCTCACCCGCTCGCCGTTCATGGTCTACGTCGAGCCGGGAGCGAATGGGGTTGTGTCTATCGCCCCCGGTGCGGCAGCGGATGCGAGTACACCGGGTACGGCGGCCGTACGAAGGTCGGGAGCGGGTGTTTCTCAAGCGCCGCCAGCACGACCTGAACGGCCTTCTCGAGCTGCGGATCGTGGCCCTCGCGGACGAGCTTCGGATCCTGCTCCACCTCGATGTCCGGCGCGATGCCGTGGTTTTCGACCTCCCAGTGACCGTTGAGGCCGTAGATCGCCCAACGCGGCGCCGTGACCCGGCCGCCGTCCATCAGCTGCGGGTACCCGCCGATGCCGACGAGGCCGCCCCAGGTGCGCTCACCCACCAGGGGACCGATGTGGGCCTTCCGGAAGTACCACGGCATGGCGTCACCCCCGGAGCCGGCGAACTGGTTGATGATCATCACCTTCGGCCCGTAGATCGCCTCCACCGGCTCGGTGACGTCCTCGCCCTGCCGGGAGGCGACCCGGCTCATCGGCTGACGCTTGAGATAGTCGATGATGTAGTCGGCCAGCTGGCCGCCGTGGTTGTACCGCTCGTCGAGGATTGCGGCCTGTTTCCCCACCTGGGCGAAGAAGTAGCGGTTGAAGTTGGCATAGCCGCCGTGGGCCGTGTCGGGCAGGTAGACGTACGCCACGCGGCCGCCGCTGAGACGGTCGACCAGCCGGCGGTTGTGCTCGACCCACGCCAGGTGGCGCAGCCGCCGCTCGCTGGAGATGGGGACGACGGTCAGATCCCGGGAGCTCTTGCCGTTCGGATCGGCGCCGACCGTGATGACCGTCTGCTTCCCGGCGGTTCCGGCGAAGAAGCTGTACAGGTTGTCCGTGGCGTGGAGCTGCCGCCCGTTGACCGCCAGCAGGTATTCGCCCGCTTTGACGTCGATCCCTGGTTGGGTCAGCGGCGCATGGAGCGCCGGGTTCCAGTTCTCACCGTTGAGGATCCGGGCGAAACGGTAACGTCCGTGATCGATGGAGTAATCGGCTCCGAGAAGCCCGACGGGAACCTTCTTCACCTTCGGCATCGTGCCGCCGCGAATGAACATGTGTCCCACCGTCATGTTCCCGGTCATCTCCCGGAACAGGGCGTTGAGATCCTGGCGGCCGGTGATCCGGTCGAGGTACGGGGCGTACGCCTTCTCGGCGGCCTCGAGATCGAGCCCGTGGAAGTGGGGATCGTAGAAGAAATCACGCTCGATCCGCCACACCTCGTGGTACATCTGCCGCCACTCGGCCCGCGGATTCACCCAGACCTGGAATCCGTGCAGATCGAGGCCGCCCTTGCCACCCGCGGGCGCCGCCTTCGACGCCGAGATGAACCACCCGCCGTTCCGTTGGTACAGCATCTTCTCGCCGTCGTGGGAAAGCACGAACCCGGAGACCTTCCCGAGCAGCCGCACCGCCTTCCGCTTCTCGAGCGTGAAGCGGAAAACCTCGTCGAGCGCCGGGCCGTCGGGCGGCCTCACCGTGGGTTCGGCCGTCAGGAAGAGCACGCCCGCCTTCCCGGCGTACAGCCCGTCGTAGTTGCGTGCAGGAATCGGCAGGGCGACGATCCGCTGGTCGAGTCCGGCGAAGTCGATCGCCACCGGCGGCTGCTTTTCCTCTGTCTTGGCCGTCTTCGCCGGTGTCTTCGCCTTTGGCGTTTTCGCCGCTACCTTCCCCTCCGGCGCTTCGCCGGCCTTCGTGACCTTCTCGTCATCGCTTTCGGGCGGGATGGGAGACGGCAGGTCCTTCCGCAGGACCACCGCGTAGACGCTGCGGGTGACGGGCCGTTCCAGGCTGCTCATGTCCAGCCACCCCGCGCTCAGTCCGACGTTCGTGCTGGCCGTGAAGAACAGGTACTTCCCGCTGCGATCGAAGACCGGGTACAACGCGTCGCTCATGCCATCGGTGACTTGCGTCACCCTGTGGGTGGCCAGCTCGTAGACGAAGACCGCGTGCAGCTGGCTGGGAAGTTGCTTGGTGTACGTCAGCCAGCGGCCGTCGGGCGACCACTGGACATCGAGCTCGTGGAGCGGGGAATCGAAGCGATCGTGGTCCACCAGGACCGGCTTCGGATGGGCGAGATCGACCACCCAGAGCTGGAGCCTCTTGTCGCTGTAGGCGATCTTCGTGCTGTCCGGAGACCAGACCGGATGGTAGAAGAAGGACGGCGGGTTGCCGAGGTCGATCCGGCGGATCGGGCCGAGCCCGTTCTGCTTCCGGATGAAGAGCGTGTACTCGCCCGGCTCATCCGAAAAATAGGCGATCCATTGGCCGTCTGGCGACCAGGCCGGGTCGCGCTCGGCCGCCCCGACCGTTCGCGTGATGTCGCGGATATCCCCCTTCTCGGCGGGCACGGTGAAGATCTCTCCGTGCGCCTCGAACACCGCCCGCTTGCCGGTCGGCGAGATCTCGAAATGCACGATGTCCCGCTTCGGATCGAGCGCCTCGAAGTGTGGGCGAAGCTGCGGCATGTCCGCCGCAAGGCGAACCGGCACGTCGTGAACGGCCCCCGTGGCGAGATCGTAAAGCCGCAGCGAGCCGAACTGCTCGTAGACGATCGCCCCCGGGCCCGCCGAGGCCCAGCGGATGTCGAGGCCGTCGTTCGTGATCAGCTGTTGCACCTGCTCCGTCGGGACGTCGTAGGCGAACAGCGTCACCGGTCCTTTCCGGTCGGAGAGGAAGTAGATCGTGCGGCCGACCCACATCGGGTCCCGGTCGTTCGAGTTGTCGGCCTGCGGGACCTTGACGATGCTGGAGTCGGAGAGGTCGGCGATCCAGATCCGGGCGGTCTGGCCGCCGCGGTAGCCCTTCCAGGCGGGCTCCCACTGCAGGTTCGGCTGGTAGGCGACATGGGTCCCGTCTGGAGAGTAGGCGGCCTCCTGGACCCGGGGCAGCGGCACCTCGGTGGGCCAGCCGCCGAACACGGGGACCGTGAACATCTGCTCGGAATCCGCGAAGCTCTTGCGCGAGGACCGGAAGACGACCCGCGTGCCGTCGGGCGTCCAGCCGAGGGCCACGTCCTCGCCCGGGAAGTAGGTCAGCCGCCTCGGCTCGCCTCCCGCCGCCGGCACGACGTACACGTCGGCGTTGCCGTCGTAATCCGCCGTGTACGCGATCATCGTTCCGTCCGGCGAAAAACACGGCCCCGCGAGGCGGTCGGTTCCCGTCACGAGCCGGTGGGCGGTCCCGCCGTCCCGGCCGACGATCCAGATCTCACCACCGTAGGCGAAGGCGATCCGGGTCGCGCTCAGCGTGGGATGGCTCACCACCAGGGGGCGGGCGTCCTGCCCGGCCCACACGGCCGTGCCGAGACACAGAGCACCAAACGCGGCGACCAGCACTGTCACGGCTTTCCTCATGAGACACTCCTTCCCCTGACGGGCGCGCTCTGCATCGACCCTCGCATTTGCCGCCCGGCCACGGGAGGCCCGCCGGTACCGACCGTCACGCGTGCACGTCATTCGCATATTACGTCGTTCCACCGTCTTCGGTTCTCCCCGGCGGGCGTCGCCATGATGGAGCCCGGCACGCACGAAAAAACCCCCTCCGTGAGGAGGGGGTTGGAACCTTGCGGTTCGTGGTGCGGGTCGCCTTACCAGCGGCTGCCGCCGCCGCCGTAGCCGCCGCTCCGCTCGCGGCGGGGCTGCGCCTCGTTGACCTTGATGGACCTGCCGTCCAGGGTCGACCCATCGAGCACCGAGCTGGCCTTCTCGGCCGCGGCGTCGTCCGCGAAGGTCACGAAACCGAACCCGCGGGAACGGCCGGTGTCGCGGTCCGTGATCACCTTGGCCTCGGTGATCTCACCGAACTGCCCGAAGGCGTCCTGCAGGCTCTGGTCGGTCGTGTCCCAGCTCAGATTCCCAACAAACAACTTATTACCCATAACTTAACTCTCCTCGGCTCTCTCGCGTCCACGCGGCAAGCCTCACGTTCGAAGGTCCTGACGAACCCGGTCGGTCCGTCGATAGTCGGCTCGGCCCCGTTGGCGCGATCCTCTAAAGAACGAACTATACACGGTTTTTTATTGAAATGCAAGGACTTTTTCTTGGAGTTTCCCCAAGATTGAGCGAGCGATCCCCGGACGTTGTCGTGTAACCGAAGCTTCTTGCATAGGCGTCGATGGAACGGGCCTTTGCGAGCGTCGCGCCCGTCACCGCGGCCTGGGCCGCGGTGACCCGGTGCGCTCGGCGGACCGGCTGGCCGCGAGCGTCCCGCCGTCCCGCCGCAGGACCGTACCGGTGGGAGCGCTCTTCTCTGTGGCGGTGTCCGATCGTGAGGGGATTGCCACGTCGCCGGGCTGCGCCCGGCTCCTCGCAATGAACGCCTCACACCCCCTCTCCTTGTCATTGCGAGGAGCGAAGCGACGAAGCAATCCCTGGCAGCGTTGGAGCGCGCTTCGGGGTGCTCCAGGAGGGCTCCCGGCCTGAGGGAGGTCCCTTCGCTCGGCCCTGGCGGGCCTTCGCTCGGGACGCCGTTCGACAACGGGAAGCAGAGCTTCCCTGTCTCACGGCGCTCCTCGCGGCGCGGCTCCGCTTGGGTCCTGCTTTGCCACGTCTGGGAAGATGGACGCACGCTCCGGGCAATACCCCGGGGCCGGACGAGCGACGGAGCCGCGGTCTCAGAAATTCTTGGGAAGGTCCAGCTTTTTTGGATCGGGCGCCGTCGGCGGGGTGGGGCGTCCGCGGACGTGGGCCTTCACGGCCCCGTGTGGTATGAGTGTGCCATGAGAATCGTGACCGACCGCGAGCTCGTGGATCTGGCCCGTCGCGCGGCGGGCACGCCGCGCGGCCGGGCCAACCTGAACCTCCATCCGGAGCTGTCGGACCCGGTGCAGCGATTCTTCAACGCGCTCTCCCCGGGCTCCTACGTGCGGCCGCACCGCCACGGCCGCGGACGCTGGGAGACCTTCGTGGCGATCCGCGGCCGCGCGGTGATGCTGACCTTCGACGACGGCGGGGTGGTCCTCGAGCGCGCCGAGCTCGCCCCGGCCGGCCCGGTGGTGGCCGCCGAGGTGGCAGGCGGCCTCTGGCACACGGTGGCCGCCTTCGAGGAGGGCACGGTGCTGCTCGAGCTCAAGCCTGGCCCCTACCATCCCATCGCGGACAAGGACTTCGCCGCGTGGGCGCCCGCCGAGGGCGATCCGGACGCGGCGGCGGCCCTCGCCCGCTGGCTGGCGGCCGCGCCGCGCCGGACCTGAGCTCCCGGCGCCGTCCGGGTCACTGCTTTATCACCGCCTCGAGCTGGATCCGGACCTCCACCTGGTTGCCGACCAGGAGGCCGCCGGTCGCCAGGGTCTTGTTCCAGACGATGCCGAAGTCGCGGCGGTCGAGGGTGAGGGGACCGGCCGCCACCGCGATCCGGGTCTTGCCCCAGGGGTCCACGATGGGGCCGGTGAGGCGGAAGGGAATCTCGACCTCACGGGTGACGCCGTGGATCGTCAGCCTGCCCCGGGCGAACCAGGCTGCGCCGTTGCGCCGGATCGTCTCGCTGACGAAGGTGATGCGGGGGTACTTCTTCACGTCGAGGAAGTTTGCGCTCTTGAGGTCCTTGTCGCGACCGGCGTTGTGGGTGTCGATGCCGGCGGCGTCGATGGCGGCGGTGACGGAGGAGCGCTCCGGGTGCTTGCGGTCCAGCGTGATCGTCCCCTCGAGCCGGGTGAAGCTCCCGCGCACCTTGGAGATCACCATGTGGCTGACGGCGAAGCCGACGTCCGAGTGGACGGGGTCGATGGCGAACTCCTGGCCCGGGCCGGCCACGGCGACGGCGAGGGCCGCCACGAGCGCGACGGCGAACGATGTTCTTTTCAGGGTGAGTTTCATGAGCTGTCCTTTCTCGGCGCCCGGGCGCCGGTTCGAGTTGGTGAGGGGCTCCCGCCGTCGCCCGGGGCGGCGGCGAGCCCGAGCTTGCGGCACAGCCGCGCCAGCTCCTCCTGCTCGGCGGGCTCCAGGACCGCCATCTCGCGCGCGATGGCCGCCGCGTGGCGGGGGAAGAAATCCTCGATCAGCCGGCGGCCGTCTGGGGTGAGCTCGACCACCGAGCGGCGGCGGTCCCTGGGGTCGCGCGTGCGCCGCACGAGGCCGCGGCGTTCGAGGTTGTCCACCACCGTGGTCAGGTTGGCGGGGCTCTTGAGCTGCTTCTTGGCCAGCTCGCACTGGGCCAGCGGGCCGAGGTGGAGCAGGGCCTCGAGCACGCCGAGCTGGGACGTGGTGAGGCCGGCCTCGCGCAGGCCCGCGGCCAGGCGCGCGGTCACCGACTCCGCGGCCCGCATCAGCTTGATGTAGGCGTCGAGCGCCCGGCGCTGTTCGGCGTCTCCCGGAAAGTGGGTGGGCACCGCCGTCACTCCACCCGCGGGGCGAGGCGCAGGGTCACCTCGGCCACGCGGCGCCCATAGGCCTCCGCCGTCTCGAGGTCGCCCCGCGGCGGACCGTCCTCGAGCTGGAAGCTGGCCGCCATCGGGCCCACGAAGGACCCCAGGCGATTGTGGGCGTCGGGCCCGGGTCCCTCGGGCGTTGTCATATCCTCGGGCCGGTTGGCCGACGGCATGAGGCCCGAGCCGACCCAGATCATGCCGTGCTGCATGGCGTGGATCATCAGCCCCACCAGGGTGTTGAGCTTGTCGCCCGAGAACGAGCTCGAGTTGGTGAAGCCGCCGGCGATCTTTCCCGCCCAGGCCTGGGAGAACCACCGCTTCACCGTGCCCTCCAGGAAGCGTTTCATCTCTGCGCTCATGCTCCCCATGTAGGTCGGGCAGCCGAAGACGATGGCGTCGGCGGCGTCGAGGTCCTCCATCCGTTCGGCGGCTTCCTCGGTGGTGAGGAGCTGGGCCTCGATGCCTCCGACGGCCGCGGCACCCCGGTACACGGCCTCGGCCTGGCGCCGGGTATGCCCGAACCCGCTGTGGTAGACGATGGTGAGCTTGCTCATATGCGACTCCTTTCCAGAAGATACTACGACATCGAAACATTGGATGTCAAGTCTTTTTGTGGCGGCCACCGACCCGGCGCAGCGGACCTTTGGGCGCGCCCGGCGCCGCGGCGCCGCCTGGATCGTGGTTTGCCACGGTTCCCCGGCTCCACTTCCGGAATACCGGGGAAGGTCCGGGCGCCGGTGTTGACAGTGCGTCGGGAAGCCGTTACAGTGATGGCTCAGATGAGCACGATGCGTCACCACCACCGTCATCACCATCACTCCCAGCCGGGGGTCGGATGACGGTGTAGGTCCCGCACATGACCGCAACCGAAACGCCGGCCCCGCCGGCGTTTCGGTTTTCCAGCCGCAGCGTCCGGCGGGGTCGAAAGGAGCCACGATGACCCGCGACCCGAACGAACCGACGCTGCGGCTGGCGCTCCCCAAGGGACGCATGGAACAGGGCGTGCTCGCCCTCCTCGCCGAGGCCGGCATTCACGTCACCCGCACCGCGCGCAGCTACCGGCCGCACATCAACCTGCCGCACACCGAGGTCAAGGTGCTCAAGCCGCAGAGCATCGTGCAGATGCTCGACGCCGGCTCGCGCGACGTCGGCTTCACGGGCGCGGACTGGGTGGCGGAGCTCGACGGCGACCTGGTGGAGCTGCTGGACACCGGCCTCGACCCGGTGCGGGTGGTCGCCGCCGCCCCGGCCGAGATCCTGCGGGATGGGCGCCTTCCGGGCGGCCCGCTGACGGTGGCGTCGGAGTACGAGCGGCTCACCGGCCGCTGGATCGCCGAGGCGGGCCTCGACGCGCGCTTCGTGCGCTCCTACGGGGCGACCGAGGTCTTCCCGCCGGAGGACGCCGACGTCATCGTCGACAACACCGCCACCGGCTCCACGCTGGCCGCCAACGGCCTCGAGGTGGTGGACGAGCTGATGCGTTCCTCGACGCGCCTCTACGCCAACCCGCGCGCCCTGGAGGTGCCGGCCCACCGGGCGGCCGTGGAGGGCCTGGTGATGGTGCTCGACTCGGTGCTCGAGGCGCGGCGGCGGGTGATGGTGGAGGTCAACGTCTCCGCAGACCGCCTGGCCGCGGTGCTCGAGGTCCTGCCCTGCATGCGCCGGCCCACCGTGTCGCCCCTCGCCGGCGACGGCGGGTTCGCGGTCAAGGCGGCGGCCCCGCGGGAGACGCTGCCGGGCCTGGTGCCCAGGCTCAAGGCCGCGGGCGGCACCGACATCGTGGTCACCCGGCTGGCCCAGATCGTGCCGTGAGGAGGTCGTCATGAGCCGCCTTCCCTTCGATCCCGTGCCCCAGCTGACCGAGCTCGACGATTACTCGACCCTGCGTCATCCGGGCCCGGTGGAGCTGAAGCTCGACGGTAACGAGGGGCCGCAGGCGCCCGCCGTCGCCTCGATCCTGGCCGGGCTGCCCGCCGAACGCTGGCGCCGCTACCCGTCCGCCCGCGACGCGGAGGCCGTCATCGCCGGCCGCCTGGGGGTGGCGCCCGAGTCCGTGGTCCTCACCGCCGGCGCCGACGACGCCCTCGACCGGGTGCTGCGCACGGTGGCCGGCCCGGGCCGCGAGGTGGTGCTCACCGACCCCGGCTTCACGACCCTGGAGCGCCTGGTGAGGCTGTGCGGGGCGACCCCGGTCCCGGTGCCGTGGTGGGACGGGCCGTTCCCGGTGCGGGCGGTGCTCGACCGGGTCGGGCCGGCGACGGCGGCGGTGGCGGTGGTCTCTCCGAACAACCCCACCGGCAGCGTGATCGGCCGCGAGGAGCTCGACGCGCTGGCCCGCGGCGTCGGCCGCCGCCTGCTGCTCCTCGACCACGCCTACGTGGAGCTCGCCGACGAGGACCTGACGGCGGCGGCCCTGGCCCACCCCAACGCGGTGGTGGTGCGGACGCTGTCCAAGGCGTGGGGGCTGGCCGGCCTCCGCCTGGGCTACGCGGTCGCACGGCCCGCGGTGGCGGCGCTGATCCGCCGGGCCGGTCAGCCCTACCC
>CAZXXL010000123.1:0-9164 GCA_964644635.1 uncultured Thermoanaerobaculia bacterium | reverse complement strand
AAGCAGTTGTCCGGGGTGACCTGGACCGCGGGTTCGAATCCCGCCCTCTCCGCCAGCCTCGATTCACCGCCGCGCGGCGGCTTTTTTGCACGGGGAGCCCGGCCATGACCGAGATGGTGAGAACCCGGATCGCGCCCTCGCCCACCGGCGACCCGCACGTGGGCACCGCCTACGTGGCGCTCTTCAACTACGCGTTCGCGCGCAAGCACGGCGGCCGCTTCGTCCTGCGCATCGAGGACACCGACCGCGCGCGCTCCAACCCGGCCAGCGAGCGCATGATCTTCGACGCCCTGCGCTGGCTCGGCCTGGAGTGGGACGAGGGCCCGGACGTGGGCGGCCCGCACGGCCCCTACCGCCAGAGCGAGCGCGCCGCCCTCTACCGCGAGCACGCCGAGCGCCTGGTCGCCTCCGGCGCCGCCTACCCCTGCTTCTGCACCGCCGAGCGCCTCGCCGCCCTGCGCGCCGAGCAGCGGGAGAAGAAGCTGCCCATCGGCTACGACGGGCACTGCCGCTCGATTCCCCCCGAGGAGGCCCGCCGGCGGCGGGAGGCCGGGGAGCCGCACGTCATCCGGCTCGCCATGCCGCGCGAGGGCGAGTCGGTGGTGCACGATCTCCTGCGCGGGGAGATCCGCTTCGCCAACGCCCAGATCGACGACCAGATCCTGCTCAAGAGCGACGGCTTCCCGACCTACCATCTGGCCAACGTGGTGGACGACCACCTGATGGGCATCACCCACGTGATCCGGGCCGAGGAGTGGATCTCCTCGCTGCCCAAGCACGTGCGCCTCTATGAGGCGTTCGGCTGGGAGCCGCCCGTCTTCTGCCACCTGCCGCTGCTGCGCAACGCCGACAAGTCCAAGATCTCCAAGCGCAAGAACCCGGTCAGCCTCAACTACTACCGGCGGGCCGGGTACCTGCCCGAGGCGCTGCTCAACTACCTGGCCCTCATGGGCTGGACGATGCCCGACGAGCGCGAGGAGTTCGGCCTCGAGGAGTTGATCGAGAACCTCGACCTGGCGGACATCCGCCTCGGCGGGCCGGTCTTCGACCTAACCAAGCTGACCTGGCTCAACGGCCGCTACCTGCGCCGGATGTCGCCGGAGGCGATCCTCGAGCGGCTGCGCCGCGACCTGTACTCGGACGAGCACTTCCTCCGAATCCTGCCGCTCGTCCGCGAGCGCATCGATACCCTGGAGCAGTTCGCGGAGTACTCGCAGTTCTTCTTCGTCGGCGAGCTGGACTACGACGAGGCGGCGAAGAAGAAGCTCGTGGTCAAGGGCAGGACGCCGCCCCAGTCGGCCAAGATCCTGCGCCTGCTGCTCGAGGAGAGCCTCGACCCCCTCATGGAGTGGGACGCCGGCAACCTGGAGACGGTGATCCGGCGCTTCGTGGAAAAGGCCGGGCTCGAGGCCAGGGAGCTGTTCATGCCCCTGCGCGTGGCGGTCACCGGCCGCAGCGCCACGCCGCCGCTCTTCGAGACCATGGCGGTCCTCGGTAAGGAGACCTGCCGCCGCCGCCTGCGCAGCGCCGTCGCGCTCCTGCGCGGGATGAAGTGAGGAAGCGACCCGGGAAGTGACGTCACTCCCGGCGCAGGCTTGAACAGCCGACCCCAGGACGCCGGGCGAATCCCCCAGAAAGCCGGCGCGCTTGCCGCGCGTCGAAGCCATGCTCCCGGCTCCCGCGTTCCGCCACATCCCCATTCTGGTCGTCTCGGACGTTGACACTCCAGGGGCCTGGTTTTAAATTTCAATGAGAACTGAGCGTGCGGCTGTCAGCGACATGAATACCTTGGCGACAAGAAGAAAGGAGGTTCGCGACGAGACACGAGTTGGGTTCGCTGATCTCAGCCGTGGTGGCTGGTTTCTCTGACGGCTACAAGTGACAAGGGAGGCCGCGGATGGTTAGGCTTTTCCTTCCTGTTCTCGCCGCTGTGTGGGGAGTCGGCACGCTGACTCTTTCCCTTCGGCCGACAGCGCCCGCGTCGCGTTCGGCACTGCGGACGGAGCGCGTTTTCGGCTGGTCGCAGTTGATCACTGCGGCAGCCCTGCTGGTGTCGGCCCTCGGGCAGAGCGCAGAGAACGGACGACCGGTCGACCCGGTCTACGCCGCCGGTCTTCTCCTCGCCTGCACCGGCGGGCTTCTGTTCGCCTTGCGGAGCGCCGCGAAGGGCGAGCTCTCCACGAGGGTTGAGCCCTCGGCGCAGGAAGAAGAACCCGCCCGCAGCCGACCGCGGGCGGGCGTGGTTCTTCTCGCGGTGGGGTTGATTCTTCTCGGTGACGCAGCCCTGTTCGGGGCTTTCGCCAACGGCCCCGGACACAGCGCCCAGGTACCGCTTGTGCTGGTCGGCCTCGGCCTGGTCCTGCTTGCGGGCTTGAGTCTCTACCGCTGGGGATTTCACCGCACCGGTTGAGCCCTGCGCGCCTTTGCCGCGGTACGCGGCGGACCGGCATCTTACCCGTCCGCTTTCTTTCAGTATCACGCCATCAGTCTCGCCGACCCGGGTATACTCCGCTGAGGTCGGAGGAACGGTGATGCACGAGCAGCCAACGGACTTCATCCGCGAGATCATTCGCGAGGATCTGCGCACCGGGAAGCACAGGACCGTCGTCACGCGCTTCCCGCCGGAGCCGAACGGCTACCTGCACATCGGCCACGCCAAGTCCATCGTCCTCAACTTCGGCGTCGCCGAGGAGTTCGGCGGCCGCTGCCACCTGCGCTTCGACGACACCAACCCGTCCAAGGAGGAGGAGGAGTACGTCGAATCCATCAAGCAGGACGTGCGCTGGCTGGGCTTCGACTGGGGCGAGCACCTGTACTTCGCGTCGGACTACTTCGAGCAGCTCTACGAGTGGGCGGAGTACCTCATCAAGGCCGGCGAGGCCTACGTCGACGACCAGAGCGCCGAGGAGATCCGGGCCACCCGCGGCACCCTGACCGAGCCCGGCACCCCCAGCCCCTACCGCGACCGCACGGTGGAGGAGAACCTGGACCTGTTCCGGCGTATGCGGGCGGGCGAGTTTCCCGACGGCGCCCGGGTGCTGCGGGCCAAGATCGACATGGCCGCGTCCAACCTCAACCTGCGCGATCCCGTGCTCTACCGGATCCTCCACCAGAGCCACCACCGCACCGGCGACGACTGGTGCATCTACCCGATGTACGACTTCGCCCACGGCCAGTCGGACGCCATCGAGGGCATCACCCATTCCCTGTGCACCCTGGAGTTCGAGAACCACCGGCCGCTGTACGACTGGTTCATCGAGCACCTGCCGGTGCCCTCCCGGCCCCGCCAGATCGAGTTCGCCCGCCTCAATCTCACCTACACCGTGCTCTCCAAGCGCAAGCTCCTGCGCCTGGTGAAGGAAGGCCACGTCGACGGCTGGGACGACCCGCGCATGCCCACCCTGTCCGGGATGCGCCGCCGCGGCTACCCGCCCGAGGCCATCCGCGCCTTCTGCGAGCGCATCGGGCTCGCCAAGCGCGACAGCACGGTGGACATCGCCCAGCTCGAGTTCTGTGTCCGCGACGCGCTCAACCGCACCGCGCGCCGGGTGATGGGCGTGCTCGACCCGGTCCGCCTGGTCATCGAGAACTACCCCGAGGGCCAAACCGAGGAGTTCGACGCGCCGTACTTCCCCGACGATCCGCCCCGGATGGGCACCCGGAAGGTGCCGTTCTCGCGCGTGCTGTACATCGAGCGCCAGGACTTCCGCGAGGAGGCGCCGAAGAAGTTCTACCGGCTGGCGCCGGGGCGGGAGGTGCGCCTGCGCTGGGCGTACTTCGTGCGCTTCAAGGAGGTCGTGAAGGACCCGGCCACCGGCGAGGTGATCGAGGTCCGCTGCACCTACGACCCGGCCACCCGCGGTGGAGACGCGCCGGACGGCCGCAAGGTCCGGGGCACGATCCACTGGGTGTCCGCCGAGCACGCCCTGCCCGCCGAGGTCCGCCTCTACGACCGGCTCTTCAACCGGCCGAACCCGGACGACGCCCCCGAGGGCGAGGACTTCATCGCCAACCTCAACCCGGACTCCCTGCAGGTGATCCAGGCCCGGGTGGAGCCCAGCCTGGCCGCGGCCCGGCCCGGCGAGCGCTTCCAGTTCGAGCGCCGCGGCTACTTCTGCGTCGACCCCGACACCGCTCCCGGCCGCCTCGTCTTCAACCGCACCGTGCCCCTGCGCGACACCTGGGCGAAGATCGAGAAGAGGCTCGCCGGCACGTGAGGCGGCGGCCGGCTTTGCCAAGCCGGCGGCGTGTGGGCTATGCTCCCGGACGGGAGGGCTCATGACGCGACCCGAGCTGGCGCCCGAGGACATCCTGCCCGAGCACCGCGGCCCGGCCAAGCGCTACGGCGGCGGGGGGTCGATCGCCGGCGTCGAGGTGCTCCGCCTGCGCCGCCACGTCGACGACCGCGGGCTCTTCCTCGAGATCTACCGGAAGGCGGGCGCGCAGGCCGGACCGGCGGAGCTGGCGGCGTTCTTCGAGGGCATCGAGATCGCCCAGATGAACTACTCCGTCGTCGACGCCGAGACCACGGTCAAGGGCCTCCACTACCACCTCAAGCAGACCGACATCTGGTTCTGCCCGCCGGACGGGAAGATGAAGATCGTCCTCCTCGACGTGCGCAGGGACTCGCCGACCTCGGGCCGCACCCAGGTTCTCGTCGCCGGCGACGGCAACGACCTCTGGGTGAAGATCCCGCCCGGCGTGGCCCACGGCTACCGGCCGCTCACCCGGCGCTGCGGCCTGCTGTACATCGTCACCCGCCCCTTCGACCTCGAGGACCCCGACGAGTACAGGATCCCCTGGGATCACCCTGCCGTGCGCGATCTCTGGGAGATCGAGCGCTCCTGAGTCCCGGCTACCGCTTCGCGGCCGCGCGCTCCGGGGCCGGCCGCCAGTCGTCCACCGGGATCGCCTCGCCCAGGGAGCCGTCCTCGTTCCAGCGGGCGACGAAGATGTCCTGGTCCAGCTCCACCGGCGTGTAACGCGGCCGGCAGAAGAAGATCCACGCCCCGTCCCGGGTCGGGTTGGCCTCGGTGATCACCTTCCGGAAGCGCCCCGGCAGGCGGACGGCGCGGACCGCGCCGTGGGTGTACTCGAGCTGGCGGTCGCCGCGGCAGAAGAAGAGCTGGTTGGTGGGCCCCACCCGTGGGCACCACTCCCGGCCCGGCGTGTTGATGCGCGGATCCAGGGGCATCGGTTTGCCCTTTTTGGGCGTGAACAGGAAGAGGTCCTCGTTGGTGGTGGCGCCCGGGCGGGCGAAGCCGAGCATGGTCGAGCTGCCGGCCAGGTACACCGCGTCCTCCGCCGGGTCCTTGCCGAGCTGCTTCAGGCGCTCCACCGGTCCCCAGGGCCTCGCGGCCGAGGGGCGCTCGGAGCGGCCCACCCAGGGCTTGCCGCCGGCCTTGTCGACGATGGTGAGCAGGCAGGCGGTCTCCGCCTCGTTCACCCACGTGACCCGGACCACGGCCTTGGCCGCCATGCCCGGGAAGACCACCGGCCGCGGGGCCGTCCAGCCCCCGGCCTCGAGCTCGGTGCGGTAGGACCGCTCCGCCGCCGCCGACTCGCCCGACGGGTCCGGCAGCCCCGGCCTGCGGGCGCCGATGAACGGCGCGCCCGGCTTCCACGCCGGCCGCAGGTGGGCGGCGAAGTAGAGCACGCGGCCCGCTCCGACGGGCACCGGCGAGTGCTCCACCCCGGGCGAGTTGATCCGCGCCGGATCGCCGTTGTCCGCCTGCTCCCCGCCGCCGAGCTTGGGCAGGCGCCAGCGGCGGTAGGTTTCGAAGTCCATGAGGTACGCCGCCTCGCACAGCAGCCGGTCGGCGCCGACCATGCGCGTGGTTCCGGCCACCGGCAGGGCCACCATCTCGGTGCCCGGGTCGAAATCCTTGAGGACGGCCGGCCCGCCGCGGCGCAGGACCACGGAGTCGGGACCGACGGTGACCTCGGCGGTGATCTTGCTCCCGATCGCCGGCGTCGGGCGGCGGTGCTCTTCGTCCGCTTTCACCAGCGCCCGTGGGATCCCCACCTTGAGGTGCACCACGCTCATGTCGGGATGCTTCGCGTCCTTCGTCACCTCGAGCAGGTTGCCGTAGACCGTCGTGTCGGGCTGCGGCTCCGGGCGGTCCGGGTTCATCATGTTGCAGCCCGCAAGCAGGATGGCTCCGGTGACTGCCAGGGACGTCAGCACGGTTGGTCTTCTCATTCTCTGCACCCTCCCTTGAACCGGGGGTAAAGCCTCACCCGCGGTCAGAGCAACATGCCGGCGATGGTCGCCGTCATCCACGATGCGAAGGCGCCCGCGAACATGGCCCTCAGCCCGAGCCGGGCCAGGTCCTTGCGGCGGTGGGGCGCGAGGGCCGCGATACCGCCGATCTGAATGCCGATGGACGAAAAGTTGGCGAAACCGCACAGGGCGTAGGTGGCGATGATCTCGCCGCGCTGGCCGATGGCGCCGGCGTGGATGTACTGGGCCAGCTCGCCGTAGGCGACGAACTCGTTCAACGAGACCTTGATCCCGAGCAGGTTGCCGACCTTGGCCGCGTCCGCCCAGGGAACGCCCATCAGCCAGGCCAGGGGCCGAAGCACGGCGCCGAAGAGCGTGCGCAGGGAGCCGGGGAAGATGCCCGTGTACTCCCCGCTCACCGGCGACAGGCCGGCGGAGGCGTACTTGACGTAGGTGCCGCCGAGGAGCATGCCGTCGATGAGCTTGTCGAGCCAGCTCAGGAGCACGTCGGCGACGGCGATGAGGGCGATGAAGCCAATGAGCATGGCGCCCACGTTGACGGCCAGGCGCAGCCCGTCGCTGATGCCGTTGGTGGCGGCCTCGATCACGTTGTCGCCGGTGGCGATCTCGGGGAACTCGGCGTCGCCGGCGGTCTTGGACTGCTCGAGCTCCGGAAAGACGATCTTGCCCATCACCAGCGCCGCCGGCGCCGACATGACGCTGGCCGCGATCAGGTGCCCGGCCGGGATGCCCATGGCGATGTACCCGGCCAGCACGCCGCCGGCGATGGTCGCGAAGCCGCCGACCATCACGGTAAGCAGCTCGGAGTTGGTCATGTCCTCGAGGAAGGGCTTGATCAGCAGCGGCGCCTCGGTCTGGCCGACGAAGATGTTGGCGGTGCAGGACAGGGTCTCGGCGCCGCTGGTGCCGATGGTCCAGCGCATGAAGCCGGCCATGGCCTGGATCACCCGCTGCATGATGCCCAGGTAGTACAGGATGCCCATGACGCCGCCGAAGAAGATGATGGTGGGCAGCACCTTGAAGGCGAAGAGGAAGCCGAAGCCGGGCCAGGCCGCGCCCGGCCCGGGGAAGAAGTACTTCGGATCCGCCAGGTTCCCGAACAGGAACTTGGCGCCGTAGTCGGACAGGTTGAGAAAGGCGGCCACCCTGTCGGAGAAGGCGGCGAAGATCACGCGGCCATGGAGGTTGTGAACCACGAGGTCCGCCACCCCGAGGATGACGAAGAGGGCGCCGGCGTAGCGGCCGGCGGCGGGGCTCCAGCGGCGCCAGGCGTTGCCCGCGAGGAAGAGCGTCAGCACGACCAGGACCGGGCCCAGCGCCGCCTCCGCGAAGCGGGCGGCCAGGAAGCCGACGGCGCAGCCGGCCACCAACAGGCCCGCCACCGGGAGCCAGCCGCCGCCCGCGCGCTCGCGGTCGATCTGCAGCATGTACGACACCACCAGCAGGCCCAGGATCCCCATGCCGACGAAGCTCCAGGCGTCGTGGCGCAGGATGATCATGGCGAACACCAGCTGCAGCGCGGTGCCCCAGATCAGCGTGCGCACCGGCAGCTTCCTGCGGTGGTACGACATCGCCCAGGCCAGGCCCAGCAGGGTGAAAAGCCCGAGCACGCTGACCAGGTTGGGGCTCATCCACGACCCTCCTCTCCGCCACGAGTCGCAACACTTTACCGCGGAAAACCGCCCCCCGCATCCCCGGCGCCCGCTGCTCCCGCCCCCCGGAAGGCCGGCGGCGCGGTACCATCGAGCCGTGCGCATGACCGAGGAGGAGTTCGAGTCGGTGGTGGCCGAGGCGATGGACCGGATCCCCATCCGCTTCGCCCAGCTCTTCGACAACGTCGTCGTCCAGGTGGCCGAGGAGCCGAGCCGCGAGATGGTGGAGTCCGTGGGCCTCGACCCGCGCCGCCACACCCTGTTCGGCCTCTACACCGGCGTGTCCCTGGACCGCCGGGGCAACGCCTACGGCAACGTCCTGCCCGACGTGATCTTCCTCTTCCGCCGACCCCTGCTCGCCGCCTGCCGCACCCGGGCCGGGCTGATTCGCCAGATCCAGCTCACCCTCCTCCACGAGCTCGGCCACCACCTCGGCTTCACCGACGCGGAGATGCACGCCTGGGACGAGGAGTTCCCGGGGCTGGAGTGATCCCGCCCCCGGGCCGGCCGTCCCCGCGGCCGGGGGACGGGTCCCGCGGCTATCCGGCCACCGGTCGCGGCCCCGTCAGGCGTGGGGGCGGATCACCGCCTTGAGGATCTCGCGCCGGCCCATGGCCTCCAGCGCCGCCGGCAGGCCGTCCAGGGGCCGCTCCTCGCTCAGCAACGGGGAGAGGTCCGGCTTCCCGGACGCGAGGAGCTCGACCGCCGCGCCGAAGGTCCGCGGCCGGTGGTGGTAGGCGCCGAGCACCGTCAGCTCGGCGTAGTGCAGCTTGTGGGTGTCGCAGACGGCCGTGGCCTCCGGCGGGCAGCCGCCGAAGAGGAGCACCTGGCCGCCGGGGGCGGCGGCGGCGACGGCGATCTCCCAGGCCCTGGGATCCCCCGTCGCCTCCACCACCAGCTCCGGAGCCGTCCCGCCCAGGGCATCGGCGATCTGCCCGGCGTCGGCGCGGTCCCGCCCGGCGCGGCCGGCGCCCGCCGCCCCCAGACCGAGCCCGGCCTCGAGCCGGGCCGGGTTGGGGTCGGCCAGCACGACGCGGTGGCCCCCGGCCGCCAGGACGGCCACAAACATGAGGCCGATGGGCCCGCCGCCGATCACGGCCGCCTCGGTCCCGCCGTCGATCGCGCAGCGCCCGAGCCCGTGCAGCACGCAGGCCAGGGGCTCGGCGAGGGCGGCCACCTCCAGCGGCAGGGGCGGGGGCACGCGGTAGGTGCTGCAGCGGACGAAACGCTCCGGCACCAGGAGGTACTCACCGAAGGCGCCGTTGAGG
>CAZXXL010000122.1:0-9195 GCA_964644635.1 uncultured Thermoanaerobaculia bacterium | reverse complement strand
TTTCTTGCGCAACCCGACCCGGACACCACCAGGCCCACCCTCAGCCGCGCCGCCGGCCGCGGCAGAGGGGTAGAGAGGCCCCCTCCTCCGCTACCGGCGGCGGACCGGGAGGGATCCGGGCCGGGGTTCGGCCGGCCAGCACCCGCTCGAGCAGGCCGGTGAGATCCGACGCCGAGGCGTCGCCCACCGCCACCACCACCGGCGGGGCCGGACCGTCGCCGGCCAGCGCCGCCTCGAGGTCGGCGATCAGGGTCAGGTCGGACCGGATCAGGGACGCGACGCGCACGGCGCCGCCCTCGCCCCGCACCGGCCAGGCGGCGCAGGTGACGGTGGCCTCGGGGCCGGTGACGAGCACGAGGCGGGAGCCGTTGGCCAGGCGCCGGGTGTAGAGGGCCTGGGCCGCCGCGGGCCGCGCCGGGATGGCGGCGGCCAGCGCCGATGCGGCCAGCAGGGCCGCGGCGCCGGCCCGGATCCGCCCGGCCGCACGGGGCCGGTGAGGTCCTCCGGAAGGGGAGCTCGAGCGAGCGCTCACCGGCTCATGGTAGCATGATGCATGCCGTCCGACAGCGACCCGCTGCGCCCGAGAAACCTCGTTGCGGGCTGGCTTTTCGCCGCCTTCTCCATGCCCTTCACGCTGCTCTTGGCAGCCGTGGGCCAGGGTCTCGGGGCGAGCCTGGGGGGCTGCGCGTGGATCGGCGTCAGCATCCCCATCGAGCACCCGGTCTGGGCCCTGGTCAACGAGCCCGACATCCACTTCGCGAGCCTCGGCAGGGCCGACGGCTACTGGCTCGGCTCCCTGATCCTGCCCCTGCTCCTGGCCTACACCGCCACCCACCTGCTGCCGCGGGCCCGCACAGTGGCCTCCGAGCTGGCGGTCACCCACCTGGCCTGGGCGTCCGCCGTCGTCGGCCTCGGCTGGCTGCCGTTGATCGATCCCGGCGGCGGTCACATCGGCGGCTGGCTCCACTTCCGCGGCCTGCCCGAGTGGGGCGTCTGGGCGGCGCCCGTGCTGGCGGTGGTGCCGACGGTGCTCGTCACCCTCCGCCTGCTCACCCTGAGCCGGACCGCCAACCAGGTCGCCGGGGCCGGCACCCGGCTCCTGGCCGTGGTGCTGCACCTCTGGCTGCCGGTCATCGCCTGGCTGGCCCTGGCGGGAGCGATCCGCGGCTCGGTCCCGGCCTCTGCCGGGGCCGGGGTGCTCGTCCCCTGCCTGCTGGCGGCCGCCCTCGCCCTGCGGGCCTACCCGGAGGCCTGTGTCCACCGGCTCGAGCCGGTGCGTGCCGACACCCTGGTCCGGGCCGCCATCGCGCCCGCCGTGATGCTGGTGATCTTCTGGTTCGCGGGGCGGCCGCTCCCCGGGGGGCGCGACGCGGGGATCCTCTGGGGGCCGCCGCTGGCGACGAACAACATCCGGGGCTGGATCGAGCCGGTCCGGCTGGGGGGCCGGCACGGGGGAACCATGGAGCTTGACAGTTCGGAGTAATTCTTGATATAAATCTCCTCCCCGGAGCCATGCCGGCCCCGGGTGATCAAAAAACCACAAGGAGGGTTTTCACCATGTCTCTGGTCACGAAAAAGGCGCCCGACTTCAGCGCCACCGCCGTCATGCCCGACAATTCCTTCAAGGAGATCTCGCTGGCCGATTACCGCGGCAAGTACGTCATCCTCTTCTTCTACCCTCTCGACTTCACCTTCGTCTGCCCCACCGAGATCATTGCCTTCGACAAGCACCTCGAGGAGTTCGAGAAGCTCGGCTGCCAGGTGATCGGCGCGTCCATCGACTCGCAGTTCAGCCACTGGGCGTGGAAGAGCACCCCGGTGGAGAAGGGCGGCATCGGCAACATCCGCTATCCCCTGGTCGCCGACATCACCAAGAAGATCTCGGCCGATTACGGCGTCCTGCTCGAGGACGGCGGCGTCGCCCTGCGCGGGCTGTTCCTCATCGACAAGGACGGCGTCGTGCGCCACGAGGTGGTGAACGACCTCGGCCTCGGCCGCTCGGTGGAGGAGGCGTTGCGCGTCCTCAAGGCCCTCCAGCACCTGGAGAAGTACGGCGAGGTCTGCCCCGCCGACTGGCACGAGGGCGAGGAGGCCATGAAGCCGACGGCGGACGGCGTCGCCCACTACCTGGCCACGCACGCCTCCTGAGCGGGGGCTTGGCCGGCGGATCCGTCGATGGGCGGCCGGGGTCACCCGGCCGCCTTTTGCCGCCGGCGCTATACTCGTCGCTGCCGGAAGAACCGGCCCAGCGGAAAGGAGTGAACGATGATCAGCCCCAGGATCGAGAAGGCCCTCAACGAGCAGGCGCACGCCGAGTTCTTCTCTTTCTACCTGTACCTCGCGGTGGCGGCCTACCTCGCCGCCCAACACCTGGACGGCTTCGCCGCCTGGATGGAGGCCCACGCCCGGGAAGAGCTGGAGCACGCCATGAAGCTCTACCACCACATCAACGAGCGCGGCGGCACGGTCCACCTCATGGCCATCGACGAGCCCCAGGCGGAGTGGGCCTCCCCGGCCGAAGCCCTCAAGGCGGTCTACGACCACGAGCGCTTCATCACCGCGCGCATCAACGAGCTCGCGGACCTCGCCGCCTCGGAGAAGGATCACGCCACCTCGGTGCTGATGCACTGGTACATCGACGAGCAGGTGGAGGAAGAGGCGGGCGCCGAGACCATGTACCACCAGACGGCGATGGTCCAGGACAGCCCCCAGGGATTGCTCATGCTCGACCGCGAGCTCGCCCGCGAGGCCGGCGCCAGCTCCACGGCCGAGGCCTGACCCGCATCATTCACCCGTTCAGGAGGGGGTGCGCCCGGCGCACCCCCTTTCGCTCACCTCCATCACGGCGCGGACGACGGCCGCGGCGACGTCCCGCCCCGTCGCCCGCTCCAGGTGCCGGAAGCCGGGCGTGGGATTGACCTCCCCCACCACCAGGCCCGCCGGGCCGGGCAACAGGTCCACCCCGCAGATCCCGAGTCCCACCGCGCGCGCGGCCGCCAGCGCCAGCCCGGCCGCCGCCGGCTCGGGCTCGACCGCCTCGGCGGCGGCGCCCCGGGCGGCGTTGGAGCGCCACTCGCCCTCCCGGGCGACGAAGCGTGCGGCGGCGGCGATCCCGCCGCCGGCGACCAGCAGGCGTAGGCTCACCCCTCCGGCGGGCACCAGCTCCTGGACGACGACCTCGTCCCCCACCCGCCACAAGGAGTCGAGCACCGCCTCGAGCTGATCCCGCGCCGTGCAGCGGATCACGCCGACGCCCATCCGCGAGCGCCGCTGCTTGACCACCACCGGAAAGCCGAGGAGCGCCGCCGCGGCCTCGGCCAGCCGTTCGGGATCGGCACCCGCGAGGGTCCGCGGGACCGGGATGCCGGCGCCGTCGAGGAGGCGCACGGTCAGCCAGTGATCCCGGCCCGCGCGCATCGCATCCGGCGGGTTCGGGGTGGGCACGCCGGCCGCGGCCAGCGTCTCCAACGCCGCCAGCAGGCTCTCCGGACGCCAGTTGCCGACCCGGGCGAGGACCGCGTCCGGCAGCGGGTCGAGGAGGTCGCGGCCGTCCGCCGCCAGCAGCGAGCGGCCGCCGGCCCCGGCCACGAGCCGGGTCGCGTCCACGATCCGCACCCCGGCGCCCAGGAGCCGGCCCGCCTCCACCAGCCGCCGGTTGGTCTCCAGCTCCGGGCGCGCGCTCAGGACCAGGATTTCCACGGCGCCCATCTTACCCCGCGTCCTGTGCGCAACGTGGGTATACTTGGGTCATGATTCGTGGCGAGCTTGACCAGCTCCACCTGGGCGATGTGCTGGAGTGGCTCAAGATGGGCCGGGCGACCGGCCGCCTCACCCTCGGTCCTCCCGGACGGCGGCGGAACATGGACTTCCTGGAGGGCCGGGTCGTCTTCGTGTCCTCCGAGATCCCCTCCGAGCGGCTGGCGTCCTGGCTCGCCGGAAAGGGGTACGCGGAGCCCGAGACGGTGCGCCGCTGCCTCGCCGCATCGCTCCTCGGCCGCCGGCTCTTCACCGATATCCTGCTCGAACGCTCGGTGATCGCGCCTAATGTCCTCCGCGAGGCCGTCCAGCAGCTCGCGGCGGTCATCGCCACGCACCTGCTGATGTCGCGGCGCATCAGCTTCAGCTTCGACAACGCCTACCCGGTCCGCGACCTCCTCGGGCTCGACCTGGACATCGACCCCCAGCACCTGGTCTTCGAGGCGGCCCGGCTGACCGACGAGGGCGACGCGGGTCCGCCGCCCGAGCCCGGCCCCGGTCTGCCCTCCACGCCCGAGGCCTTCGACGCCTTCTTCTGGACCCTGGTCCGGGACGGGATGAGCGCCGGGCTTCCCGCCGACGGGGGCGAGCTCTACGCCCTCCGCGAGCGGGTCCGCGAGATCGTCTCCACGGTCGGGCAGTGGCTGGACACCGCGTCCGGGCTGGTGCCGCTGCCCGGGTGGCAGCACGACCGGGTGGGACGAGCCGTCGCCGCCGGCGAGCCCGTTCCGCTGGCGGGCAGCCCCCACGTGACCTGGAACGCGATGGTCGTGGCGTGCTCCGTCCGCCACCCCGGGGCGAGCCACCCGGCGACCCTCGCCGCCCTGGAAGAGGACGTCGGGCTGCCCGGGCTCTGGCGGGAGCTGACCCGCGATGGAACCTGGCGGCGGCGGGAGACGCCGCAGCTCGACCGCCTCACCGCCGCCATCGCCGGCGGCTGGTCGCGGCTGGCCGCGGCGGCCGCCCCCCACCTCGGCGTCGATCCGGCGGCGGCGGCCCTGGCCGCCCACCTGCTGCCGGTGCCGGCCGACATGGTCCTGTGGATCCTCTCCTCGGTGCCGATGCCCAGCGGCGGCATCCAGCGCCCGCTCCTGCGCCTGCTCTCGCGGCGGATCGGCATGGTCCTGGCCGCCCGCTCGGACTTCCCGGCGGCGATCGCCGATCTCTTCGCGGCGCGGGAGGTCACGCCCCTGGGCCTGTGCCTGCACCTGGGGCGCGACGGGCTCGCCAGCGGGATGGGCTGGCTCGACCCGGTCCAGGAGGCCGACGCGGAAGAGCTCGACGCTTTCGATGACGCCGCCCTGGCCCGTGCCGCCGCCGCGGTCGAGCAGGCCAGGGTTCAAGCCGGCGACGGAGTTGGGGTAGGATAGCGGCATGCGGATTCTGGTCTTCGGCGGGACCCGGTTCATCGGCAGGGCCATCGTCGCCCGGCTCCTGCGGGAGGGGCACAACGTCACCCTCGTCAACCGCGGCCTCTCGGAGGATCCGTTCGGCACGCGGGTGCACCGGGTCATCGGCGACCGCCGCAAGCCCGGCACCATCAGGCGGGCGGCCTCGCGCCGGGAGTACGACGCCGTCGTCGACGTCACCGCCTACCACGAGTCCCAGACCGCGGCCGTGGTCGAGGCCTTCAAGGACCGGGTGGAGCACTTCATCCACATCTCCACCGCCGCCGTCTACCTCATTCGCGAGGGCCTGCTGCCGCCCTTCCGGGAGTCGGACTTTCACGGCCGCCTGTCGCCCAAGCGGCCGGGCAACGAGTCGTCCTGGCTGTACGCCTACCACAAGCGGCGCTGCGAGGAGGTGCTCGCCCGGGCGTGGGAGGAGGACCGGTTCCCGGCGACCTCCCTGCGGCTACCGATGATCGTGGGACCCCGCGATTACACCCGCCGCGCCGACGCCTACCTCGAGCGCATCGCCTCCGGTGGGCCGGTGCTGCTCCCCGAGGGCGGCCTCAACTCCTGGGGCTTTCTGTGGGTGGAGGACGTGGCCGAGGCCGTGGCCTCGAACCTCGCCAACGCCACCGCCTTCGGGCGCGCCTACAACATCGCCCAGCGCGAGGCGCTCACCCTGCGCCAGTTCGTGGACCTGGCGATCGAGTTCCTCCGCGCCCGGGCGCAGGTGCTCTCCCTGCCCTCGGCCTGGCTCGAGGCGGTGGGCCTGGGTACCGGCTTCTCGCCGTACAGCCACCACCACGACATCCTCCTCGACTGCCGGGCCGCCGAGGAGGATCTCCTCTTCCGGCCCACGCCGGTGGTCCAGTGGGTGGAGAGCCTGGTGCGCGACTTCCGCCGCCGCTGGACCGGGACCGTGACCGCCTTCGCCTCCACCCGCTCCTTCGAGCTCCTGCTCGCCCGCGAGGTGGCCAAGCTCCGGCTGCCCACGTTCACGCCGGTCGCCGCCCCGGTGCCGACCAGCTGAGCCGGGCCGCGGGCCCGCGGGCGGCGGCGCGGATCACCGCGACCCGACGAGCCCGCTCAGGCCCCGCTGGGCGTCGCCGGCTCCTCCCGCCGCAGCACCAGCCACAGGCTGGAGACCACCACCAGGAAGCCGCCCGTGATCGCCCACACGGTCGGCACGAGGCCGAAGATGAGCAGATCGCCGATCAGCGACCAGACCGGGCCGGCGTAGGAGGCCGCCGCCACCACGCTGGCCCGGTCCAGCGCGTAGGCCTTGGTCATGAGGAGCTGGCCGACGGTGGCCGCGGCGGCGATGCCCGCCAGGGCCGGCATCAGCCGCGACGGCGGCAACCGCAGGCCGCCGCCGGTGACGACGATGGCAAAGGCGGCGAGCCCGGCGATGCCGAGGTGGAACCAGAAGACGATGGTGCGCGCCACGTCGGTGGCGCCGAGGCGCCGCAGCGCGATGTGGGCGCCCGACGAGCACACCACGGAGAAGAGGGCCCACAGCCCGGCGTGGGAGCCCACGGCCAGGTCGGGCCCGATGAGTAGGCCGCAGCCGGCGAGCCCGACCGCCAGCATCACCCACTCGGCGCCGGTGGAGCGTTCCCGGCCGCCGAGGATCAGGGGGGCGGCGACGGCGATGATCACCGGCCGCAGCTTGCCGATCAGGTTGAGGTCCACCAGCGAGAGCCCGCGCGCCGCCACCGCGTAGCCGGTCATGGCCAGAAAGCCGAGCAGCAGGCGGGCCGCGAAGACGCGGCGGTTGTTCAGCCGCAGCCCGTGGCGGCGGGCGAGCAGGAGCAGCACCGGGGCGCTGAAGATCCCTCGCCAGAGGACGATCTCGAGACCGCTGAGCTCGGCGCGGGCGATCTTGACGAGGGCGGTCATGGCGACGAACGCCAGGGACGCGGCGAGCATGAGCAGCGGGCCGGGGCGGAGCACCGCCCGGCCGCGTCCGGCGTCGCCGGCCGTCACGCCGCGCCTCAATCGATCTCGAGCCAGTGGAACCAGGTCGGGTGGTTGGACCGGTACCACTCCAGGACCTCCCGGATCAGGGCCTTCTTGTCCGGGGGCAGCACCGCGTCGTCCACCCGGTCGAAGTGCACCCGAATCCGGTCGTCGGGGAGATACTCCAGGGCCTCCGAGGCCAGGGTCTGGAGCTCATTGCGGATGCGGCCCGAGTCGGAGATCTTGACCGGCCGCGTCCGGTAGTCCTGCCCGGCGTAGAAGCGGTCCAGCAGCGGCGAGAAGACGTGCCGCATCTCGTCGAAGGGCTCCATCAGGCGCAGGGTGAGGGTGACCTCGAGGATACCGCCGCGGGTGGCCGAGCGCGAGGTGACGGTGTAGACGCCGCGCTCCACCTGGCGGATCCCCGGCGTTCCGGAATAGGGATCGGGGAGCATGGAGCTGGAAAGGGCCAGCACCCGCCATTCCTTCTTGGGGAAGAAGTCGTCCACGGTCATCGTGCGCCGGCCCACGGGCATTCCGGCGTCGCGGGCGTTCTCGATGATCGCCCGGTACTCGGCGGCCTCCTCGTCGGTGACGTCGCGGCCGAGAATCTCGCCCAGAGAGCGGGCGAAGTCCTCCGCCTCCGGGTCGAGCCGCATGATGAATCGCTCCCGGTCGTACGGCACCTTGAACTTGGACGAGAAGAGGCAGAGCGACGTGTGGATGCCGAGGACCGGGTCCAGGCTCGCGGCCTGCATCGCCTCGGCCGAGGCGGCGTAGCCGTCGCAAATGAAGACGTTGACGTTGCCCTCCTCGTCCACGAACGGACCCACGTGATAGGTGGGCGCGTAGGTTCCCGACTCGGTGAACGCCTCCATGCCCGTGCCCGGCACCTTCCAGCCGTCCTCCACCAGGTGCACGCCGAGCTCCCGCCACGTCCGCCACAGCCCGCCGATCCGGCCCTCGCGCGACTTCCCGCCCAGGGTCCAGACGTGCACCCGCTCGGGCGTGATCCCGGGGTAGGCGGCCTGGATGGCCTCCAGGACCAGGGAGCGCGGGGTCAGGTAGTCGATCAGGATCGAGCGTTCCGCCGCCTGCTCCACCACGGCCTCGGGCAGGGCGAGGGTGCCCATGTAGCCCTCGTAGGGCCGCGCCACCCGCAGCGGCTGGTCGAAGAGGTGGAGCACGGTCAGCGGACCGGTGGGGGCGCCCTTGGCGAAGCGCGAGGTGTTCTCCAGCGTGTCCACGGCGGCTCCCCAGACGGTGATCCCGGCGGCCTGAACCTCCCCCCAGAACTCGTGCCACTCGTAGCCGGGGTCGTTGATCAGCCGGTGCACTCGGCGGTCCAGGAAGCGCGCCACCTGGGGCCTCGCGTAGACCCGGCCGAAGCCGAGCAGGGGGTTCGAGCCCATCTCCGGCGTCTCCCCCACCTTGGGCATCAGACCCTCGCCCAGGCTGACCATCACCGCGTGGTTCTCGGGCAGCCCCCGGGTGAGGTACCAGAGCGCCTCGGAGAGGGCATAGGCGGATACCGCGTCGGCGTCCTTCTTGACCCGGTTGATCCCGGCCTTGTCCAGGCCCTTTCCTTCGCCGTAGCGGCCGAACAGCCGGGTGCCGAGGGCGGTCACGGCGACGCTGGTGATGAAGGCCCGCTCCATGGCGGGGCCGACGAACGAGTGCTCGCCCTCGGGCGTCCCGCTCACCCACCGCTCCTCCACGTCCTCCAGCCAGAGGTGGAACCGTCCCAGGATCGACCTCGAATCGAACACCCACTGGGCCACCCGGTTGCGGCGCTGCATGTCCATCAGGCACCTCCCCGGAAGACTCTGCCATGACTCGCCTTCAGGCTCAAGCCGCCACGCCGGGCTCACGTCCGCACCGCCCCCATTTGCGGGATGAGCCAGAAGAGAGAGGGCAGCTCTTCCGCCCGCTGAAGGAGCCTGTTGCGAGGAGGGTTCCGCAGGAACCCGACGAAGCAAACCCACCACGATTGGAGCGCGCCAGGGAGTAGTGGGTAGCGCGCTCCAGAGCTGCTAGGGGTCGCCACGTCGCCGGGCTGCGCCGAGTCCCCTTCGTCGCTTCGCTCCTC
>CAZXXL010000121.1:0-9405 GCA_964644635.1 uncultured Thermoanaerobaculia bacterium | reverse complement strand
CCCTTTGGCCGACCGCCTGGCGGGTTGAGAACGCCAACAGGCCAACCGAGCCGCCGCCGTATCTTGTTCAGCCGGCGCGTCAGCCGATCCATGACGGTTTCCCTCTGAGACTGGTAGACGGCGCCAAGGCAGACGCGGCAGGTCAACAACGACCATTGGTCAAGGTATAACACGGCAACACGCCGGCCACAGTCGGGACAGCGCAACCAGTGGCGCTCTCCCCCGAGATGACACGGTGTTCGGTCAAGAGGAATCCGGCGGCCCTCCCCGTACGGCGGGAAAAACGTTATGTATGTGTCAGCGACTTTGATCTTCAGCCTAGTATCGGCGTCCCAAGCCAGCTCAAAATACCGCCCCGGCCTTAACAGGCCCTCCTTTGCCAGCCACCGCACATCCAAGGCCGGATACTCGTCCGTGGTGGGTTTTGGAGGAACTCCCCACCGCCGACCGCTACCGTAGCCGCCCATTGCCCCAGTATTTCATTTTTTCCGAAATCATCAGGCAATTTCACTCGTTGGCGCTTACGTCTTTGAAATCCTAACAGTTTCGACCGATTATCGCAACCATCATAAAAAGATCGAGTGAGCTGAATGCCCCGGACTGAATGGCTATAGGAGACACGGGGATGAGCGGTCTTTTATGGTGTTGGCACGCTACGATGCCAAAGGACGCCCGGCGGCCGACCCAACGACTCAAATCCGCCGCGATTCCGCGGAGGCCTCGTCCCTTAGTGAAGACACTCCGGGCTACGCCCTGAGTGCTCCAGTGACGGACGATCCAAAGAGGCAATTTTGTGCTTTAACTCCGAAGAGTTCTATTTGCTGCTAACATCTGATTATTTTTGCTTGACTTTTCCTCGGCAATCCAAAAAAATTTCTTCGCACGTCTCTCCGAGAGCCCCGAAGAATCTCCGCCCACTTTTTCCCACGCGCGAAAAGAAAATACGTTCATAGCACTTTCCGTGACCAGTCAACAATCCCCCTTATCAAATCTCGTTGCTTCCTCAAAAGAGACTCCTGCAACCACCCCCTACGAGCCTCGGAAGAATGCCAATGCGTCTCCCCCAAAACTCGAAGATCTCAAGCCCAACGCCACCGTCCGCGGCATTCTTCCTGACCGCGCCGTCACGGTGGTGAACGTCCAGTGGTTTGGTTCCGAAGCCCTCGAACTGACCTATAAGGATCCGGCAGGTCGGGTCGCCAACGTCCTCCTCTACCGCCACGACGAGCCGCGCCTCGAACTCATCGAGGCCGGCAGGCCCTGGAGCTTCGACGGTGACGGCGAGACCTTCCGGCTGGTCTCCGAGGCCCACCGCATCCGTCTCGCCCACCTTTTCGATCCCGTCCTCGCGGTTCACACCTCGCTGGTGGATCCACTCCCCCACCAGATCACCGCGGTCTACGAGGCCATGTTGCCCCGCCAACCCTTACGGTTCCTCCTGGCTGACGATCCCGGTGCGGGCAAAACGATCATGGCCGGGCTGTTCATCAAGGAGCTCATCGCCCGCGGTGATCTCCAACGGTGCCTCGTCGTCTGTCCCGGCAGCCTCGCCGAGCAATGGCAGGACGAGCTTTACCGGCGCTTCCAGCTTCCCTTCGAGATCCTCACCAATGACAAGCTCGAGGCCGCCCGCACCGGCAACTGGTTCCTCGAGAACAATCTGGTCATCGCCCGACTCGACAAGCTCTCCCGTAACGAGGATGTGCAGCAAAAACTCAAGGCTCCGGGTTGCGGCTGGGATCTGGTGGTGATCGACGAGGCCCACAAGCTCTCGGCCACCTTCTTCGGCGGCGAGATCAAATACACCAAGCGCTACCGGCTGGGACAACTGCTCTCGACCCTCACCCGCCACTTCCTTCTCATGACGGCCACGCCCCACAACGGCAAAGAGGAGGACTTCCAGCTCTTCCTGGCACTTCTCGACGGTGACCGTTTCGAGGGCCGGTTCCGCGACGGCGTGCACACCGTGGACGTAAGCGACCTGATGCGGCGCATGGTCAAGGAAAAATTGCTCAAGTTCGACGGCACGCCCCTGTTTCCGGAACGGATCGCTCATACAGTCCCCTACCGTCTCTCCGATGCGGAGGCCCTTCTCTACAAGGAGGTCACCGACTACGTACGGGAGGAGTTCAATCGGGCCGAAGCGCTCCAGAACGACAAGCGAGCCGGTACGGTTGGTTTCGCCCTGACGATCCTCCAGCGTCGGCTCGCCTCGTCCCCCGAGGCCATCTACCAGTCGATTCGGCGGCGCAAGGAGCGTCTGGAAAATCGGCTGCGGGAACTCGAACTCCTCCAGAGGGGGGCTCAGCTCGCCGCGACCGGCCCGCTCCTCGATCCGGACGACGTCGAAGATCTCGAGGACGCGCCCGAAAACGAGGTGGAAGAGGTCGAGACCGAAATCCTCGACCAAGCCACAGCGGCCCAGACCATCGACGAACTCCGGGCCGAGATCGCCACCCTCGGCCGCCTCGAAGCCCTCGCGGCCGCGGTGCGCCGTAGCGGTGAGGACCGCAAGTGGCGCGAACTCGCCAATCTCCTCTCCGAGATCTTCACACCTGCGGCCATCGCCGGCCAGATCGCCGAGGACGAGGCCGCCTACGATTGCGACGTTCCCCGGCCAGTCCCCTCTCCCCGGCAAAAGCTCGTCGTATTCACCGAGCACCGCGATACCCTCAACTACCTCCAGGACCGCATCACCACCCTGCTCGGCCGACCAAACGCCGTGGTCGTCATCCACGGCGCCATGCCCCGGGAGGAACGCAAAAAGGCCGAGGAGACCTTCAAACACGACCCCGAGGTGCAGGTGCTCGTGGCCACCGACGCCGCGGGCGAGGGTATCAACCTCCAACGCGCCCACCTCATGGTCAACTACGACCTGCCCTGGAACCCCAACCGCATCGAGCAGCGGTTCGGTCGCATCCACCGAATCGGCCAGACCGAGGTCTGCCATCTCTGGAACCTGGTGGCCGAGGAAACCCGGGAGGGCGACGTCTATCGCCGGCTTCTGGAAAAACTCGACGAAGCGCGCCGGGCACTCGGCGGCCAGGTGTTCGACGTTCTGGGCAAGCTCCATTTCGAGGGCAAGCCCCTCAGGAACCTTCTGATCGAGGCCATCCGCTACGGCGAGCAGCCCGAGGTACGGGCCCGCCTCACCCAGGCCGTCGAAGGGGCCTTCGATCGCGACCGGATCCGTGATCTCCTGGAGGAACGGGCCCTGGCCAGGGAAACCATGGACACCACCCGCATCCAGCGGGTACGCGAAGAGATGGAACGGGCCGAGGCCCGCAGGCTCCAACCCCATTACATCGAGTCGTTCTTCCTGGAGGCCTTCAAGCGGCTGGGCGGCACCGTCCGCCGGCGGGAGCCCCGACGTTACGAAATCACCCACGTCCCTGCCCCGGTGCGTAACCGCGACCGGCTGATCGGCCTTGGGGAACCGGTGCTGCCCCGCTACGAGCGGGTCACCTTCGAAAAGGACCGGATCGCCCCGCCGGGGCAGCCCCTCGCGGCGTTCCTCTGCCCGGGCCATCCCCTGCTCGACGCCACCCTCGACCTCACCCTGGAGCGCCACCGCGACATCCTGCGCCGGGGAACGGTGCTCGTCGACGAGCGCGACCCGGGCAAGGCCCCGCGACTCCTCTTCTATCTCGAACACGCTATCCAGGACGCAAGCCTCACCCCGTCGGGCGACCGCCGGGTGATTTCGCGGCGTATGCTTTACGTGGAAATGGACGCCGCCGCCAACGCACGCCACCTCCACTACGCCCCGTATCTCGACTACCGGCCCTTGCGGCCGAACGAGCCTGACGCCGAATCCATCCTTCGGCGCCCCGAGTGCGCCTGGATCTCTCCCGACCTCGAACAGAAGGCCATGGCCCACGCCATCGCCAGCGTGGTGCCGGCCCACCTGGAGGAGGTACGCCGCAACCGCCTGGCCTGGATCGAAAAGACCCGGGCTGCGGTCAAGGACCGTCTCACCAAGGAGATCACCTACTGGGACCACCGGGCCGAAGAACTCAAGCTGCGGGAGCAGGCCGGAAAGCCCGGAGCGCGCCTGAACTCCCGAGAGGCCCGCCGCCGGGCGGACGAACTGGCTGCCCGGCTCGAAAAACGCATGGCCCAACTCGATCTCGAAAGCCAGATCGCCGCGTTGCCCCCCGTGGTGCTTGGAGGGCTCGTGGTGGTGCCCATGGGGCTTCTGGCCGAGATGACCGGCGCCACACCGCCCCCCGCACCGGGGGGCGACACCCAGGCCGCAGCGGCCCGAGCCCGCCGAATCGTGATGGAGGTGGAGCGGAGCCTCGGTTTCGAGCCAAAGGACCGCGAGTTCGAGCGCCTGGGCTACGATATCGAAAGCCGCGACCCGCGCACCGGAAAGCTCCGGTTCCTGGAGGTCAAGGGCCGGATCTCCAGTGCCGACACCATCACCGTCACCCGCAACGAAATCCTTTTTTCACTCAACAAGCCCGACGACTTCATCCTGGCCGTCGTCGAATTCCTCGACAGCGGCGCCCACCGGGTCCACTACGTGCGCCGCCCCTTCCGGCGGGAGCCGGATTTCGGGGTGACCAGCGTGAACTACAGCCTGAGGGAGATTCTGGAACGGGCGGAGGAACCCCGATGACAGAGGAAATACGAACGAAGACCCGGAAAAAACTGATCGAGGTGGCGCTGCCACTCGATGCGATCAACACGGCCAGCGCGCGGGAGAAATCCATCCGGCACGGCCACCCTTCCACCTTGCACTTGTGGTGGGCGCGGCGACCGCTCGCGGCGGCCCGGGCGGTGATTTTCGCCCAGATGGTGGACGACCCCTCCGCCTGCCCCGAGGAGTTTCCCTCCGAGTCGGAACAGGAGGCCGAGCGGCAACGCCTGTTCCGACTCCTCGAAGAACTGGTCAAGTGGGAGAACACCACCAACGAGCAGGTGCTCGAGACCGCCCGAAGCGAGATCCGGCGGAGCTGGCGCCGGGCGTGCCGGGACAACGCCGACCACCCGCGGGCCGCGGAACTGTTCGATCCCGATAGACTCCCGGTCTTCCACGATCCCTTCGCCGGCGGAGGAGCACTGCCTTTGGAGGCCCAAAGGTTGGGACTCGAAGCCTATGCCTCGGACCTCAACCCAGTGGCGGTGCTCATCAACAAGGCGATGATCGAGATCCCGCCGAAGTTCGCCGGCCAACTTCCCGTCAACCCGACGGCACGGCGGCAAGGATGCGACGAGGGCGTGAAGGGCCGGGGCGTCCACGGCCTGGCCGAGGACGTACGGTACTACGGGAAATGGATGCGCGATGAAGCCGAAAAACGCATCGGGCATTTGTATCCGAAGATCACGGTGACGGCCGAGATGGCGAAGGACCGGCCCGATCTCGCGCCCTATGTGGGCCGCGAGCTTACCGTGATCGCTTGGCTCTGGGCGCGGACGGTGAAGAGCCCCAACCCGGCCTTCGCCCACGTGGACGTGCCCCTGGTATCCACCTTCATGCTCTCCAAGAAGAAGGGCAAGGAGGCCTATGTGGAGCCGATTATCGAGGAGGACGGGTACCGGTTCACGGTCAAGGTAGGGAGGCCCGCCGACCCGGCGGCGGCCAAAGCGGGGACGAAGCTCAGCCGCGGCGCGAACTTCAAATGTGTGATGTCGGAGACACCGATCACCGGCGACTACATCAAGGCCGAGGGCCGGGCCGGGCGCATGAAGACGCGGCTCATGGCGATCGTGGCCGAGGGGGACCGCGGGAGGGTGTATCTTCCGCCGACGCCCGAGCACGAGGCGACGGCGCGGGAGGCGAAGCCGGAGTGGAGGCCGGAGGGCGACGTTCCCGCAAGACTCACCGGTGGTACTTGCGTACCTTACGGTTTGTCCACGTGGGGCGACCTCTTCACCCCGCGGCAGCTGGTGGCGCTGACGACCTTTTCCGACCTGGTGGGCGAGGCCATGGAGCGCGTCCGCCGCGACGCGGCCGCCGCCGGCCTCCCCGACGACGGCGTGCCGCTCCGCAACGGCGGCACCGGCGCCACGGCGTACGCCGAGGCGGTGGGGGTGTATTTGGGAATGGCTGTTGATTACGCATCCAATTATTGGTCGGTTATCGCGACCCCTGCGGAAGGTTTCATCCGTGGGACTTTCGCACGCCAGGCACTCCCAATGACTTGGGATTACGCAGAGGCACCTCCCTTCGGCAATACAAGCGGGAATTGGCTTGCGGGAATTGAATGGATCTCCAAAGCAATCGATACGTTAAGCACACACAGAGCTGGCTTCGCAGCACAGGCGGATGCTGCAAGTCAGAAGATCTCGCACGGTAAAATCATCTCCACCGACCCCCCGTACTACGACAACATCGGCTACGCCGACCTGTCAGACTTCTTCTACGTCTGGCTCCGCCGCGCGTTGAAGCCTGTCTTTCCAGACCTCTTCGCCACACTCGCCGTGCCAAAAACCGAGGAACTGGTGGCCACGCCCTATCGCCACGGCAGCAAGGCGATGGCCGAAAAATTTTTCATGGATGGCATGACGAGGGCCCTGGGCCGTCTCGCCGGGCAGGCCCACCCGGCCTTCCCGGTCACCATCTACTACGCCTTCAAGCAGTCCGAGACGAAGGGCAAGGGCGAGACCGCGAGCACCGGATGGGAGACCTTCCTCGACGCGGTGATCCAGGCGGGATTCTCGATCAGCGGAACGTGGCCGATGCGTACGGAGCGGAAAGCACGCTCCATCGGCATCGGCACCAACGCCCTCGCCTCCAGCATCGTCCTCGTCTGCCGGCCGCGGCCCAAGGACGCGCCTACGGTGGATCGCCGCGAGTTCCTCGCCACGCTCAAGGCCGAGCTGCCTAAGGCCCTGACCGAACTCCAGAAGGCCAACATCGCGCCGGTGGACTTGGCCCAGGCCGCCATTGGGCCGGGCATGGCGGTGTACACCCGCTACGGCCGGGTGCTCGAAAGCGACGGCTCACCTCTGACCGTCCGCACGGCGCTGGCGCTCATCAACCAGGTGCTCGACGAGGTGCTGGCCGAACAGGAGGGCGACCTCGATGCCGACAGCCGCTGGGCCCTCGCCTGGTTCGAGCAGCACGGCTTCGAGGAGGGAGACTTTGGCCTTGCCGAAACCCTCTCGACGGCGAAGAACACGAGCGTGGCAGGTCTCGTGGCCGCGGGGATGCTGGTCTCCACGGCCGGCAAGGTGCGGCTCTTGCGACCGGACGAGCTGCCCGAGGACTGGGATCCCGCCACCGACAACCGGCTCACCGTGTGGGAGATGGTCCATCATCTGGTCCGGGTGCTCGATGCCGGCGGCGAGAGCGGAGCGGCCGAACTGGTGGTGAAGCTCGGCGCCCAGGCCGAGACCGCCCGTGAACTGGCCTATCGTCTCTACACCATCTGCGAACGCCACAAACGCGCCGCCGAAGCCCTGCACTACAACGCCCTGGTCCAGAGCTGGCCCGAGATCATCCGCCTTGCGCGGGAATCCAGGCGGATCACGCCAACCCAGCAGGACATCTTTACCAACTAGGGAGGACCGACAGATGGCCATGACCAACCAGGAACGGGTCGGCAAGGCTCTCGAACTGCTGCGGAGGGGGCTCGCACCCTTCGCGGAGCGGGAGTTCGCCCATATGTTCAAGGACGAGGCGCTGGAGCAGGCCCGGCGGTATGCCCAGGCCCCTCGGCTGAAGACCGACCGGGCGATCGTCGAGTGGGACGTGGCCGTGCTCCTCAAGCTGATGTGGGAGGCATGGAACGCGGTGTTCAAGAAAACGCTCGGCCACGCCGAGCGCTCGCTCGTGAGCGAACTCCGCACCGTGCGTAACCGCTGGGCGCACCAGGAACCGTTTTCGAGCGACGACGCTTACCGGGCCCTCGACTCGGCGGAGCGGCTCCTCACCGCCGTGTCCGCCCCCGAGGCGGGTGAGGTGGGGAAGATGAAGATGGAGCTTTTGCGGGTGCGCTTCGACGAGCAGATGCGGGGCGCCAAGCGCCGACTCGCCGCCGCGGTCGAGGGCGGGGCCAGCGGCCAGCTCAAGCCCTGGCGCGAGGTGGTGACCCCGCACCGGGACGTGGCGAGCGGCCGCTACCAGCAGGCGGAGTTTGCGGCCGACCTGTGGCAGGTGCACCTGGGCGAGGGTGCGGACGAGTACCGGGACCCGGTGGAGTTCTTCCGGCGCACCTACCTGACCGAGAGCCTGAAGCAGCTCCTGGTGGGCGCGGTGCGCCGGCTCGCCGGGGACGGGGGCGATCCGGTGGTGCAGCTCCAAACCAACTTCGGCGGCGGCAAGACCCACTCGATGCTGGCCCTCTACCACCTCTTCTCGGGTGCAACACCGGCCGAATTGCCCGGGGTGGAGGCCTTGTTGGCTGAGGCCGGAGTGGACCGGCTCCCAAAGGTGCAGCGGGTGGTGCTCGTGGGCAACAAGATATCGCCCGGCAATCCCGCCACCAAGCCCGACGGCACGGTGGTGCGCACGCTTTGGGGCGAACTCGCCTGGCAACTCGGGGGCCGCGAGGCCTACGAGCGCATCCGCGAGGACGACGAGCGGGCCACGAGTCCGGGCGACGCTCTCCGGGCGCTGTTCAACGACTACGGCCCCTGCCTCCTCCTCATCGACGAGTGGGTGGCCTATGCCCGCCAGCTTCACGACCAGAGCGACCTGCCGGCCGGCGGCTTCGAGACCCAGTTCACCTTCGCCCAGGTTCTCACCGAGTCGGCAAAGCTCGCGGACCGCTGTCTGCTGGTGATCAGCCTGCCCGCCTCCGACACCGCGGACTCGCCCCATACCCAGGCCGACGATGCCGAGGTGGGGGGACAGCGTGGCCGCGAGGCCCTCGACCGGCTGCGCAACGTGATCGGCCGGGTGGAGTCGTCGTGGCGACCGGCCAGCGCCGAGGAGGGGTTCGAGATCGTCCGGCGGCGGCTCTTCGAGCCCATGACCGACCCGGCGCAGTTCCGGGACCGCGACGTGGTGGCCCGCGCCTTCGCCGATCTCTACCGTACCCAGCACTCAGAGTTCCCGCCCGAGTGCCGAGACACGGAGTACGAACGCCGTATCAAGGCCGCCTATCCCATTCACCCGGAGGTGTTCGACCGACTCTACACCGACTGGTCCACCCTGGTGAAATTCCAGCGCACCCGGGGCGTGCTGCGGCTCATGGCCGCGGTGATCCACAGCCTGTGGGAACGGAGCGACCGCAACCCGCTGATCCTGCCGTCCACCATCCCTCTCGACGACGACCGGGTGCGGTTCGAGTTCACCCGCTACCTGCCGGACACCTGGACGCCGGTGATCGAGAAGGATGTGGACGGCCCCAACTCGCTGCCGCTGCGCATCGACGGCGAGGTGCCGAACCTGGGCAAGTTCGCCGCCTGCCGGCGGGTGGCCCGCACGATCTATCTGGGCTCGGCCCCCAC
>CAZXXL010000120.1:0-9464 GCA_964644635.1 uncultured Thermoanaerobaculia bacterium | reverse complement strand
CCTCGCGGGCCTCGAGGCCGCCGCGAGAGAGCTGGCCGGGGAGGCGGAGGCCTAGGCGGGTTTCCGCCTGGGTCGGCACGCTGGAGGGCTCGCCGTGATCGTGATCAGCAAGCGCTGGCTGCCGTGGGTGACGGGCCTGGTGGTCGCCGTCTTCCTGGTCATCGCGTTCCCCGGCTCCCCGGTGGCCGACTGGCTGGGCGACGTGTTGCTGGGCTCGCACCACGAGATCGCGGCCGGCGGCGTGCGGCCGCTCCCTCAGCCGGCGGCGGCCCGCGGCTCCCGGCCGCTGCGCGCAGCGGTGGCGGCGATGATCTCGCCCCAGCGCACCTTCCTCCACTACCGGCGGCTGTTCGAGGTCCTGGCGCGGGAGCTGGGCCGGCCGTTGACCTTCGTGCAGCGCAGAACCTACGGCGAGATCAACGAGCTCCTGGAAGCCGGTGAGATCGACCTGGCGTGGGTCTGCACGGGGGCGCTGGAAGACCTCAGGGTTCACGGCGGCGTGGAGCTGGTGGCGGTGCCGGTGGTCGGAGGCCGCACGGCGTACCGCGCCTACGTGATCGTCCGCGACCCGGGCCCGGTGCGCTCGCTGGAGAATCTTCGCGGGCGGGAGTTCGCCTTCACCGACCCGCTGTCGCTGACCGGGAGGAAGGTGATCCTGGGCTGGCTCGCCGGGCGGGGGACGACGCCGGAGGCGTTCTTCTCCGGCACGTTCTTCACCCACGCCCACGACAACTCCATCCGCGCCGTGCGCCGGGGCCTTGCCGACGGGGCCTCGGTCGACTCGCTGGTCTACGACTGGCTGCGCCGGATCGCGCCGGAAGAGGTGAGGGGGACGCGGGTGGTGTGGAGATCCGGGTGGTTTCCGATCCCGCCCCTCGTGGCGCCGAAACACCTCGATCCGGAGTACCGGCGCCGGATTCGCGATGTCCTGCTCGGCATGGGCCGTGATTCCCGGACCAGGAAGATCCTGGACGCCATCGGGATCGAACGCTTCGAAACCCCCGATCCTGCCGTATACTCGCGCCGATGACCCGCCAGAGGCGTGAAGACCTTCCGGGCGTGGTGTTGCCGCTGCGCGTCAAGCTGATGCTCCTCATCTCGCTGGGAGTGTTCGTCTTCGGCGCCCTGAACCTGGTCATCGTGGTCCGGTTCAGCTACCTGGCCCTGGCGCACGAGCAGGATCACCGGCTCCGGTTCGTGGCCCGGCTGCTGGCCGAGCGGGTGGAGCAACCGCTTCTCCAGGACGACCGGGTGAGCCTGGACCGGCTCGTCCATCAGACGGCGGAGACCGATCCGAACCTGGCGTACGTGCTGGTGGCGGACCCGTCCGGGAGCGTCGTCGGCAACTCCTTCGCGGACCGGATCCCGCCGTGGCTGCTCGCGCCCGGGCTCAGGATGCCGCAACGCCGCCACCGCCTGATCACGTTTCGCGGGCCCGACGGGAGGACGATCCGCGAGGTCCTGGTGCCGGTGCTGGAGGGCAAGCTGGGCACGGTCAGGGTGGGCGTGGACGAGGGGGAGATCCGCCGGCCGGTCATCCGGCTGCTGTCCATCCTGGCGGCCATGGTCCTCGGTTTCCTGGTGATCGGGCTCGTCGCCGCGCGCGCGGTTGCGGGGCGGGTGACGGCCCCGCTGGAACGGATCGTCGCCGATCTCGAGCACTTCGAGCTCGACGGGCCGCCGGTCCGGGCGGAGATCCGCACCGGCGACGAGATGGAGATCCTGGCCCAGCAGGTGCGGGCGGTGACGGACCGCCTGCAGCGGATGTACCGGAGCGAGATGGAGCGCAAGAGCGAGCTGGCGCGCGTGGAGCGGCTGGCGGCGCTGGGAACCCTGACGGCGGGCCTCGGGCACGAGCTCAACAACCCGCTCGCCGGGATCAAGAACGCCGCGCAGCGGCTCGAGCGCAAGCGCAACGACCCGGAGCTGGTCCTGCGCTACGCGACCCTGATCGAGGACGCGGTGCGGCGGATGCAGAGACTCCTTCGCGACATGCTCAGCCTCGCCCGCGGCGAGAAGATGGAGATTCGCGGGGTCCAGGTCTGCGCCGCCGTGGAGAGCGCCGTGGGCCTCGCCGCGCCGCGGCTTTCCGGGGTCGGGGCCCGGTGCGACGTGGAGTGCTCGCCGCGGCCGGGCCGCGCCGCCGCCGACCAGGACCTGCTCATCCAGGCGGTGCTCAATCTGCTGCTCAACGCCGCGGACGCCGTCGCGGACCGGGAGTCGCGGCGGGTCACCGTCCGCTGCCGCGAGGCGGGCGAGCGGATCCTGATCGAGGTCGACGACACCGGCCCGGGCGTGCCCGCCGAGATCGCCGACCAGATCTTCAACCCCTTCTTCACGACCAAGGGCCCGGGTGCTGGCACGGGCCTCGGTCTTTCTGTAGCATGGACGACGATCCGTGACATGGGGGGCGACCTGGTACTGGAGAGCCCCCCGGATGGCGGCGCCCGGTTCGTCATCCTGCTGCCGCGGTGGGAGGCGTGAGGTGAACCGGATCCTGCTGGTCGATGACGAGGTCACGCTGCAGACGACGCTGGCCGATACCCTCGAGGACGAGGGATGCCGGGTCGAGGTCGCGGGCACCGTGGCCGAGGCGAGCCGCAGTCTGGACGTGAACGCCTTCGACCTCGTGCTCTGCGACCTCAAGCTTCCGGACGGCAACGGCATCGACGTGTTGCGGAAGGCCAGGGAGTCGCAGCCCGAGGTGCCGGTGGTCATCCTCACCGGCTTCGGCACCGTCGAGAGCGCGGTCGAGGCGATGAAGGCCGGGGCGGCCGAGTACATCACCAAGCCCTTCGAGGAGGAGCAGATCGTGGCGGTGGTCCACCGCCACTGCGAGCTGAGGAAGCTGCGCCGCCGCGTCCGGGAGCTGGAATCGCTGCAGCACCGTCCCCTGGGCGTGGCGCCGGGCTTCCTCAAGGCCGTCGAGCTTGCCGAGACCGTGGCCCCGAGCGACACCACCGTGCTGCTGCTCGGGGAAACCGGGACCGGCAAGGAGGTCCTGGCCCGGCACATTCACTCCTGTTCCAGGCGGAGCTCGCGTCCCTTCGTCGCGGTCAACTGCGCCGCGCTGCCCGAGACGCTGCTCGAGGCCGAGCTTTTCGGCCACGAGAAGGGCGCCTTCACGGGCGCCGTCCGGGCCCGGCAGGGGAGGTTCGAGGCGGCGAGGGGAGGCACGCTCTTCCTCGACGAGGTGGCCGAGATGTCGCCCGCCGTCCAGGCGAAACTCCTCAGGGTGCTCCAGGAGAGGACCTTCGAGCGGCTCGGCTCCAACCAGGAGGTGACCGCCGACGTGCGCCTGGTGGCGGCGACCCGTCGCGATCTGGCCGCCGAGGCCCGGGCGGGCCGGTTCCGGGACGACCTCTATTACCGCCTCCGGGTGGTGCCGATCACGGTGCCGCCGCTCCGGGAGCGGCCGGGCGACGTGCCGCTGCTCGCCCAGTACTTCCTGCGCCGGTACGCCGCCGACGCCGGGAGACAGCTCGAGCTGGCCCCCGACGCCCTCCGCTGCCTGGAGGCGCAGACCTTTCCCGGGAACGTCCGCGAGCTCGAGAACCTGATCCAGCGGCTGGTGGTGACCTGCCCGCGGGACGTCGTGCGGTTGGAGGATCTTCCCGAGGAGTACCGGGGAGGCGGGCTCACGGTCGACGCCGACCCGTTCCAGTTCAGCGGGACGCTGGCCGAGCAGATCTCGCAGTTCGAGGAGGTGGTGCTCAGGGAGGCGCTGCGGCGGTTCGACGGCCACCGCGGGAGGATGGCCGAGGCGCTCGGTATCTCGCGCAAGAACCTGTGGGAGAAGCTCAAGAGCCACGGGCTCGGGAACGGGACCAACCCCGGCCCCGATGGCTGAGCCCTCCTCGAGGCGGGCTCCCGGCCGGATCGGGGGGCCGCGGTGCGGCAGCGGTGAGAGCCGGTTGCATGTTGTCGCGGTGGCGCGGAGCGTGTATATTCGAAACATGAAACGCCGCAGCGTTGCGTTCGTGATGGCCGCAGCCGCCCTCGCGGTTTGTGCCGCGGCGGCCGGTGCCGCCGAGCTCTTCGTGCCCGTGGTGGCCCAGGTCAAGGGGGCCAACGGCAGCTACTGGAACACCGAGATGTGGGTCACGAACCTCGCCGATGCGCCGGGGAGCTTCGCGCTGACCTTCCTCCCCGCCGGCCGGAACAACGCCGATCGCCTGCTGGCGTCCGGCGAACGGACCGTGCTCGGTCCGCGGGAGACGGTGCATCTCAAGTCGGTCGTGCCGCCGGGCCGGTCGGGCGCCCTGCGGATCGTCACCAGCGACGACATCGCGGTTCACTGCCGCGTCTACAACGCCCAGTCCCGCGGGTCGGCGGGGCAGATGGTGCCGGCCCTCAGCCTCGACGAGATGATCGCACCCGGCTCCAGGGCGGTGCTGGTGCCCCTGCTCAGGACGGGCCAGTTTCGTACCAACCTGGGGCTGTTCAACCCCGGCGTCAACCCGGTCCGGGTCCGCGTGGACGTCCTCGACGAGTCCGGGCGACGGGTGGGGACGGCCTCGTTCGGGCTCGACGCCGGCGCCCAGACCCAGATCAACGACTTCCTGCTGCAGTTCAAGGTTTCCCGCGCCGATGGCTTTACGGCCGTCATCACCGCCGACGGGACCTTCACCGCCTACGCCACCCTGGTCGACCGGCGCTCCGGCGCGGCGACCTTCATCACGCCGATCGTCCGCTGACGCCGGGTCCCCGAGGCTCGCAGCCCGCGGGCGCCTGGAATGGATCGGCGGGCGGACCCTGTTCCCAGTGACGTGAAAGGCGGAGAATCAGACGAGGAGCTGCTCGCCGCGGCCGCGCCGGTGCTGCTCGAGCGGCTGTCCCGGGCGGTGCTGCTGCTCGATCGCGACCATCAGCTTCGGTACGTGAGCCCGGCGGCCAGACGCCTGCTCGGGTACGACGAGACGGAACCCATCGGCGGCCGCTGCCGGCTGACAACCAACGGCCGCGACTGCGAGGAGGCCTGTCCGCTGACGTACGCGCTCGAGGCCGGCTCGGACGTCGTGCCGTCGTTCGCCGCCGTGTATCACGCGAAGGACGGCCGGCCGGTTCCTGTCGACGTGACCATTCTGGTGCTGCGTGACGGCGAGGGCGAGATGATCGGCGCGGTCGAGATCCTGTCGCCCCGGGGGCCCCGGCTCGGCTTCTTTCTCCAGGGTGCGAGCCCGGTCGCCGCGAAGCTGCGCCGCCGGGTCCAGGATCTGGCCGCGAGCTCGTGCGCGGTGGTCGTCGCCGGCGAGGAGCCCGCCCGCCGCGACGTGGCGCTGGCGATCCACCGGGCGTCCGGGCTGGGGGACGAGCTCTTCCGGCCGTGGCCGGCGGAAGCCGAGGCGGGCTTCCCGTGGCCGCCGGGGACCCTTTACGTGGAGGCGGGGGACGGGCTCCGCCCGGATCTTCCCGCCGGGCGCCCGCCGGGCTGGCGGCTGATCGTGGGGACGCGCCGGCTGGAGCAGCCGCCGGAGCTCGAGGGGGAGAGGCTCGAGGTCCTCGAGCTGCCCGGCATCGGGATGCGGACCGAGGACCTTCCCATGATGATGAAGGCCTGGCTGGCGGATCTCGCCGGAGCGGAGCTGCAGGTCTCGGCCGGGGCCCTGAGTCGGCTCTGCCGCCTCGCCCTCGATCTCGGGCTGGAGGGCGTGCAGGACGTCGTGGCGGGCGCCGCGGCGGCGGCCGACGGCGTGCTCGACGAGGAGCACATCCCGGCCGACGGTGTCGCCGGCCGCTGGGTGGAGGAGCTGTTGCGGAGCGAGAACCCGCTGGCGGCGATGGAGGCGTGCGTGCTTCGCGAGCTCCTGGACCGCTCCGGCTGGAAGATGCAGGACGTGGCCGACAGGCTGGGGATCTCGCGGGTCACGTTGTGGCGCAAGCTGCGCGAGCACGGCATCGAGAGGGGGCCTCAGGGCTGAGCGCCGCGGAACCCCGTCGGGTGGTCAGATCAGGTTGTCGTCGACCCCCATGGCGATGAGCCGGTCGAGCTCCCGGCACGGCGCGAGCTGCGGCTCCCCGTAGCGCTCGAAGAGCTCGGCCAGGCGGTCCCGGCAGGCGCGGACGCCGCGCAGGCTCGCGTAGCGCGCCGGACCGTGCCAGCAGTGGGGGAAGCCGATGCCGAGCACGGCTCCGAGGTCCAGCGTCGCCGTGTCGGCGACGATGCCCTCCTTCAGGCAGCGGAAGGCCTCGTTGACCATGCCGAGCAGCAGCATGTCGCGGGCGTCCTCCTCGCTGGGGACGGGTCCCTCCCGGCGGGCGATGAGATCGAGGACGGACTCGTCCAGCTCCCGTCCCTTCGCATCCTTGTAGAAGCAGGGCTTGCCGGCGCCCACGTACCCGGCCTGGTAGAGGTTCTCGAGGGTCCTGGGCAGGGTCTGGTTGGGAAGCTGCTCGGCCATGAAGCGGCCGGCGTGGTAGATCACCGCGCCGCCCGCGGTCCCGTAGACGTGCAGCGGCCCCTGGGGGAAGCCCGTCTCGAGCGCGATGCGGTCGATGTCCAGGGGATGCATCCCGAGCTCGGCCAGGACGATGCCGGTGAGCACGTAGGTCCCGAAGGTGCGGCTGGTGTAGAAGCCGGGCCCGTCGTTGACGGTGATGCAGGTCTTGCCGATCTTGCGGCCCACGGCCACAGCGGTGGCTGCCGCTTCCTCCGAGGTCCGCTCGCCGCGGATGACCTCGAGGAGCTTCATCAAGGGCACCGGCGAGAAGAAGTGCATGCCGACCACCCGCTCCGGGCGCTCCGCCTCGGCCGAGATCATCGCCATCGGGATGGTGGAGGTGTTCGAGGCGAAGATGGCGTCCGGAGCGGCGGCCTCGACCTTGGCCAGGATGCGCCGCTTGAGGCCGAGGTCCTCGAACACGGCCTCGATGACGAGGGGAACGTCGCCGAGCTGTGCGTAGTCCAGGGTGGGATGGATCCTCGCCAGGGTGGCCGCGCGCCGCTCCTCGCTCCACCGGCCCTTGGCAACCATGCGCGCGAGGTCGTTGCCGATGGTCTCGACGGCGGCATCGACGTGCTCCCGGTCGACGTCGTAGAGCAGGACGTCCAGGCCGGCGCCGGCGGCCACCTGGGCGATGCCGCGGCCCATGAGCCCGCCGCCGATGACCGCCAGCCCGGTCACCTCGCGGGCGGCCTCAGCCCGCACCCGCGCCAGCTTCGGGGCGAAGGAGGTGCTGAGGAAGAAGAAGTCGATGGCGTTCCTCGTGTTGGGGCTCGCCAGGAGCTCGACGAAGCGGGGGATGTCCAGGCGGGCGGCGTCGGCGACCGAAAGGCCGAGACCCTGCTCGACGGAATCGAGGAGGGCCTGGAACCAGGGCCGGCAGGGGGCGACGGTGAGCTTCTCGCGGTAGCCGGCGAGCAGCGCCCGCATCCGCTCCCGGGAGGCGTCGTCGAGGGCCGGGGCGGCGAGGTTCCGGTTTCCGGACGCGGGGTTGGCCTCGATCCACTGCCGCACCTCGGCCTCCGGGTCGGCGTCGGCCACGGTGAGGAAGCCGTAGCCCTCGAGGGCCTCGGCGGGAACGATCTTGCCGGCCGTCATCAGCTCCAGGGCCTTCTCCAGGCCGACCGCGCGCGGGAGGGAGTGGGTGCCGCCCCCCGCGGGGAACAGGCCGACGTTGACCTCGGGCAGGCCGAGGCGGGACCCGGGGGTGGCGAACACGTGGTCGCAGGCCCAGAGCAGGAGCTCGAGCCCGCCGCCGAGGGCGGTCGCCGACTCCACCAGGCCGACCACCGGGATCGGGCTCGCCGCCATCGTCTGCAGGAGGCCCTGGAACCGTTCGAGGAGGACGGCGACGTCCTCCGGGCGCGCCTTCGGGATCTCCATCAGGTTGGCGCCGTCCAGGAATGAACGGGGCTTGCCGGAGCGGATGACGACGCCGCGGGCGGCATCGTCCTCGGCCCGCCGCCACGCGTCGCCCAGATCGGCCACCATCCGGGCGCCGATGGCATTGACCGGGCCGGGCGTGTCGATGGTCAGGGTGGCGACGCCGGTCGCCGCGTCGAAGGCGTACTGGACCTCAGGCATGATCTTCCTCCCGAACACGGACGAGGACGGCCTCGCCCTGGCTGAGACCGCCGCAGATGGCGGCGACGCCGAGGCCGCCCCCGCGCCGCCTGAGCTCGTAGGCCAGGGTCATGGCGATGCGCAGCCCGGAGGCGCCGACGGGGTGACCGATGGCCACCGCCCCGCCGTTGACGTTGGTCCGCTCGAGGAGGCGCAGCCACAGCTCGTCGTCCTCGCCGGCCAGAATCCGGGTGCTCACCAGGGGCATGGCGGCGAAGGCCTCGTTGATCTCGATCAGGTCGACGGCCTCGAGGGCCGTCCCCGTGCGCTCGAGCACGTTGCGGATGGCGAGGGCGGGGATCCACGAGATCCCCTCCGGCTCCGCCGTGACCGGGGCCGCCTCGACGATCTCGGCGATCGGCTCGAGGCCCAGCTCGGCGGCGCGCGCGGCCGTCATGACGACGGCCGCCGAGCAGCCGTCGTTGAGGCCCGGGGCGTTGCCCGCCGTCGTGGTTCGGGAGCCGAAGACGGGCGGCAGGGTCGCGATCTGGGCGAGGGTGGTGTCGGGGCGGGGGAACTCGTCGCGGGCGAAGATGACGTCGCCCCGGCGCCGCTTGATGCGGATGGGAACGATCTCGTCGTCGAAACGGCCGGCCCGGTCGGCGGCCACCCACTTGCGGTGGGAACCGAGGGCCCAGCTGTCCAGCTCGTGGCGCGAGATGCCGTACTTCGCGGCGCCGTCCGAGGCGTCGGCGGCCACCGAGTTGTAGCCGCGGTACTCGATGGGGAAGATGGGATCCACCAGGCTCACGGCCCCGGCCTTGACGCCGCCCCGCAGCCCGTGGGCGATGTGGGGCGCCCGGCTCATCATCTCGACGCCGATCACGAGGGCGCTGGAGATCTCGCCGAGACGCATGCCCCAGACGGCGGTCCTCAGCGCCGTCAGCGGCGAGCAGCAGGCGGTGTCGAAGGTGGTGGCGAAGCCCGGGATGCCGAGGGCCAGCGCAATCTGCCTCCCGGTCACGGAGCCGGTCTCGAAGGAAGCCGGGATGCAGTTGCCGACGAAGACCTGCTCGATGTCGCCGGTCAGATCACGCCCCGGCGCGCTCAACGCGGCGCGGGCGACCAGGGTCGCCAAGTCCACGGGGTCGAGCCGGGCGAGGGTGCCGAGGTACTTGCCGAAGGGGGAACGTTTGGCGGCGACCAGGACGATGGGCTCGGACATGGCGTCCTCCTCACGAGTCACCCGAGGGATATGAATGATGATTCATTCAGTGTCACGAACATCATGATCCCGCCGCGGTCGGCGGGTTGTCAAGGCCTCGTGGGCTTGGAGTTTCCCCAAGATTGAGTGAGCGTCCCCCAGTCCCGCCGCCGCACCGTGGCGTTGGGAGCACCCTTCGCGCTGTCCGTATGATGGGTCATGCGTTGGGGTGGCCCTCCGTGCTGTCTGCTGGC
>CAZXXL010000119.1:0-9532 GCA_964644635.1 uncultured Thermoanaerobaculia bacterium | reverse complement strand
CGCTCGGGACGCCGTTCCACCATGGGCGGCGAAGCTGCCCTGCCTCAGGGCGTTGCGTCGGGCCCCCGGCGGGACCGTCCTTGCGACAGGCTTCCACCGTGGGTCGCGCAGGCGGTCTCTTCCGGGGGGAGGTCGACCCGCGCCAGCACGGCGCCGGGCAGCGGTTCCCCGAGCGCCGCCGGGGTCACGCGGTTGGCCAGGTCGGCGCCGGCGGGGAGGTCGGTGACGACGCGGATGTAGTTGCCGGTCAGGCCGCTCCAGCGGCGAAGCGGGCCGTGGGGCTCCGCGTCTTCCCAGAGCACGTCCATCACCCGACCCAGGAACCGGCCCACGAATCGCCGTTCCAGATCGGCGCCCAGCTCGTGCATGCGCCGGCTCCGCTCGGCGGCCACGGCCGCGGGCACGCGGCCGGGCATGACGGCCGCGGCGGTGCCCCGCCGGGCAGAGAAACGAAAGACGTGCAGCCGCGCGAAGCCCAGGGAGGCGATGTGCGAGAAGGACTCCTCGAACTCCTCGTCGGTCTCGCCGGGGAAGCCGACGATGACGTCGGTGGTGACCGCCATGTCGGGGTGGGCCGCGCGGGCGGCGGCGACCAGGTCCGCGAACTCGGACACGGTGGTCCGCCGGGCCATCCGGCGCAGGGTCGCGTCGCAGCCGCTCTGCAGCGGCAGGTGGAGGTGGGGCAGCAGCCGGGGCTCGCGGAACAGCGCGAAGAACCCGGGGTCGAGGTCCCACGGCTCGAGGGAAGACAGGCGCAGGCGCGGGATCGGGGTCTCGGCGAGGACGGCCTCGACCAGGCGCCGCAGCCCGGCGTGGTCGCCGCGGTCGCGCCCGTAGGAGCCGAGATGGACGCCGGAGAGGACGACCTCCCGGTAGCCGGCGGCGGCGAGGGCGCGGATCTCCCGCAGGACCTCGGCCTGCGGCCGGCTGCGGCCCGGCCCGCGGGCGACGGTCACGATGCAGAAGGTGCAGCGGTTGTCGCAGCCGTCCTGGACCTTGACGAACGCCCGCGTGCGCCGGCCGGGGGCGTGCGGGAACGGCGCCGCGGCGGGGTCCGGCACCGGCTCGCCGGCGGTGAGGAGGCGGTGGCGCTCGAGGATGGCGAGGAGGTCGTCCTTGTCGGCGTTGCCGACGACCAGGTCGGCGCCGGTGGAGCGGACGGTCTCCGGCTCCAGCTCGGCGTAGCAGCCGGTGACCACCAGGGCGGCGCCGGGATTGGCGCGGCGGAGGCGGCGGATGATGTGGCGCGACTTGCGGGAGGCGGTGCCGGTGACGGTACAGGTGTTGAGGATGCAGAGGTCCGCCGGGTCGCCGGGACCGACCACGCGGTGGCCGCCGCGAACGAGCTTGCGGGCCAGCGCCTCGGTCTCGCCGATGTTCAGCCGGCATCCCAGTGTTTCGAGCCTCACGCGCACCGTGCTTCCTCCCTGGCCGGTCGTCCGGCCCCCTCATACTAGCTCAGGCATCCTCGCCGCTCGCCAGCAGCCTGCCGGCGAAGATGCTGCCGTTGCGGACCAGCACCACGGTGGGCAAATCTCCAACCAGGTACTCCAGGTGGGCGGCGTAGCCCTCCTCCTCGCCCGGCGCCGGAGAGTGCAGGCCCAGGAAGACGATGTCGGCGCCGCGGGAACGGGTGTGGATAATGTCCGCCACGTCGGCCGCCTCCGAGCGCAGGGAGATCTCGGTCTCGGCCTCGATCCGGCTGGCGGAAAGCATCCGCACCAGCTCGGCCCGGGTGTTCTCGCGCATCGCCTCGTCGTTGGCGATGCTGTGCACGCGGATCCTCGCGCGCCGCCAGAAGCCGTTCAGGGAGAGGAGGTAGGCGAAGAGAAGCAGCATGTCCCCGTTGTTCTCGAGGCCGCCCCACCAGACGTCGATGATCCGCGGCCTCCCCGACCAGGCGCCGGGCTTGAGCTTGCAGATCACGGTCGACTTGCCGAGGAGCTCGGCCCGGCGCATGATCCGCACCTGGGCGGCGACGCGCGCCCGCTTGCGGCTCCACCCGAACATCAGCGTGTTCGATGCGATGCCGGCGATCCCGTTGGCCTGGGCGGTGGCGATGACGCCGTCCTCGAACGCGGGCACGACCTCCACCTCGGCGAAGGCGCTGATGCCGGCCTCGGCCACCAGGGCCTCGATGCGGGCCCGCTCCCGGGCGGCCCTTTCCGCCAGCTCCTCCAGGGAGCCGACCAGGAGGCGGCTCACGGTGAGGATGCCGCGTCCCTGGTTGAGCCACGCGGCCAGGCGGACGAGGTCCATCCGGCGCTCGACGTCGCCGGCGAAGAGGAGGATGTGGGGCCTCCAGTTCCGGGGCGCCAGGGGCAGGGTGCGGAGCTGGAGCAGGGTGGCCCGGGCCAGGGACATGAGGACCCCGTAGCGAAGGTCTCCCCACGACGCCGTGAGCGACCGCCGCCTGAGCAGCAGGTAGATGCCGATCTCGGCCACGATGGCGACGATGCCCGCCACGTGGTTGATGAGGAACATGACCGCGAAGCAGCCGGCCGCGCCCGCGATGGCGACCGGCCACGGGACCCGGAGCGTGGGGCGGAACGACGGTGCGCCGGAGAGCTCCTCCAGCCCGGCGACGAGGTTGACCATCCCATAGGTGGTCAGAAAGAACATGGTCAGCACGGGGGCCACCGCGTTGAGGTTGCCGAGAGATACGGCGGCGAGGGCGACGGCGGTGGCGATCAGGTGGGCGCGGCCGGGACCCCTGGACGCCTGGCGAGCCAGGAGCGAGGGGGCAACGCCGTCGTCCACGAGGGCCTCCAGGGTGCGCGGCGCGCCGAGGATGCTGCCCACGGCCGAGGAGAGAATCGCCCCCCACAGGCCGGGGAGCACCAGCGCCGGGACCGCGGAGATCCTCATCCAGACCAGCGGGTCGTCGAGCAGCGCAGCCCGCCCGGCCCCCATGGCGAGCAGGACCGGGACCACGAGGTAGACCCCGAAACCGGCGAGCACGGCGGCAATGGTTCCCCGGGGAATGTCGCGCTTGGGATCGCGGAGGTCGCCGGAGAGGCTGATGCCGGCCATGATCCCGGTCACGGCCGGGAAGAACACGGCGAAAATCGTCCAGAAGGAGGGCGCACCCGGGGCCGCGGACCAGGCGGAGGCCGGCACGCCGGTGCCGTGGCGGAGGGCGCCCGCGGCGAGGGAGGCGAGGGCCAGGGCGAGCAGCACCAGGATCGGGATCTGCGTCCGCAGGGCGAGCCGGGCGCTGCGGCCGGCGAGGAGGGAGACGGCGAGCACCGTCACCGCGGCGACCGCCGGGACGGGCACGGACGACCAGACGAAGCGCAGGCTCTCGGCGAGCCCGAAGGCGTACAGGGTGACCGAGAAGGTCTGGGCCAGGAAGAGGGGAATGCCGATCGCGCCGCCGATCTCGAGGCCGAGGCTCCGGGAGAGGATGAAGTACGCGCCCCCGGCTCCCACGTTCATGTTGGTGGCGATGGCCGAGACCGACAGGGCGGTGATCAGCGTGATGGCGTTGGCGATGACGACGATCGCGAGGGCCGGGCCGAGGCCGGCGCCGCCCACCATCCACCCGGTCCGCAGGAAGAGGATGACGCCGAGGATGGTCAGGATCGACGGCGCGAAGACGCCGAGGAAGGCGCCCATCTTCCGCTCTGCGGGGGGAGCCGGCGGCCCGGAAAGCCCGGCTGGGATCGGGTCGGTCACGATACCCGAGTGTATCGTGGGCAATTCAGACGCGCCGGACCGGCCGGCGGAGGAACGCCCCAACCTCCCGCCCCGCGTCGGCGCGGGCGATGGCGACGAACCGGCGCAGCAGGGCGGGCCCCGCCGGGGAGCTCTCCACGGCGGCCTCGAGGGCGGCGGGGTCGAGACCCTCGGCGGCGAGGGTGGATCGCATCAGGGCCAGGTGGGCCCTCATGACGCCGGCCGTGATCTCCGGGTGGAACTGGAGCCCCCACGCCCGCTTCCCGGCGCGGAAGGCGTGGTGGGGCTCGTGATCGTTGGCCGCCAGCAGGACGGCGCCGGGGGGCAGGCGGAGCACCGACTGGGTGTGCGTGGCCTGCACCGTGAGCCGGGCCGGGAAACCGGCGAGGAGGGGATCCTCACCCGCGGCGGGCAGCAGGCGGACGCGCACCGTGCCGATCTCCCGGCCGCGCGGGTTGTCGCCCACCTCCCCGCCCAGGGCGTGGGCCAGGAGCTGGTGCCCGAAGCAGATGCCGAGGACGGGCACCCGGTCGCCGACCGCGCGGCGAAGCCACGTGGCGGCGCGCTCCATCCACGGCTCGTGGTCGGTGACCATGGCCTTCGACCCGGTGACGATGACACCGGCGACGGAGGTGGGGTCCGGGAGCGCCTCCTCCCGGTACACGGCCACGGTGCGTACCGCCTCCGGGTCCAGCCCGGACCCGGCCAGGATCCAGTCCTCGAAGCCGCCGAAACGGCCCGCCACCGCGGGCACCGGCTCGCCGGCCTTGACGATGAGCACGGGCTTCATGCCGCCTCCAGGAAACGACTCAGACGCCGAGCATGAGCTTGGCGGTGGTGAAGTAGATCAGCAGGCCGGTGATGTCCACGATGGTGGTGAGGGCCGGGCTCGCGACCACGGCCGGGTCGAGCTTGAGGCGGGCCGCCGCCATCGGCAGCAGGGCGCCGACGAGCGTGGCCGTGACCACCTGGGCGGCGAGGGCGATCCCGATCACCTCCGCGATGTGGAACAACGAGAAACCGGCCGGGATCTGCGAGTTGTGAGAGAGAAACATGACCTTGGCCCAGGAGAGCACGCCCAGCACCGCGGCCAGGAGCAGCGAGATCTGCAGCTCCTTGTAGAGGACCTTGAGGATATCGCGGGGCTTGACCTCGCCGAGGGCGAGGGCCCGCACGACCACGGTGGCCGACTGGCTGCCCGTGTTGCCGCCGGTATCGGCGATCATGGGCATGTACAGGGCGAGGATCATGAGGTGGTTCAGGGTCGCTTCGTAGCTGTGGATGATCCAGCCCGAGATGATCTCGAGCGCGGCGAGCCCGACGATCCACCCGGCCCGGTTCCGGAAGTGCTCCCAGGCCGGGGTCCCGAGGTAGACGCCGGCCTCGTGGGCGCCGCCGATGGCCATCATCTTCTCCATGTCCTCGGTCTGCTCCTGGGTGATGACGTCGAGGGCGTCGTCGTGGGTGATGATGCCCACCAGCGCGTCGTTGCCGTTGACCACGGGCAGGGCGATGAGGTCGTACTTCTGGATCTTGCGGGCGGCGTCTTCCTGGTCGTCCGTCACCCGGGCGAAGATCACCTCCCGGTGCATCATGTCGGCGAGCTTCGTCTTCGGGTCGGCGAGGATCAGGTCCTTGAGGGAGACGAAGCCGAGCAGGCGGCGCTGGGAGTCGACCACGTAGGCGTAGTAGATCGTCTCCTTGTCCGGGGCCTCGAGGCGGAGCCGGGCGATCGCCTCCTCGGCCGTGATGTCCGGCGGCAGGGAGGCGTAGTCCGAGGTCATGACCGCGCCGGCGGTGCCCTCGGGGTAGGCGGCGAGGCGGCGGATGTCCTCGCGCTCGGCCTGGGCCAGGGCGGGGAGGACCCGCTGCTGGCGCTCCGGGGTCATCTTCTTGAAGAGGTCGGCCCGTTCATCCGGCGGCATGTCGGAGAGGAGGCGGGCGAGCTCGTCGCGGGTGAGCGTGTCGGCCACCTCCACCTGGAGATCATCGTCCAGGTGGCTGAAGATCTCCGCCCGCAGGTCGGGATCGAGGTGCCTGAGCACCCGCCAGATGTCCTTGGGCTCCAGGGAGGAGAGGTAATCCGCGATCGCGCGGGGGTGCTCCGCGCTAGAGAACTCCCGCAGGGTGGCGATGTCGTTCTTGTCGAGAAGCTCGAGGATCTCGGGGACGAGAATCTGGGTCGTCATCTCCACCTCCCGAAGCCGCCGGTGGGGCGTGCCCGGGAGGGGAGGGCGGCATCAACCGGCCGATGTCCCCTGGCTCCCTCCCGGCGGCGTGCCCGCCACGCACCGGGGCGAGTGTGCCGGCAGCGGTGGCGCGTCCGCGCGTCTGGCGCCGCTACTGTCGCCGTCTGGATCGTTCATGAGCCTTTCTCCCGTGTCCTGGTTAGCACGGCCGTCGGCCCGAGACCGCAGCCGGCTCAGGGTAGCCACCAGGACGCAGAGTGTCAAATGGGCGGCTGTTGGAGTTTCCCCAAGATTGAGCGAGCGATTCCCGGAAGTTATCGTGTCACCGCAGCTTCTTCCGTGAACGGGCCCTTGGAAGCGTCGCGCCCGTCGCCGCGGCTCGGGCCGCGGCGACGCGGTGCGCTCGGCGGCCCGTTCGTTGAGAGCATCTCTTGCCTTGTCATGGCGAGGTGGCGTAAGCGCGCGAAGCGAAGCTCCGCTTGCGCGCACGCCATCCCGAGGAGCGGAGCGACGAAGGGGACTGCCCACGCGAGGAGCGAAGCGACGAAGCGAACCTGCCGAAGGCACGCGACGTGGCCATCCCTAGCAGTGCTGGAGCGCGCTACGACGTTCTCCGTGACGGTGTCCGATCGTGGTGGGATTGCCACGTCGCCGGGCTCCGCCCGGCTCCTCGCAATGACGGCGTGGGGGGTGCGTGGCGTTCGACACAGCCTTTCCCCCTGTCATCGCGAGGTGGCGTAAGCGCGAAAAGCGGAGCTCCGCTTGCGCGCACGCCGTCCCGAGGAGCGGAGCGACGAAGGGGACCGCGCCACGTTCCACCCACCCTCGTTGTCATGGCGAGGAGGCCGGCGGAGCCGGCCGACGTGGCCATCCCTAGCAGCCTTGCAGCGCGCCCCGGGGTGCTCGGCTCCGGTGGTACTCGCGATGGGAGAAGGTGACGCCGGCCGGAACGTGCCACCCTTACCGTTGTGCTTCTGCGTGTGGCGGTCTCCCTCGTCGCTCGCGCACAACGTTAAGGGTGGCAATTCACGGGAAGACCGTTCGCCCGTGTCGCCGCATCAGCGGGCGGATACCGAGGAAGCTGCACCCTCCGTTGGGGGGGGGGTTGACGCCGAGAGGCTCTCGACCTACATTGTCGCCTGAACGTTTCGATGAAACGTTCAGGAGGTCAGATCGATGTACGGGTCACTGAGCCGCGAAAAGATCCTCGACGAGGCCCGGCGCCAGCTGGCCCGGTTCGGCATCAGGAAGACGTCGCTGGCCGACATCACACGGCCGTTGGGCGTCAGCAAGACCGCCGTCTACCACCACTTTCCGGGCGGCAAGCGGGAGATCATCGAGGCGGTCCTCGAGCGGGAGGAAGCGGTCGTTCTCGAGCGCATGCGCGAGGCCGTGGCCGCCGAGGACGATCCCCGCCGCCAGCTGCGCAGCCTGGCGCTGGCGAAGCTCCGCCACCTCCAGGAGCTCAAGGAGATGCTGAACATCAGCCGCCCGGTGGGCGACGAGCTGAGCCGCCTGTACGCCCAGCACGAGCGGCGCTTCAACGCCGCCGAGCGCGAGCTCATCGCCGAGATCCTGAAGCGCGGCCAGGAGACGGGGCTCTTCCGGCCATCGGGGGTCGAGACCCTGGCCGGTGTGCTGCAGAGCGCCCAGACCAAGCTCAGTGCGGACCTGGTGTTCCACACCGACCGCCGGGACGTCGAGCGGCGCGTGGACGAGCTCCTGGAGGTGCTCTTCTACGGGATCGTGGCGCCCGGGGCCGGGCGCCCGGGGGAGGCGACATGAACGGCAGGCGCGTGATCGTCGCGACCGTCCTCGTCGTGGCGGCGTCGGCGTGGCCGGCCGGCGCCGGCCCGGTGCTGACCCTCGACCGGGCCCTGGCGCTGGCCCGCAGGGGTCCGGCGGCGCGCATGGCGCAGGCCGACGTCGAGCGGGCCGAGGCCCTCGGCGACGAGGCTCGGAGCGCCTACCACCCGCGCCTGGAGGCCGACATCCAGGGCTGGTGGCTGGGCTCGGACCTGGGCTTCGTGCTCCCCCGGGGGGCCCTCGGCAACCCGGTCCCGCTCGGCATCGTCTCGGCCGAGCGGTCGGCCTGGCACGGGTCGATCCAGCTCGCCCAGCTCCTCTGGGACGGCGGCCGCACGGCCGCCCGCCTGGAGGCCGCGGGGCGGGGCGCGGCGGCGGCGCGGGCGCGGCGGGAGGCGGTGGAACGGGCGGTGGACCTGGCCACGGTACGGGCGTTCGCCGCCGTCAACGCCACCCAGGCCCTGGTCCGGGTGGCGGAGTCCGCGGTGGCCGATTACCGAGAGCTGGTCCGCCAGGTGAGCGCCCTGGTCGGCGAGGAGCAGCTGCCGCTGGCCGACGAGATGCAGGCGAAGGCGGCGCTGGCGGCGGCCCGTCTCCAGCTCGCCGATGCCCATGCCGCCCGCAACCACGCCGTCGCGGCCCTGGAGGAGCTGACCGGCGCCGCCGTGGATGGGGTCGCCGGGCTGCCGCCGGTGCCCGCGGGCATGCCGGCCGGCGTGGACGAGCTGGCCAGGCGGGCGCTCGCCGCCCGGCCGGAGATCGCCGCGTTGGCCGCGCGGGTCGAGGCCCTCACCGCGGCCGCCCGCGCCGAGCACCGCCAGGGGAACCCGGAGCTGGCGGCCGTGGCGCGGCTGGACCGCCTCGACGACGATTACCAGCTGCACAAGAACAACGCCGCGGCCATCCTGGCGCTGCGCATCCCGGTTCTGACCGGCGGCCTGGTGACGTCGCGCACCGCGGAGAAGAGGGCCGAGGCGGCGGCAGCCCGGGCCGAGCTGGAGGCCCGGAAGCGGCAGGTTCGGCGCGAGGTTCGCGACGCCGCGGCGGAGCTCGCGGCGGCCCGAGAGCGGTGCGAGGCGGCGGCCGCGGGCAGGAAGGCGGCGGACGAGGCCCTGCGCGAGGCCAGGCTGCGGTACCGCGAGCAGCTCATCACCAACCGCGAGCTCCTCGACGCCGAGCGGGACGCCATCGCGGCACGTCAGGCGGAGGCCGTCGCCCGGACGCGCCTCCGGGAGGCCGCCCTGGTGCTGCGGATCCGGATCGGGGAGCGGATCGCCGGCGCGGCGCCGGCACACCCGGCAAAGGAGCAGTGACCATGAGCAAGGATTCCGAGGCTCCGACCCAGACCCGGCCGGGCGAGGCAACGGGCCCGGTGCCCGTGAGCCGCGGCCGGAAGATCGCCTTCATTATCGGCATCGTGGTGCTCGTCATCGGCGCCGTGATCTCGGCGCGGTGGGTGGTCTGGCGATTGGGCCACGCGGTCACCGACGCCGCCTACGTCGAGGCCGACATCGCCAACGTCGCGCCGCACGTGGCGGGCAAGATCGTCGCCGTCGAGGTTCACGAGGGTGAGCGGGTGCACGCCGGCCAGGTGCTGTTCAGGATCGACCCGTCCGAGTACGACCGCAAGGTGGCGGCGGCGTCGGCGGTTCTGACCGCGGCCCGCGCGGCGGCGGCGCGGGCGCGCAGCGGGCTCGCCCTGGCGAGGAAGACCGTCCCGGCTGACATCGCCGCCGCCCGGGCCGGCGTCGCGGCCGCCAGGAGCCAGCTGGCCAAGGCCGAGGCCAACCTCGCCCGCTGGGAGAAGCAGGAGCAGCGCTTCAGGCGGCTCCTGGAGGCGAGGGCCGTGGGCCGGGCGC
>CAZXXL010000118.1:0-9586 GCA_964644635.1 uncultured Thermoanaerobaculia bacterium | reverse complement strand
GAAGGCGACCATGACCGCGGTCAGCGGATCGAGCTGGAAGGAGGCGTCGATGCTGGCCGGCGCCAGCTTCCCGCCGAAGATCCTCACGGTGCCGCCGGAGATCCACTCGTACAGGTTGACGATCACCGTGTGATGGGTGCCGAGGTCGGCGATCCACTGCACGATCGCCGCCCAGCCCCAGAGCCAGGCGAGCCCGGACCCGACCAGCGCCACCGTGTGGGTGAAGGGCTTCTTCAACCCCATCCGGTTGGAGATCAGCCCGTTGATCGCCGCGCCGGCGAGCGGGAAGAGGGGGATCAGCCAGATGAGCTCGTAGAACTTCATGTGCTAGCCTCTCATCTCGTTGGCGTCGTCGAGGTTGACGGTGCGCTTGAGCCGTTCCAGCGCGATGATCAGGCCCAGCCCGATGGCGGCCTCCGCGGCCGCCACGGTGATGATGAACACCGCGAACACCTGGCCGGACAGATCGCCCAGGTGGTGCGAGAAGGCGATCAGGTTGAGGTTCGCCGCGTTGAAGATCAGCTCCAGAGACATCAGCACGGTGATGAAGTTGCGCCGGACCAGGAGGCCGATCACGCCCAGGACGAACAGGATCAACGACAGGACGACGTAGTGCGCAGCGGTGATCATTCCGCCCTCCCCCCGCGGCCGTCGAAGCCGGCGTCCTTTCTGCCGAAGATGATGGCGCCGACCATCGCCACCAGGAGCACAACCGAGACGATCTCGAAGGGCACCAGGTAGTGCCGGTACAGCACCCAGCCCACGGCCTCGGTGTTACCCATCACGGTGTGCTGCACCGTTCGCAGCGCCTTCGGGTCCCCGACCGGCGCGGCCAGCTTCCCGGCCGCCAGGCCGAAGCTGATCAAGGCACCCAGGAGCACGCCGGCGGCCACCGCCAGCGGCGCCTGGTGGGACAGGAACGCGCTCCCGGGCTTCAGACGCCTGACGTTGACCAGCATGATCACGAACAGGAAGAGCACCAGGATCCCGCCCGCGTACACGAGCAGCTGCACGGCGGCCAGGAACTCGGCGTGGCGGAGCACGAAGAGCCCGGCCACCATGAGGAAGGTCCCGAGCAGGGAGAGCGCCGAGTGCACCGGGTTCCTGAAGGTGACGACCCCCACGCCTCCGGCCACGGCGAGGACGGCGAGAACGTAGAAGACGATCGCGGCAAAGTGCGCCGTCAGAAACTCCATCAGGCTGCCTCCCCTCCGTTGGCCTCCCCGGCGGCCTTCTTTCCGCTGGGATCGTCCGGCAATCCGCCTTCAGCCGGCGGCACGACGCCCGGGAAGGCCTTGATGCCGTCCCACCCCATCAGCCGTTCCTTGGTGAAGTACAGCCGCTCGTTGCGCTCGTAGCTCGCGGCCTCGTAGGTCTTGGTGGTCAGCCAGATGGACTTCGGCTCGGTGGGACAGGCCTCCTCGCACAGCCCGCAGAACATGCACCGCTTGACGTCGATGTCGTAGCGGTCGATGATCTTGTTCTTCTTCTTCCTGCCGGTCTCCGGATCCTCCTCGACCTCGACGTGATCCCGAATGTAGATGATGTCGATCGGGCACGCCCTGGCGCACAGGTGGCAGTCGATGCAGCGTTCGACGTCGTACCCGAACATCCCCCGGAACCGGTCCGAGGGCTCCATGCGGTTTTCCGGAAACTGCACGGTCACCTTGCGGCGGAAGAAGTACCCCGCCGTCACCGCCAGGCCGGCGAAGAGGTCGGTGGGGATCAAGCGGCCGAAGAATTCCGACAAAGCCATGGCTCAACCTTTCAGCAGCAGCACGCCGAGGCCGACGATCAGGACGTTGGCCAGCGAGAGCGGAATGAACCACTTCCAGCCGACCTCCATGAGCTGGTCGAAGCGGTAGCGCGGGAAGGTTCCCCGGAACCACATGTAGACCAGGATGAAGGCGGCGACCTTTCCGGCGAACCAGAAGACCGGCGGGATGACGTCGAGGAAGCTCAGCCACCCCCAGCTGGGAAACGGCCGCAGCCAGCCGCCGAAGAACATGATCGTGGCCAGGGACGAGACCACCAGCATGTTGGCGTACTCGGCCATGAAGAAGAACGCGAACTTCATGCCCGAGTACTCGGTGTGGAAGCCGGCCACCAGCTCGGACTCGGCCTCCGGCAGGTCGAACGGGTTGCGGTTGGTCTCGGCGACCCCGCAGATGAAGTAGATGCCAAGGGCCAGGATGCCCGGCAGAAAGAACCACAGGTGGGCCGCCTTCTGCGCCTCGACGATCCGGACCAGCGACAGCGAGCCCGCCATCAGCAGCACGGCGATGATGGCGAAGCCCATGGGCACCTCGTAGGAGATCATCTGGGCCGCCGAACGCAGCCCCCCCATCAGGGAGAACTTGTTGTTGGACGACCAGCCGCCGAGGATGATTCCGTACACCCCGACCGAGCTGAGGCCGAGCACGAAGAGCAGGCCGATGTTGATGTCCGTCACGTAGGGCGGAATGGCCCTCGGCAGGAGCCCGAAGAGGTCCGTCGCCGGCGCGAAGGGAATCACCGAGAAGACCACCAGGGCCGGCACCATCACCAGCATCGGCGCGAGCATGAAGACGGCCTTCTCGGCCTTGGCCGGAATGAGGTCCTCCTTGACGAACAGCTTCAGCCCGTCCGCGATGGGCTGCAGCCAGCCCTTCGGACCGACCCGGTTCGGACCCAGGCGGACCTGGAGGAAGGCCAGGATCCTGCGCTCGGCGAGGGTCAGGTAGGCCACGATGAGCAAGACCACGCCCAGGATGACGGTGATCTTCACCAGGGGGATGATCACGAACTGGTACAGGGGTTGGTCCATCACGCCTCCCGTTACCGGTCGATCTCGCCGAGCACGATGTCTAGGGTCCCGATCACCGCCACCAGGTCCGCCACCAGGTGGCCCCGCGCCAGCTCGGGCAGGGACTGGAGGTTGATGAATGACGGCGGACGCACGTGGCAGCGGTAGGGCTGGGCCGCCTTGGGCGTGGTGACGATGAAGTACCCGAGCTCACCCTTCGGCGCTTCGACGGACGCGTAGACCATACCCTCGGGCGCGCGCAGCACCTTGGGCACCTTCGCCATCACGGGCCCGTCGGGCAGGCGGTCGAGGCACTGGCGGATGATCCGCGCCGACTGCCGCATCTCCTGGATCCGCACCAGGTAGCGGTCGTAGGTGTCGCCGTTCCTGCCCACCGGGATCTCGAAGTCGATCTCGTCGTAGCGGTCGTAGGGGAAGACCTTGCGGATGTCCCACTTGACCCCGGAGCCCCGCAGCGGCGGGCCGGTAAGGCCCATCTCGATGGCCTCCTCGGCGGAGATCACGCCGATGCCCACGGTGCGCCGCTTCCAGATCCGGTTCTCGGTGAGCAGCTGCTCGTACTCGTCGACGTGGGCCGGGAAGCGGTCGATGAAGTCGGAGCACTTCTCCGCCCAGCCGTCGGGCAGGTCGAAGGGCACGCCGCCGATACGCATGGTGTTCAGCGTCAGCCGGGCGCCGCAGTACGCCTCGAAGAGATCGAGGATCTCCTCGCGCTCGCGGAAGGTGTAGAAGAAGGGCGTGATGGCGCCCAGGTCGATGGCGTGGGTGGCGAGCCAGATGCAGTGGGACGAGAGCCGTCCCAGCTCGGCGAGGATCATCCGGATGTAGGCGGCCCGCGGCGGGATGGTGATCCCCAGGAGCTTCTCCATGGTGACAACGAAGCCCTGGTTGTTGGTGGCCGCCGCAGTGTAGTCCATGCGGTCGGTGTGCGGGATGCACTGGGGGAAGGGCTCCTGCTCGAAGAGCTTCTCGGTTCCCCGGTGGAGGTAGCCGATGATCGGCTTCGCGTCGATGATCTTTTCACCGTCCAGCTTCAGCATCACCCGCAGCACGCCGTGGGTGGACGGGTGCTGGGGACCGAAGCTGAGCTCCATCTCCTCCACGTCGAACAGCGGTTCGAGAGGTCCAGCCATCACGCGCCCTCCTCTTCCTCGACCACGGGTCCGCCGCCCTCCGGGTAGACGTCCGAGTAGATCGCCGCACCGGTGTCGATGCCCTGCACCGGGAAGTCCTTGCGCAGCGGGTGACCGTTGAAGCCCTCCCAGGTCAGGATCCGCTCCAGGTTCGGGTGGCCCTCGAAGATCACGCCGAACATGTCGTAGACCTCGCGCTCCATCCAGTTGGCCGTCTTCCACACCCCGGTCACCGTGGGAACCGGCTCGCCCTCCGGAACCACGATGCGCAGCCGGATGCGCTTGGAGTCGTCGTAGCGGTGCATCCAGTAGACGACGTCGAAACGGCCCTCCCCGCGCTCCGGCCAGTCCACCGCCGTCAGGTCGACCAGGAACTTGTAGCCCCGCTCCGCCTTCAGGAAGCGGCAGGCGTCCACGATCTTGCCCCGGTCGACGGTGATCGTCACGTCGCCGGCGAAGCGGTCCGCGGAGACCACCGAGCCCTCGACCCCGGCGGCCAGGGCCGCCACGTCCTCGTCGTCCGCGGCGTCCTCGTGCACCGGCGGTACCGGCTTTTCTTCCCACGGCGGTTTCGGCGGCTTCTCGGCGACCGGGGTCTCGGCCCTGCCGGGCTGGGTTGCAGGCGTTCCCTCCGCAGGCGTTTTCTTCTCGTCGGTCATGATGCCCTCACGACGCCCGGCGCCGGGCGATGGTCATGTGGTCGATCTTGCGCTGCAGCTGCATCAGGCCATAAAGCAGCGCCTCCGGCCGCGGAGGGCAGCCGGGTACGTACACGTCCACGGGGATGATGCGGTCCACCCCCTGGGTGACGGCGTAAGTGCGGTAGGGTCCACCGCAGGTGGCGCAGGAGCCCATGGCGATCACCCACTTGGGATCCGCCATCTGGTCATACAGCCTCTTGACGATGGGCGCCATCTTCTCGGCGACCGTCCCGGCGACGATCATCACGTCGGACTGGCGCGGGCTGCCGCGGAAGACCTCGGCGCCGAAACGGGCCATGTCGTGGCGTGCGTCCACCACCGCCATCATCTCGATGGCGCAACAGGCGAGGCCGAACTGCATGGGCCACAGGGAGCTCCGCCGCGCCCAGTTGAAGATCTTGTCGTAGGTCGTGGTGATGATGCTCTTCTCGAACCGGTTCTCGATCAGGCCCATTCGAGCGCCCCCCTTCGCCACGCGTACACGTACCCCACCACGAGGATGGCCAGGAACACCACCATCTCGATGAATCCGAACAGCGCCAGCTTGTCGAACATCACCGCCCAGGGGAACAGGAAGACCGTCTCCACGTCGAAGACCACGAAGAGCACGGCGATCAGGTAGTAGCGGATGGAGAAACGCGTGTCGAACGCGGTCGTCCGCGCCTCGACGCCGCACTCGTACGGCTCGGCCTTGACCGGATTCGGCGACCCGGCGCGGACGGCCTTGGCGATGACGAGCGTGATGACGGGGAAGGAGATCGCGATCAGGGTAAAGATGAGAATCGGAATGTACTGATCCATAGAGCCCCCTGCTTCACGGACGCGGCTCATTGTAACGACTCGCGATTCCTTGTCAATCTTTTCACAAGCCTGGACCTTCCCCAATATTCCTGAGACCGCGGCTCGGTGGGCCGTCCGGCGCCGCGCATCTCCCGGATGCATGCGTCAAACCACGAAGACGTGGCAAAGCAGGATCGAAGCGGCGCCGCGCCGCGACGAGCGCCGTGAGACATGGCAGCTTCGCTGCCGGCTGTCGAACGGCGTCCCGAGCGAGGACCCACCAGGGCCCGAGCGACGGGACCCCCTCGGGCCGGGAGCCCTCCTGGAGCAGTGGCGAAGCGCGCTCCAGGACTGCGAGGGATCGCCACGTCGCGTGCCTCCGGCACGCTCCTCGTGATGACAAGGGGAAGGGCTTCGTTGAACGCCTCGCGCCCCCTCTCCTTGTCATTGCGAGGAGCGAAGCGACGAAGCAATCCCATCACGATCGGACACCGGCTCGGAGAAGGGTGCTCTCAACCGACGGTCCTGCGGCGGGACGGCGGGACGGCGGGATGCTCGCGGCCAGCCGGTCCGCCGAGCGCACCGCGTCGCCGCGGCCTGAGCCGCGGTGACGGGCGCGACGCCCCCAAAGGCCCGTTCCATCCACGGCCATGGAACAATCTTCGGTTCCACGACGACTTCCGGGAATCGCTCGCTCAATCTTGGGGAAACTCCAGTTTCACAAGCAAGGCGGATCCTCACTCCTCCGGTCGGGCCCCGATCGGGCGTCTCCGCACCGCCCGGAGCCGGACAATCACCGCGCGTAATCTGCGACCGGTCCCCCCGGCCCTCCCTGGTTCTTCGCTCGGCGCGGGAGCGGCCCGATCCGCGCGTCGCCGTCGCCTCGACACGCTGCCGGCGGAGGGTCGACGGGAGTAGAGTATCGTGCCGGGGAGGTGCAGGGATGGCACGATCACGGCGGACGGCGGCATGGCTGGCCGCGGCGGCCCTGGCGGTGCTCGCCGCGGCGACCTGCCCGGCCCAGGAGCCGCCGCCGCTCGTGGGCCTGCAGCCCATCACCCAGGGGCTGCTCCGGCCGCAGGGGCTGGAGATCACCGACCCGCCGCCGGCCGGGAGCTGGGTCGTGGCCGTCTCCGTGGGCTACGGCAACACCTACAGCTCCACGCACCACATTCCCGACGTCCACCTCCTGGTCGACGGCGACAGGAATCCTCTCAGCCGCGCGGCCTTCGATCTCGCCCGGCGCCTCTGGCCCGCGGACACCTTCTTCTACCTGGACGCCGAGGTCGTCCGAACCGACCTCGAGGCCGTCGTCTCCCCGCGGCGCCGGCTCAGCGCCGGCATCGACGTGCCCTGGCTGCGCTGGGGCGGCACCGGGCTGGACACCCTGGCCGACCACGTCCACTCGCTGATCGGAACCACCCACGGCTCGCGGCCGGACTTCCCCTACGGCGAGACGCGGATCGTGATCGCCCGCCGGGGGCGTCCCTTCTACCTCGATCGGCCGCCCGGCGACGGGCTGGGCGATGTCTCCGCATGGGTGGCCTTCGACCTCGGGCGCGCGGCCGGCTGGCGGCACCGGGTGATCCTGGACGTCAAGGCGCCGACGGCGGCCACGGCGGTGCTGGGCGGCGACGGCTGGGACTGGGGCCTGCGCTGGGCGGCCGCGCGGCGCCTCGGCGTCTTCCACCTGTCCGGCGGGCTCGGCTGGACCCACCTCGGCAGCGGCGTCCCCACCCTGCCCGGGGCCACCGATACCTGGCACGGCTGGTTCGCGACGGGCCTTTCGGTGTGGCGCTGGATGGACATCGACGCGATCATCCGCGTGGACACCTCGCCGTACTGGCACGAGGCCCCCGGCCAGCTTCACAAGGCGGCCCTGGAGATGGCGATCGGTCCCACCTTCCACCTGGACGGCGGCCTCGACCTGCAGGCCGCCCTGGGCGAGAACATCCCCGCCGTCGGGATTGCGCCGGACTTTTCGATCCAGCTCCGCCTGGTCTGGCGGGTCACCCGCTGACCCGGTGGGGCCGGGTCCGGATGGCGAGCACCAGCAGGCAGGCGACGACCATCACCAGGGCCAGGTGCTCGTACGTCGCGTGGAAAGCGTAGCTGGCCGCGCGCCGCTCGATGAGCCCGTGGCCGGCGGCGAGGAAGCGATGCCAGGCGTCGGGGTCGAAATAGCGGCCGAGCCCGCCGGTGAGCTGCCGCAGCCGGGCGGCGATCTCCCGGCCGCCGTAGCTCCCCCAGGTGAGATTCTGGGTCATGGCCTCGTAGAAGGTATCCGTCCGCGAGGTCAGCAGGGCCGTCGCGTACGACGTCCCCACCGAGCCGGCGATGAGCCGGACGACGTTGACCAGCGTTGAACCGTCCGAAAGGTCCCGGTCTTCCAGGGTGGCGAGGGCGATCAGCGTCACCGGCGCGAAGGTCCCGCCGATGAAGAGACCCCAGAAGATGTAGTCAAGCACGAGCACGTGGCGGGCGGTGTCAAGGTCGGTGTGGAACGCCCACGAGCCGACGGCCGAGCCGGCCAGGAACAGGACCGCCACCCAGCGCGGGTTGATCCGGTCCGAGAGCACGCCCGAGGCGAGCGTGGTGAGGGCGCCGAGGAGGGCGCCCGGGAGCAGGATCAGCCCCGCCTGGAGTGTCGTATAGCCGCGCAGCCTCTGCAGGTAGATGGGCAGCAGGAGATAAAAGCCGTAAGCGTTGATGGACAGCAGCGCCATGACCAGCAGGCCGAACCGGAAGGGCCGGTGGCCGAGGATGCGGCGGGGAAAGAGAGGATGCCGGGCGAAGGCGAGCCAGAGGCCGGCGGCCACGGCCGAGACCGCGAAGACGAGCACCAGGTGGACGATGAAATCAGAGCTCAGCCAGCCCTTCTCCTCCCCCTTGCCGAGGAAGACGATGAGGGACGAGAAGGCCGTCGCCAGCAGGGCGAAGCCGACCACGTCGAAGGGCTCCGGCTCCTCCTTGGCCCGGCGGTTGGCGAGGAACCACCAGACCAGGAAGACGTCCACCAGGCCCACCGGGACGTTGATGAAGAACACCCAGCGCCAGGTCAGGTGCTCGGTGATGAGCCCGCCCAGGCTCGGCCCCAGGGCGGGCGCGAAGGAGGCCGCCAGGCCGTACAGGCCCATGGCCAGGCCGTGCTCCTCCGGCGGGAACGTCTCGTACAGGATCACCAGCCCGACCGGAATCATGATCCCCTCGCCCACGCCCTGGAAGAAGCGTGAGGTCAGCATCATGGGCAGGCTCTGGGCCATCCCGGACAGGATCGACATGCCCACGAAGAGCACCGCCCCGACCATGTAGGCGTCGCGATGCCCGATCACCTCGGCCGCCCAGCCGATGGCGGTCATGGCGATGGCCGAGCCCAGGAAGTAGGTGATCACCACCCACTGGATGCCGTAGATATCGGCATCCAGCGCCGGCATCATCTTCGGCAGCACGATGTCGACGATGGTGGTGTCCAGCAGGGCGATGAAGATCCCCCCGGAGACCAGGAGCGCGACCACCCACTTGCTGCTGCGCACCGCCGTGTCCTCCCCGCCCGGCGCGATCACTTCTTCACCGCGACCACCACCGAGAGGCCGGGGACCAGCTCCGGGTACTTCTCGAGGTGGTCGATGCGGATCTTGACCGGAACCCGCTGGGTGACCTTGGTGAACTCGCCCGCCGTCACGTCGCGCGGGATGAGCGCGAACTCCGCCGCCGAGGCCGGCGCCACCAGGAAGACGTGGCCCGTGAACCGCTTCCCGGGCTCGCGGTCCACCGTCATCGTCACCGCCTTGCCGACCCCGATGTACCGCAGCTTGGTCTCCTCGAAGCGGGCCTCCACGTAGCGCGTCCGCGGGTCGTACAGCCCGATCGCCGGCCGGCCGGGCGCCGCGAAGTCACCGGGGTGCTGGAGCACGCGGGCGACCAGGCCGTCGATGGGGGCCGTAACGTCGCACCACGAGCGGGCGAGGCGGGCCAGGCGCAGCCCCGCTTGCGCGCGCCGGACGCCGTCCTCGGCCTGCTTGAGCGCGGCCTCGGCGCCGGCGATCCTGGCCCGCGCGGCCCGCGCCTGGGCCAGCCTGGCCTCGGCCGCCTTCACCGCGGCCCGGGCGGCCTCCACGTCGGCCCGGGCCGCCTTCCACGCCGTGTCCACCTGCTCGAACTGCGCC
>CAZXXL010000117.1:0-9610 GCA_964644635.1 uncultured Thermoanaerobaculia bacterium | reverse complement strand
GGAGGACCGTGCCGTCGGGAGAACCCTTTGCGCTGTCATCGCGAGGAGCCGGGCGCAGCCCGGCGACGTGGCGATCCCTAGCAGCGTTGGAGCGCGCTACCCAGTGTTCCGTTGCGGTGTCCAATCGTGGGGGGATTGCCGCGTCGGATTCCTGCGGAATCCTCCTCGCAATGACAGTGCGGGGGCGGAGCGCGCTGGCGAGTCCTCTGTTACGATGGCGGGGTGCGACCGGAAAGCGAGCTGGTTCCCTACGCGCCGGGCCGCCTGGAGGGCGACCCGATGCTGGTCCTCGCGCCGCATCCGGACGACGAGATCTTCGGCTGCGGGGGCGTGCTGGCGCTGGCGGCGCGGGAGGGCATCCGGATCGAGACGGTCGTGGTCACGGACGGTGGTGCGCAGGGGGACGCCGCGGTCCGGCGCGCGGAATCGCTGGCGGCGGCGCGCCGCATCGGGGCCCCGGCGCCGGCGTTCTGGGGCCTGCCGGACCGCAGTCTGGAGCCCGAGGATCCCGGGCTTCTCGAGCGTCTGCGGGAGGCGATCGAAGGGCTGCGGCCGGAGGTCCTGCTGGTCCCCTCGCCGGCCGAGGTCCACCCGGATCACCGGGCCCTGGCCCTGGCGGTCTACCGCGTGGCGCAGGAGCTGGCAACGCGTGCTCCGGCCTGGGACGGACCGGGGCTCGCCGCCTACGAAGTGTCGGCGGTGTTGCACCCGAACCTGCTCGTGGACGTGACCGAGGTCTGGGAGGACCTGCTGGCGGCGGCGCGGGCGTTCGCCTCCCAGCTCGAGACGGCGCCCTACCTGGAGGTCTTCGAGGCCATCGCCACCACCCGCCGCCTCACCCTGCCCGCGGCGGTGCGGCGCGCCGAGGCGTACTTCGTCACCGATCCGGGCTTCGTGAAGGGGCACTCGGCGGTGGAGTGGGCCGCCCGGCAGGGGCCGGTGGCGGGCCTGCCGGAGGAGGCCGGGGAGATCCGCCGCCTGCGCCTCGAGGTGGAGCGCCTGCGGGGCATCCTGGACGAGATTCAGGCCTCCCGGACCTGGAAGCTGCATCGACTCCTCGAGCGGCTGCGCGGGCGGGCGTGAGGCGGGCCGCCGCGGGGGCTTCTGGTACCATCGCAGCGCCATGATCGTGTCGGGACGGGTGTCGTGAGCGAGGCGGAGGGCCGTCGCCGGACGGCGCCGGCGGCGCCCCTGGTTTCGGTGATCGTTCGCACGCGAAACCGCCCGCGCCTGCTGGCCGAGGCCCTCGAGAGCGTGGCGGCCCAGACCTGGCCGTCGGTGGAGGCGGTGGTCGTCAACGACGGCGGAGAGCCCGTCGACCGGGTCCTCGAGCCGTTCGCCGGCAGGCTCGCGATCGTCCACCAACGGCTGGAACCCGCCCACGGGCGGGTGGCGGCGGCCAACCGCGGCCTGGAGCTGGCCTCCGGGGAGTGGATCGCCTTTCTCGACGACGACGACGTGCTCCGCCCCGAGGGTCTCGAGGTCCTGATGACGCGGGCCGCTTCCTCCGGGAAGGTGACCTACGGCGTGGTGCCGGCGCGGCTTCACGGCGAGGGTGCCGAGCGGCTGCTCCGGACCTTCGGCCGCCCGTTCGAGCCCGACCTGCTGCTCTTCGAGAACTTCATTCCCATCATCGGCTGCGTCGTCCCGCGGGAGGCCCTGGAGACCGCGGGCGGGCTCGACGAGGAGCTGGACTGCTTCGAGGACTGGGACCTCTTCCTGCGGCTGGGCGATGTGGTGGGCTTCGACTTCGTCGAGCACGAGGTGGCGGAGTACCGGATCTTCGGCGGCGGCTTCCTGACCGGCGAGGGGGGGCAGGAGCTCCAGCACCGGGGACGGGAGCAGATCTACGCAAAGCACCGGCACCGGCTCACCCCGGCCGCCCTGAGTCGCTGCCAGTACCTGGTCAAGACGGAGGTTCTTCCCGCGGAGGCGGCGCGCCTGGCGGGGGAGGAGAGGGAGCGCCTCGAGGGCCACGCCCGATTCGTCGAGGAACAGCTCGCGGCGGCGGAGGAAGGGCTCGCCGCGCTCCGCTTCCGGGTCGGGGAGCTGGAGACCGAGCTGGCCAGGGTGAACGCCCGGGTGCGGGAAGGCGGGCTGCCCCCCGTCTCGGTGATCCTCGTCAACTACAACGGGCGGCGGCACCTCGAGCGCTGCCTGCCCGCCCTGCTGGCCACCCGGGACGTGCCCGTCGAGGTTATCGTGGTCGACAACGGGTCGAGCGACGGGTCGGTTTCCTGGCTGGCGGCGAGCTTCCCCCAGGTCCGAGTGCTGGCCCAGGACCGCAACCTCGGCTTCGGCGCCGCCAACAGGGTGGGCGTGGCGGCGGCGTCCCATCCCTACATCGCCCTGCTCAACACGGACACGGTGGTCGATCCCGGCTGGCTGGCGCCCCTGGTCAGGGCGCTGATGCGGGACCCCGAGATCGGGGCGGCGTGCAGCACCCTGCGCCTGCTCGAGCGGCCGGAGATCCTGAACGCCCACGGCGGCGGCATGTCCAAGCTGGGCTTCGGCTTCGACCACGACTTCGGCGTGCCCTATGAGCCGGGGAGCGGCGAGCGGGAGGTCCTGTTCCCGACCGCGGCCGCCATGGCCATGCGGCGCAAGGATTTCGTCGACCGCGGCGGCTTCGATCCGGCCTTCTTCATGTACCACGAGGACGTCGACCTGGGCTGGCGGCTCTGGCTCGCCGGGCAGCGGGTGGTCTGCTGCGAGACCTCGGAGGTCCGGCACCTGTTCGGGGGAACCACCCGCAACGAGGCGTCCATGGCGTGGCGGGAGCGGATGGGCGCCCGGCACAGCCTGCGCTCGATCCTGGTCTGCGCCGAGCCGGCGACCGTGCTCCGCGCCCTCAAGGGGCTCATCCGCCTGTGGCGGCAGAGCCACACCGTGGGCGTCGGCCTCGGCGTCCTGGCCTGGAACCTCGCCCACCTGCCGTCGACGCTGGGCCGCCGCCGGTGGGTGCAGCGGGGGCGGCGGATCACGGACGCGGAGCTCTTCGAACGCGGGCTCATCAGCCGCGGACCCTACCCGGCGCCGGAGCTGCCGCGGGGCGGGGGGGCCGAGGACGCCCCGGCCTGGGTGCGGTCGGACGTCCTCCTGCCCGGCCACGCCTCCGCGCTGGGCCGCCTCGGGCCCGGCTGGCACCGGCCCGAGCGCATCGCCGAGCGCATGGCCCGCGTCACCTGCGGGCGGGCGCGCTGCTGGCTCAAGGTGGGCGCGGGCCGGGCCGGATCGTTGCGGCTCGCGGTCCACGTACCGCCGGCGGCCGCCGGCCGCGAGCTCGCCGTGCGTTGCAACGGCGTCGAGGTGACCGAGACCCTGGACGGGAGCGTGTGGCAGGAGATCCGGCTCTGGGTGGCCGCCGACTCGAGGGGCCTGCTCGAGGTCGAGCTGAGCTGCCCGTCGTGGGTGCCCCACGAGCTGTTGGGAAACTGGGACTTCCGCACGCTCGGGTGCGCCGTGGAAAGCCTCCGCTTCGAGGCGCCGGGGGGCGAGGCGGCGCCGGTCGCGCCCCTGGTCTCGGTGGTCATCACCACCTACAACCGCTGGCCGATCCTGGCCCGGACCCTCGCCGCCCTCGAGAAGCAGACCTGGGACCGGCTCGAGGTGGTCGTGGTGGACGACGGATCGAGCGACGAGACCTGGGCCGGCCTGAAGGCCTGGCGCGACGCGGTGAAGGGACGGATGCGGGTGGCCGTCGCCCGGCAGGAGAACACCGGCCAGGGGCTGGCCAGGAACCGGGGGCTGGGGATGGCGGAGGGAGACCTGGTGCTCTTCCTGGGCGACGACATCCTCCCCGAGCCGGAGCTCGTGGCCGAGCACGTGCGCCGCCACCGCGAGACCGACGGTCCGTGCGCGGTGGTCGGCTTCACCGACTGGGACCGGGCGCGGGTGCGGGTGACGCCGGCCCTCGAGCTGGTCAACCGCGAGGGGCACCAGTTCGGCTACGCCTTCATGAACGATGGCGAGGACGTGCCCTACACGTGCTTTTACACCTCGAACATCTCGGTACCGCGGGCGGTGCTCGGCGAGGAGCCCTTCGACCCGGCGTTCCGGGTCTACGGCTGGGAGGACGTGGAGCTCGGCTACCGGCTGAGCCTGGCCGGCGTGCGCATCGTCTACTGCGCGTCGGCCCGCGCCGCCCACTGTCACCAGATGGATCTGCGGGCGCTCTACCGCCGCCAGGTGGCGGTGGGGCGGAGCCTGGACACCCTCCTCGCCCTGCACCCCGAGATGGAGCACGACCCCGTGATGCCGGCGCCGCGCAGCCGCCTCGCGGTGAGGGCGCTGCGGGCCCTGGCGCCCGTCCTCGTGCCGCCGCTGAGCCTGCTGGACGGGCTCCGGCTGCCGGTGCCGGCGCGGCTGCTGCGCGCCGTCCTCGAGGCGGGCTTCGTGGAGGGGCGGCGCCGGGCGGCCCGGGAGCGGGAGCCCCGTGGCTGAGCCGGCGGGCCCGGCCGGCCCGGGCATCGCCGGACGGCGCTCCCGGCGAACCTGGTTCGTCCTCCTGCCGTTGCTGTCGACGCCGCTGCTCTACTGGGCGGCCTGGATGATCGACACCCGTGCCCTGGGGGTGCGCGTGGACGGCCCGGGCTGGCCGGTGGACCTGCTTATCCAGGTCGCCGTGGGCTACCTGTTGCTGGCCTTCGGCCGCCGCGGCTGGGCGGTGGTCGTCGAGCAGGCCCTGCTGATGGCCCTTTTCGAGGTCGGCAGCGCGGCGAAGGTCTCCTTCATGGGCTGGCCGGTGACCCCGGACGACCTCGGGGCGGTCCACGAGCTGCTTCGCATCCTGCCCGGCGCGCTCGAGCTGGCCGTGCTTCTCCCGGTGGCCTCCTTCGCCGTCGTCTTCGTGCTCAACCTGCGCCTGCGGCGGGCCTCGGCGGCCGCCGCGATCCTGGCGCTGGCGGCGATCGCGGCCGCCGGCGCGTGGCCGCGGCCGGTGCTGCGCCTGCTCGACGGCGGCCTGCCGCACACGGTGTGGAACCAGGCCCAGAACTACCGGGAGCGGGGGGCGGGCCTGTACCTCGTCTCAGAGGTGCTGCGCAACCGGATGTCGCGGACGCGGGTTCCCAGGCTGGAACAGGTGGCCGCGGCGGTCGCCAGGCTGCGGGGGCTCGAACGCCCGGCCCCGGCGCCGGTGCGGGCGGGGCCCGACCGCAACCTCTACGTTGTGATCCTGGAGTCCTTCTGGGATCCCTCGCTGCTGGCGAAGGCCGGTTTCGACCGCGATCCCTGGTTTTCCGGCTGGCGGAGCCTGTGGCGGAGGGGGGGGCCGAGCTGGGCGCTGAGCCCGGAGTTCGGCGGCGCGACCGCGAACCCGGAGTTCGAGGTCCTGTGCGGGATTCCGACCCGGCTCGACCTGCCGGGCGTCGTCTTCAAGACGTCGCTCAAAAACCAGATTCCCTGTGTTCCGGCGCTGCTGGCCGGGCGGGGCTGGGAGACCTGGGCCTTGCATCCCAACGTGCCCGATTTCTGGAACCGGAGCCACGCCTACCGGCGGATCGGGTTCGAGCACTACCTGGCGCGGCCCGACCTCGTCCTCGACGACATGAACGGACCGGACCTCGCGGACGCCTCCCTGTACCGGCAGGCGCTGGAGCACACCCGGCCGTGGACCGCTGGCCACCCGGTCATGACCTACGTCATGACCATCACCGGGCACTGGCCGTACCCGCTCAACACGAAGAAAAGGCCGATCATCGTCCACGCGACGTCCCGGGTGCGGGAGGTCGAGGCCTACGCCAACTCCGTCTACTACAGCTCGCGCGATCTCGACCGGTTCATCGAACGGGTGCGCGCCCACGACCCGGACGCCCTCATCGTGGCCCTCGGCGATCACCTGCCGGTGCTCGGGGCCAAGCTCGCCGCGTACCGGGAGTCGGGGCTGTTGCCCTCCGCCTGGACGGGGGACTTCACGTCCGAGGATGCCAGGCATCTTTACAGCGTGCCCCTGCTGCTGGTGGACGGGAGGCGCGGCCCGGTCCGGGTGGGAACCGTCGCCCAGTACGACATCCCGCGCCTGGTGCTGCCCCGGCTCGGGGTGGAGCCCCCGGAGTGGATGCGTTTGATGGCCCCGCCCCACGGCTGGCGTGTCCGCACTCATTCGAGCGCGGCGCTCATTCTCGAGCCGGGCGGCTCCGAGGTGATCTGCCGCTCGCCGCGGGACGCGCCGGAGTGCGCCGAGGCCGCAGCCTGGCTGGACGCGGTCAAGGTCGTGGCGCTCGACCTCGTGGCCGGCCGCCGGTACACCTTACGGCTGACGGGAGGGGAGGGCCGGGAGTGAGCTCCCCGGGCGGCGGGCGCCTGGCCGTCTTCGAGCGCCTCGGAGGCAACCCGGCCGAGGACCTGGCGTTCGAGGAGGTGATCCTCCGCCGCGCCGCCGCCGGCCGGGCCGGCGTCGCCGTGGTGTCGTGGCCGGGCCCGGTGGTGGTCCTCGGCTACGGCCAGCCGGCGGCCGACGTGGACTTCGAGCACTGCCGCCGGCGCGGCATTCCGGTGCTGCGCAGGATCACCGGCGGCACCGGCGTGATCCACGCGGGCGATCTGGCCGTCTCCCTGGCGTTGCCGGCCGGGCATCCCTGGGCGAAGGCCGGGATCACCGGCCTGTACGGGCGCTTCCTCGACGTGATCTCGGCGGCGCTCCGGGATTCGGGCGTCGCCGCCGCCCGTGCGGAGGGCGGACCGCCGCCGTCCCGCGTCCGTTCCCCGGTCTGCTTCGAGGATCACCTGGCGGACACACTCCTGGTCGGCGGCCGCAAGGCGGTGGGATGTGCCCAGGCGCGCCGGAAGCGGGCGGTGCTGGTGCACGCCGCGATCCTCTTCGGATTCGACCCCGGGCTGTACGCGTCCGTGTTTCGGGTGGACGCCGCCAGGATCGCGGCGGCCGTCGGCGCCCTCCCGCCGGGCACGAGCCGCGGGGAGCTGACCCGGGCGATCGTCCGGCGCCTCGGTGACGGCCTCGCGCTCGAGCCCGCCGTCGAGCCTCCGCCTCCCCTTCCGGAGGACCTGCTGGCCCGCTACCGCGAGCCGCGCTGGGCGCCGAACCCGGGCTGATCGCCCGCCGGCCGGCCGGACGCGGAATGCCGCGGCCCGCGAGACGGTTTCTCGAATCGCAGAAAGGGGAAGGTATGCCGCGACGGAAAGTGCACGAGTGCGTCATCGAACGGCTGGAGATCCTCGACCCCGAGGGTCGCGCGGACGCCGAGCTGATGCCCGATCTGACCGACGAGCGCGTGGTTCAGATGTACCGGGACATGGTGCGGATGCGCCTTTTCGACGACAAGGCGGTCAAGCTCCAGCGCCAGGGGAGGATGGGAACGTGGCCTCCCGCGAAGGGGCAGGAGGCCGCCCAGGCCGCTGCCGCCCAGGCCATGGGCGAGGAGGACTGGCTGGTGCCGGCCATCCGCGAGCACGGGCTGATGATGTTGCGGGGCGTGCCGGGGCACCTCATCTACGCGTACTGGGCGGGGGACGAGCGTGGCTCGTGCTTCCCGGAAGGGGTTCGCTGCCTGCCCATCCCGGTGCCCGTGGCGAGCCAGCTGAGCCACGGGGCGGGCCTCGGCCTCGCCCTCAAGCTGCGCGGGGAGACGGCGGCGGCCGTGACCTTCGCCGGCGACGGGGCGACCTCGGAGGGCGACTTCCACGAGGCCCTGAACTTCGCCGGTGTCTTCAAGACCAACACCGTCTTCGTCATCCAGAACAACCAGTGGGCGATCTCGGTGCCGCGCCACCGCCAGACCGCGGCCCAGACTCTCGCCCAGAAGGCCGACGCCTACGGCATCCCCGGCATCCAGGTGGACGGCAACGACGTCTTCGCGGTGTACGTCGCCGTCGACGAGGCGCTCCGGCGGGCGCGCTCCGGCGAGGGCCCGACCCTGATCGAGGCCGAGACCTACCGGCTCGGCGACCACACCACCGCCGACGACGCCAGCCGCTACCGCCCCGAGGAGGAGGTCGCGACCTGGAGCCGGCGCGATCCCATCCGCCGCCTGCGCCTCTACCTCGAGGCCCGGGGGCTGTGGGACGACGAGCGGGAGGCGGGCCTCGTGGAGGAGACCCAGGCGTGGGTCGAGTCCCAGGTCGAAGCGATGGAATCCATGCCCCCGGCCGACCCCGCCGACATTTTCCGCTTCATGTACGCCGAGATGCCGCCCTCGCTGCGCGAGCAGATGGAGGGCCTGCAGGCCGAGGTGGCGTCATGACCGCGCGCCCGGTGGCGAGCGGGGAGGGGACGAAGCTGCACGCCGTGGCGGAGGGGCCCGTGGAGCGGCTGACCATCGCCCGCGCCGTCCGCGACGCCCTGGCGGCGGAGATGGAGCGCGATCCCCGGGTGCTGGTCCTGGGCGAGGACGTGGGGCTCGACGGGGGCGTCTTCCGGGCCACCGAGGGGCTCCTGGAGCGATTCGGCGCGGAGCGGGTGATGGACACGCCGCTGGCCGAGGACGCCATCATCGGGGTTTCCGTCGGGCTGGCCCTGGCCGGCTTCCGGCCGGTGGCCGAAATCCAGTTCATGGGTTTCGTCTACCCGGCGGTGAACCAGATCCTCGCCCACGCGGCGCGGATGCGCAACCGCACCCGGGGCCGCTTCCACGTGCCTATGGTCATCCGCATGCCGTACGGCGGCGGCATCCACGCCCCCGAGAGTCACTCGGAGAGCTACGAGGCGATGTTCCTGAACGCCCCCGGCATCAAGGTGGTCGTGCCGTCCAACCCGCACGACACCAAGGGCCTCCTCATCGCCGCCATCCGCGACGAGGATCCGGTGCTCTTCCTGGAGCCCAAGCGGATCTACCGGGCCTTCAAGGAACCGGTGCCCTCGGCCGCCTACACGGTGCCCCTGGGCCGGGCCGCCGTGCCGCGCCAGGGCGAGGACGTGAGCCTCATCGCCTGGGGCGCGATGGTGCGGGTCTGCCTGGACGCGGCGGCGGTCCTCGAGCGGGAGGGCGTCTCGGCGGAGGTGCTCGACCTGCGGACCCTCAACCCGCTCGACCGGGATGCCATCCTCGACAGCGTGGCCAAGACGGGGCGCGCCGTGGTCGTGCACGAGGCGCCGCGCACGGCGGGCTTCGGCGCCGAGATCGTCGCCCTCATCAACGAGAAGGCCCTGCTCCAGCTGGAGGCCCCGGTGCAGCGGGTGACGGGGTTCGACACGGTCTTCCCATACGCCCGGATGGAAAAGCTCTACCTGCCCAACCGCGACCGCGTGGCCGCCGCGGCCCGGGCGACGCTCGAGTTCTGAGGGAGGTCAGATGGCGTTCGTGTTCACGTTTCCCGATGTCGGCGAGGGCATTCACGAGGGACGGCTGGTGGAGTGGCTGGTGGCCAAAGGCGAGACGGTGGCCGTGGACCAGCCGCTGGCCAAGGTGGAGACCGACAAGGCGGTGGTGGAGCTGCCGTCGCCCAGGGCCGGCACCGTGCTCGAGCTTCACGCGCCGGCGGGCGGGGAGATCACCGTCGGCGATCCCCTGGTGACCATCGGCGAGCCCGGTGAGAAGACGGCGCCGCCGGCCGCCGGGGCGGCGTCGCCGCCCGCCCCGGCGCAGAAGCGGCCCTGTATCTTCTACACATCTCCGAGCCCACGAGACTCCTGAGCAACTCGTATGCCGTCTTC
>CAZXXL010000116.1:0-9678 GCA_964644635.1 uncultured Thermoanaerobaculia bacterium | reverse complement strand
ATTGCGTTTTCGCTGGGAAACTTCAGGCTAAAGCGTTTATAGGAGACGGCGAGCTTGATCCCGCTGTACGGCAGGGTGACGAAGATGTCGTCACCGAAGCTCGTCGGGACGCCGCCCGTCTCGCGCCCGATGATGCTCCCCAGGCCAAACGCCTTGACCACTGCGGCGAAGGCGGTTGCGGAGGAGAAGGTGCCGTTGTCGGTCAGGAGAATGAACCGTCCGTGGAACCGGTCCTTTCGGGCTGGCGGCTTCTCCATCGGTTCCTTGTCTGTGACCGTCAGGCCCAGCAGCTCCCGCGACTCGCTCATTTCCTCCGGGCTCCAATACGTCTGGCGTTGCTCCAACACCTCGGGTGTGATCTTGCGGGTGACGGCTGAAAAGGTTCGGTACGGCTTACTGGTCAGGTAAGACACGATGTAGTCACCGATGGCGGAGTTTCCGCCCCCATTCCCCCGGATGTCCATGATCAGCACCTTGCTGCGCCGTTGCTTGAGGGCATGGAAGAGCCGGTCGATCCGGGCGGTCTCTTCCTTCGTGTAGTCGAACTCCGGAAAGGTGAAGATGCAGATGGCGCCGTCGTCCACGAAACGGTAGCCTTCGGGCTTTCTCGTAACCACGGTGTCGGGGACCGTGGCCATCAGCTCCTCGAACTCCCGGAAGCCGAGGGTCGGCAGGGTTCGCTCGATCTCCTGGCCATCCGGGGTGACGAAACGGCAGTGCAGCTGGCTCACGTGGTCGAGGCGGTGGCTCATGGCCCACCATGACGGCCGCGCCCATCCCGTCAACCAGCCCGCCTTGAAGCCAAGGGTTTCGCCGGAAATCAGGTCCAGCAACGGTTCGAGAAACTTCGTGTAGGGCTGACCCTCCACCGCCTGAATGGTGGCGCCCACCAGGTCATGGTTGTCTCCGGCGATGGCGCGCACGACCCACCGCCCGTTGTCGAATCCTTCGACGAAAGGCGGGAAACGCCTCCCCTTGGCTGAAAGAAGGGTGGTTCCGTCGTACGCGTAGACGGTGGTGTGACCATCCCCGAAGAATGTTACGGCCCGGTGCAGGATCGCCGTGAGATCGCCGATGCGGACCCTGTTGTCATGCGTCGGATCGGCCGCCGCCACCACACGCCGGACGGTGTCCTGCTTCATGGCGATGTAGGCGTCAGCGGTGACGTTGTGGAGCGGGTCGGGATGGATCTCGGCGATCTTCGAGAAGAACGTGCCGACATCGGCGAGTGCCTCGTTCAGTGGAATGAACCTTGGGAGCGGGGTGAAATCGCCGGTGTAATCCAGCAGGTCGATCGTGACGTTGCCATCCCAAATAAAACCGGAGACGCCGTTGCTCAACAAGCCGGCCACTTCCGAAGCTGCCTTTGCCGAGCGCGCAACGAGCACGATGCACGGCCCGGGACCGAAGGGATTGTCTCCAACGAACAGCATCTGTAGCTTCTTGGCCTCGACCTTCGTGCCCCGGATGATCACGTGATCGGGGTCGGGAACCTCCACTGCAATTTCCTTGAGCATCTTGGCAAGCAGAGGACCGCCCCGCTCGAAGGTCGTGACCCAGAGGAAACCACGGCCTAGACGCGCTCCCCTTTCGGCCTCAGGAACCGTGGCCAGGTCGACGAAGTCCCAGCCGCTCACAAAACGGTCATGGAGGGCCTTGAGAGCCTCCTCCCTCCCCGGCTTGGGGAGATCGTAGACCACGAGCTTGTGGCAGTTTCCCCTGAGTTTCTGAAACGTCGCCCCGAGGTCGATGTTAGATGCCGCCATGATCGGAAAGGGCAGCGCGAGGTTGAGCGCTACCGCCACGACCGGCGCAAGCCATTTTCTCATTACGAGGCCTCCCTCCTCCCCGCTACGGGGATCGTCCCGGAAAGGTAACGAAAATGCCTGCGAAATGTTTTTCTTCAGACACACGGATTCCCCACTCCCGGCAGCGCTTGGCCGGGATCGTCCCCAACCGCCCCGAACACGCCCGCACGGGAATCGGTCCGAAAGGATCGCTTCCCGCCGGCCCGCGCCGGTCGCTCGCGGCGGCATGGTCTCAGGGGCCCACCAGCTTGAGGTACCGGCTCTCGATTTCGGGCCGGTCCAGCAGCATCGCCAGCTCGTGCACGCGGGGATCGAGGTAGGCGCGATCCAGGGTGGCCCGCCGGCGGTGGAGGATCTCCTCGACGTCACGCCGGTCGCGCTCGCGCTCCGAGACGATCTTGTGGAGCACGAGGTCCTCGGGCGTGCAAAAACGGACCGGGGTTCCCCGCACGTCGATGCTCACTGCACGGTGGATCGCCTGCTCCTCGAAGGGCAGGAGTGCAAAGATCAGGTCGATCTGAACGCCACTGGTGTGACGCAGCGGCAGCACCCGCGTGCGTGTCACGAAACTCTTCGGATCTTCGGTTCGGGACCGGTACGCCGGTCCGAGCAGCTCGAGGAGGGTGTCGGCCCGGCCGGGATCGAGCAGAACCGTCAGATCGATATCGATGGTGCTGCGCGGCGACCCCCACACGGCGTTGGCCAAGCCACCAATGACCATGTACGCTACGCCCGCGGTGTCGAGTCGTTGCGCCAGGTCGGCGAGGACGGGCTCCAGGTCACCCACGGACGCCGCCCAGACGGGCCAGAGCGTCGAGCATCTTTCCCACTCCCTCGAACTCCGGATCGTCCTCGCGCCGCCGCGCCTCCTCGGGGAGCAACCGGTAGAGGGAGCCGACCGCTGCAATCGCCGCCGCGGGCTCGAGAAGAACCGGGTGGGCGCGATCCCAGGCCTCGTACCTGGCCATCGCGGCCGCCCGGTCCCGGAGACCCTCGGCGCTACCGAATCGGGATCTATCCTTTGTGTTCACAATGACATTGTACCATGGCGTCTCCATTCTGGAGGCGGCGTGAACGGCTCCGTTGGTGGCTCCGCCCTGCTCTTGTCGTGGACCAGCACGAGGTCGGGTGTCGATCGCCTCCCGGGTCCGGGAAGGGGGTGGCGGACGGGCGCCGCTACCGCCCTTCCCGGCCGGAAGCGTGGAACGTGATCAGGCCAGATCGAAACGGTCAAGGTTCATGACCTTGGTCCACGCCGCGACGAAGTCGTGAACGAACTTCTCCTGCCCATCCGAGCTCGCGTAGACCTCCGCCACGGCCCGGAGCTGGGCGTTGGAGGCGAAGACGAGATCGGCACGTGTCGCCGTCCATTCGAGCTCACCGGTGGTGCGGTCGTATCCCTCGAACAGCTCCCCGGTCCCGGAGACCGGTTTCCACTCCGTGCCCATGTCGAGCAGGTTGACGAAGAAGTCGTTGGTCAGCGCCTCCGGCCGGGTGGTGAGGACGCCGTGCCGGGTCTGTCCGGTGTTGGTATCCAGGACCCGCATGCCGCCGACCAGCACCGTCATCTCGGGCGCGGTGAGGGTGAGCAACTGCGCCCGCTCGACCAGTAATTCTTCGGCAGGAGCGCTGATGCCTTCCCTGACGTAGTTGCGGAAGCCGTCGGCGACCGGTTCGAGCACGGCGAAGGCGTCCACGTCGGTCTGCTCCTGGGAGGCGTCCATGCGTCCCGGCGTGAAGGGGACGGTCACGGTGTGGCCGCCATGCTTGGCCGCCTGCTCGACACCGGCACAGCCGGCCAGGACGATCAGGTCGGCAAGCGATACCTTCTTGCCGCCGGATTGAGCCCTGTTGAACTCGCTCCGGATGCCCTCCAGGGTTTCGAGCACCTCCGCCAGTTGCCCGGGCTGGTTCACCTCCCAGTCCTTCTGCGGCGCCAGGCGGATGCGGGCACCGTTCGCGCCGCCGCGTTTGTCCGAGCCACGGAAGGTCGACGCCGAGGCCCAGGCGGCCGACACCAGTTGCGAGACGGACAGGCCTGCCGCCAGGATCCTGCCCTTGAGCGCGGCAATGTCGTCGTCATCGATCAACGGGTGATCGGGCGCGGGAATGGGGTCCTGCCAGATGAACTCCTCGGCGGGCACGTCCGGGCCGAGATAGCGCGTGCGCGGACCCATGTCGCGGTGGATCAGCTTGAACCAGGCCCGTGCGAAAGCCTCGGCGAACTCGTCGGGGTGCTCGTAAAAACGCCTGGAGATCTTCTCGTAGGCCGGGTCGAAGCGCAGGGCGAGATCGGTCGTCAGCATGGCCGGCGCATGGCGCCGAGCCGGATCGTGGGCGTCCGGGACGCTGCCCGCACCTGCGCCGTGCTTGGGCGTCCACTGGTACGCCCCGGCGGGGCTCTTCGTCAGCTCCCACTCGTAGCCGAACAGGTTCCAGAAGAAGTTGTTGCTCCACCGTGTCGGCGTGCTGGTCCAGGTGACCTCCAGGCCGCTGGTGATGGTATCGGGACCCTTCCCCGCGCCGAAGCTGTTCTTCCAGCCGAGCCCAACCTCCTCGATGGGAGCGGCCTCGGGCTCGGGGCCCAGGTGGGAAGCGGGACCGGCGCCGTGGCACTTGCCGAAGGTGTGCCCGCCGGCGATCAGCGCCACCGTCTCCTCGTCGTTCATCCCCATGCGGGCGAAGGCCTCGCGGATATCCCGCGCCGCAGCGAGCGGATCCGGCTTCCCGTTCGGCCCTTCCGGGTTGACGTAGATCAGGCCCATCTGCACGGCGGCCAGGGGGTTTTCCAGCTCGCGGTCGCCGGAGTAGCGTTTGTCGTCGCCGAGCCAGCTGGTCTCGGAGCCCCAGTAGGTGTCCTCGGGCGGTTCCCAGATGTCCTCCCGTCCGCCGGCGAAGCCGATGGTCGTAAACCCCATCGATTCCAGGGCGACGTTGCCGGCAAGGACCATCAGATCGGCCCAGGAGATCCTGCGCCCGTACTTCAGCTTGACGGGTTGCAACAAGCGGCGAGCCTTGTCGAGGTTGACGTTGTCGGGCCAGCTGTTGACGGGGGCGAAACGCTGCTCCCCCCTGCCAGCGCCGCCGCGGCCGTCGCCGATGCGGTACGTGCCGGCACTGTGCCACGCCATGCGAATGAAGAGCGGGCCGTAGTGGCCGAAGTCCGCCGGCCACCAGTCCTGCGAGTCGGTCATCAGCTTCAGCAGATCCTGCTTGACGGCCTCGAGGTCGAGTTTCGTGAACTCCTCGGCGTAGTTGAAGTCTTCACCCATCGGGTTGGCCGTGGGACAGCCCTGATGAAGGATCTTGAGGTTCAACCGGTTCGGCCACCAAGCCTGGCTCGACGTTCCGGCGCCGACGGCGGGTGTACCGGGTCCCCTGATGGCGGCGGGTTTCTTCTCGTGACTCATCTGTTCCTCCCTGTTTTCCGACGGTTCATCAAATGCTCTGCTCACGAGCCCTGCGTGGCGTGGAGCATCCAGAGCGTCTTCTCGACGGAGGCCCCAAGGCCGTCGACGAGTCCGGTCGTGACACGATCTCCGGCACTCTCCGCGGCGTCCCCGGCCGCCTTCAGCGAGGCGTGCAGCGCCTCCAGATCGGCCACGGTGCGGTCGAGCATGACGTCCGCGTGGGGGATTTCAGGATCCTCCGCGATCGACGCGAGATCCAGCATCCCCGCCAGCGTGTGCACGGGGGTGCCGCCGAGCTGGCGGATGCGCTCGGCGATCTCGTCGATGGCGTCGGCCCAGGCCGTGTAGAGGCCCTCGAAGAGCTCGTGAAGCTGGTAGAACCGCGGGCCGGTGACGTTCCAGTGGTAGTGCCGCAGCTTCTGGTAGAAGACGGTCGCGTCGGCGAGGAGCCGGTTGAGGTTTTCGTTGATGGTCGTCGTGTGCATGTCTGCCTCCTTTGTTCTGGCCACCGTGGTGGCACCCCTCTCTACTGCACGACCCGTGCCAGGAGGGCCTACTCCTCCAAGTGTCTTGGATCGAACGAGTTGCAGAACAGCCATGACGGTACGAGATGTGGCTACGCGAAATATCGTGAAATCGGACACGATATATCGTTCCAACACGTGATATCGTGTTATGGCCATGAGCTGGCTGGAATCGATCCTGGAGGCGGTGCGCGAGCTCGTTCCCGCCGATCTGGCCGCGGTGCTCGAGCTCGAAAACGAGGACACCCTGCGCGTGGTGGCGGCGGCCGGTCCGCTGGCCTCGCCCACGGTGGAGCACCTGCGGGTCGACCTCGGCATCCGTCCGGCGCTGCGGGCCGCCCTCGCCGGCGACGTGCCAGCCGTGCTCGAGGACGCCCACATCGAGCACTTGGAGCCCGATCCGTACGCCGACGTCGTCCCGTTGCCGGGCGACCACTCCTGCCTCGCGGCGCCGTTGCGCTCCGAAGGCCGCCTCGTCGGCGCCATGACGCTCGATCTGCTGCGCTGCGGCGTCTTCGGCTCGAGCGATCTGCTGCGCGCCGTCGGCGCCTTCGCGCGCCTGGCCGCCATGGTGATCGCCCAGCACCGCACCGCCGAACGGCTCTCCCGGGATCTCGAATCGCTCGCCGCCGCCGCGGCCGACCTCAGCCCCACCGGTCCCACCGGTGCGGCGCTGGTGGGCCACTCGCGGCCGTGGCTGGACGTCGTGGAGCGCCTGCGCCTCGTCGCCCCGGTACCCACGACGGTGCTGCTCCTGGGGGAGACCGGGACGGGAAAGGAGCAGGCGGCGCGGGCCATCCACCAGTGGTCGCCGCGGGCGAAGCGGCCCTTCCTGGCGGTCAACTGCTCGGTCCTTTCCCGCGAGCTCGCCACCGCCGAACTCTTCGGCCATGAACGCGGGGCGTTCACCGGCGCCGACCGCCGCCGCGCCGGCCGCTTCGAGCTCGCCGACGGGGGCACGCTCTTCCTCGACGAGGTCGCCGACCTACCCGCCCAGGCCCAGGCGATGCTCCTGCGCGTGCTCCAGGAGGGCGCCTTCGAGCGCATGGGGGGCAGCGCGACCCTCCACGTGGACGTCCGCATCATCGCCGCGACCCACCGCGATCTCCGCCGTGAGGCCGCCGCCGGCCGTTTTCGCGAGGACCTGTTCTTCCGGCTGGGCGCCTTCCCGATCCACCTGCCCCCGCTCCGGGAACGTCCCGGGGACGTCCTGCTCCTGGCCCAGCACCTTCTTGGCCGGCTCCGTGAACGTCTCGGCATGCCCGGCCTCGCCCTCGGCGAGGATGCCGCCGCTGCGCTCGAAGGCTACGACTGGCCCGGCAACGTGCGCGAGCTCGCCAATGTGCTCGAACGCGCCGCCATCCTCGCGGGAGGCGGTACCATCGCCGCCCGCCACGTCGAGCTCGGCCGCGGGCGGGCAGCGGTCCCGCGCGAAGTCGTCCTTCCCTCCCTCCCGGCCGGGTACCGACTGCCCGACGACCTGCGCCCCCTCGAGCGCGCCCAGGCGGAGGTCATCCTGGACGCACTGGCCGCCTCGGGCGGCCGGGTCGCCGGGGCGAACGGTGCGGCGGTCCGGCTCGGCGTCCCGCCGACCACCCTGTACAGCGCCATCAAGAGGCTGCGCCTGCGCCGGCCGGAGTCCCCGGCGGACGAGGCCGGAGGACCGGCCCCGGCGGGGCCGCCGGCTTGACCCTGGGCCGGCGTGAATGCTACCCTCGGGCTCCTGCGTGGTGCGCCCGCGCACCAAGTCTGCGCAGGGGAGGGGGTGATCCCGGATGCCGACAGGCGTGGTCGTACGCGACAACGAATCGTTCGAGCAAGCCTTGCGCCGGTTCAAGCGCAAGTGCGAAAAAGCGGGCATCCTCTCCGAGGTGAAGCGTCGCCGTTTTTATGAGAAGCCTTCCGAGCAGAGAAAACGGCAGCTGATCCAGGCGCGCAAGAAGATGCTTCGGAAACTGGCCAAGCAACGGCGGGCCGGTCTCCTGTAAGATCGCCGTTGTGCAGCAAAGGGTCGCGACAGAGCTCGAGCTGGACCGGGTCCTTCACCTGGTCGCCGCCTTTGCCAGGACCGCCGCGGCCCGGCGTACGCTGCTTGCAACCGATACCCTCCCCGGCAGCGGGGAGGGTTTCTTGTCGGCGCGGCTGACCCTGGAGATGGGCGCCCTCGTGGCCGAGGAGGGCACGCTCTCCTTCGCCGGTCTCGACGAGGCCGAGCCGTGGCTGCGCGACGATGCACCGCCGCCCCAGGCGGTGGACGAGCTGCTGGCGCTGGCGGCGTGCGCCCGCCGCATCGCCGGCGTCCGGCGGATGCTGCTGGCCGCGCCCGCCGACCTCGAGCTGCTCCACGACCTCGGCGAGCGCCTGCCGGACACGACCGGGCTGGTCCGGTGGGCGGGCGACCGGCTCGGCCGCGACGGCCGGATCCCGGACTCGGCCTCGCCCCGGCTGGCCGCCCTGCGCCGCAGGAGCGCGCGCGCCCGGGAGGCGATCGCGCAGCGCCTGGAGGCGATCCGGCGCTCCCACCCCGACGCCGCCACGGACGCCCCGCCCACCCTGCGCCGGGACCGCTACTGCCTGCCCGTGCGCCGGGAGGGACGGGGCCGGATCCCCGGCCTGGTGCTCTCGGCCTCCGGATCCGGCGCCACCCTGTACGTCGAGCCCTACGAGGTGGTGGAGCTCAACAACGACCTCGCCGAGGCCCTCGCCGGGGAGCAGGAAGAGATTCGGCGGATCCTCGACGAGGTGGCGGCGGCGTTTGCGGCCCGCCGGGCGGAGCTCGCCGCCGGCGCCGAGATCCTCGCCCGCCTCGACGCCGCCCAGGCCCGGGTCCTCTTCGGCCGGGCCGCGGACGCCCGGGTCATCGTTCCGGGAGAGGGTGGGGAGCTGATCCTGCGCGCGGCCCGCCATCCCCTGCTCGACGAACGGCTCGCCCAGCTGCGCCGGGACGTTCTCGGGGAGGCGCCGCGGGACCGTCCGCGGCCGGTGGTACCGCTCGACTTCCGCCTGCCCGAAGGGGCGCACACGCTGCTCATCTCCGGGCCCAACGCCGGCGGCAAGACGGTGGTCCTCAAGACCATCGGGCTTCTCGTCCTGATGGCCTTCCGGGGCATCCCGCTGCCGGTGGAGGCGGGGACCACGATTCCCGCGTTCGGCGCGGTCTTCTCGCACATCGGCGACGAACAGGACGTAAGCAGCGATCTCTCGACCTTCTCCGCCACCATGGCCGCCGTCAAGGAGATCCTGGACCGAGCCGGTCCGCGCGACCTGGTCCTGCTCGACGAGCTCGGCGCCGGCACCGACCCGCTCGAGGGCGCCGCCCTGGGCTGCGCGGTCCTCGAAGAGCTCACCCGCCGCGGCACCCTCACCGTGGCCAGCACGCACCTCGCCTCCATCGCCATGACGGTCAGCGCGGCCGAGGGGATGGAGAACGCGGCCATGGAGTTCGACGAGGATGCCGGGCGGCCCACCTACCGCCTGCGCATCGGCCGGCCCGGCCGCTCGCACGGCCTGGAGATCGCCGCCGCCATGGGCATCCCCGGGGACGTGCTCGAGCGCGCGCGCGAGCTGCTCGGCGGCGAGCACCTGCGCCTGGAGCACTGGCTGGCGCGGATCGAAGCCATGGAGAAGACCCTCCTCCAGGAGCGGCGCGGCCTGGCGGTCGAAAGACGCGGGCTCGAGGATCTGCGCCGGAAGATCGCCGCGCGGGAAGAGGAGCTGGCCCGCGAGCGCGAGCGCCTGGCGGCGAGCCTGGCCGAGGAACGAGAGGCCCTGCGCCGGCGGGCGCGCAGGCAGCTCGACGAGGCGCTGGCCGAGATCGAGCGCGCCGAGAAGGAACGCCGTCACCTCGGCCGCAGGCGCCGGGAACAGCTCCGGGCCCGGGCCCTCGCCCTGCCGGCCCCGGCGCCGGCGGCGCCGGCCGGGGACGCCGTCCAGCCG
>CAZXXL010000115.1:0-9698 GCA_964644635.1 uncultured Thermoanaerobaculia bacterium | reverse complement strand
CTTTGCGCTGTCATCGCGAGGAGCCGGGCGCAGCCCGGCGACGTGGCGATCCCTGGCAGCGTTGGAGCGCGATGGGCCGTGCTCCGTGGCGCTCAGCGATCGTGAGGCGATCGCGGCGGTTGTTTTTCGGGCGGTCTTGGGCTAGACTGGCGCGCCGTCGGGGCGTAGCTCAGCCTGGCAGAGCGCACGGTTCGGGACCGTGAGGCCGGTGGTTCAAATCCACTCGCCCCGACCATTGCCATCCGTTCCCCGGTGCGCTCGAACGCTTGCCTCACGGGGGCGACTTCGGTACACTACGCGTTGCGGGTGGGCCGTTAGCTCAACTGGCAGAGCAAGGGACTCTTAATCCCTAGGTTAGAGGTTCGATTCCTCTACGGCTCACCATTTCCCCTTTTCGCTGCGAAAGTGGCGGAACCGGTAGACGCGCGAGACTTAGGATCTCGTGGGGAAACCCGTGGGGGTTCGAGTCCCCCCTTTCGCACCACCCGGAGAAAGGCAGCATGGCCTACACGCTCAAGCATCGTCCCGACAGCACGGTGGAGATCAACGCCTCCATCGAGGCGGAGGCCGTGGCGGCTGAGCGCCGCCGCATCCTCGACCAGTACCGGCGCAAGGCGCGCATCCCCGGCTTCCGGCCGGGCAAGGTCCCGATATCGATCATCCAGGCCCGTTTCGGCGAGGCGGTGGACGAGGACCTCACCGAGGAGCTCGTGAAGCGGTCGTGGGCGGAGGTTCTCGAGCGGGAGGAAGGCCTGGAGCCCCTCTCCCCGCTCAAGGTACGGGAGGCCCGCTTCGACCCCGACGGCGGTTTCGAGCTCAGCGCTGAAGTCGAGGTCCGGCCCCGCTGGGACCTGCCGGAGATCGCGGGCCAGAAGCTGCCCGAGGTTTCCCTCGAGGTCACCGAGGCCGAGATCGAGGAGGAGCTCGAGAAGGTCCGCAACGAGCAGGCCGTGTGGGAGCCCGCCGAGGGTCCGGCCGAGGACGGCATGCTGGTGGAGGTGGACATCGCCGGCGAGGTGGTGGACGGCGAAGGCGAGCCCTTCACGGAGGAAGGGGTCCGCTTCGTGCTCGGCGAGGAGGGGGTCTTCGAGGAGATCCAGGAGGTGGTGCGCGGCGCCGCTCCCGGCGACGAGCTGACGGCGGAGAAGACCTTTCCGGAGGATCATCCGGACGAGCGCAGCGCGGGCAGGACCGCCCGCTACCGGGTCACCGTCGGCAGCCTCAAGCGCAAGGTGCTGCCGGAGGTCGACGACGAGCTGGCCGAGGCCCTGGGCTTCGACAGCCTCGACGCCCTCCGCGAGCGGATTCGCGAGGTCCTCGGGAACGAGAAGAAGAAGCAGCGTCGGCAGACGTGGCGGCGGGCGATCCTGGATCGGCTCGAGGAGGGGATCGACGTCAACGCCCTGCCCGAGACGCTCGTAAGAACGGTGATGCGGGAGGAGCTCTCCGGCTACGCCTACGCCCTGGCCGTCCAGGGCCACGATCCCAAGGACCCGGGGATCGACTGGCAGGAGATCTCGGCCAAGATGGAGCCCGAGGTGCGGCGCAGGGTCCTCGACGAGCTGGTGCTCGAGCAGCTGGCCGACGAGTGGGAGATCGCGGTCCCCGAGGCCGAGGTGGAGGCCTATGTGGCGGCCGAGGCCCGGCGCAAGGGCGTGCCCATCGCCGAGCACCGGGCCAACCTGGAGAAGGAGGGCCGCTACGAGAACGTGCGCCGTGCGGCGCGGATCGCCGTCACGGTGGACGAGGCGATCCGGCGCGCCGGCGGGGAGGTGGACTGATGCTGGTACCCATGGTGGTGGAGCAGACGAGCCGGGGGGAGCGCGCCTACGACATCTTTTCCCGGCTCCTCAAGGACAACGTCATCTTCCTCGGCACGACGATCGACGACCAGGTGGCGTCGCTGGTGGTCGCCCAGATGCTCTTCCTGGAGGCCGAGAACCCGGAGAAGGACATTTTCCTGTACATCAACTCGTCGGGCGGCTCGATCACGTCCGGGCTCGCGATCTACGACACCATGCAGTACGTCAAGCCCGACGTGAGCACCATCTGCATCGGCCAGGCGGCCTCCATGGCGGCGCTCCTGCTCGCGGCCGGCGCCCCGGGCAAGCGCTTCGCCCTGCCCCACAGCCGGGTCCTGCTCCACCAGCCCTTGATGTACGGGCTCCAGGGCCAGGCCACGGACATCGACATCCACGCCAAGGACCTGGTGCGGCTGCGGCAGCGCCTGAACGAGATCTTCGCCAAGCACACGGGTCAGCCGGAGAAGAAGATTCACGAGGACACGGAGCGAGACTTCATCCTCGAGGCGGACGCGGCGCTCGAGTATCACCTCATCGACAAGGTGATCACGAGCCGGGAATAGGCCGGGGTAACAAGGAGTTCGAGGTATCGTGGTGTACAATCTGATGAGGAGGACCTGATGACGGCCCGTGACGGCGATGTCCTGCGGTGCAGCTTTTGCGGCAAGAGCCAGCACGAGGTGCGCAAGCTGATCGCCGGACCGACGGTGTACATCTGCAACGAGTGCGTCGAGGTCTGCCTGGACATCATCGCCGAGGACCGGGCCAGCGAGAAGCAGGCCCGCAGCAAGCCGCTCCCCAAGCCGCACGAGATCAAGGCGTACCTCGACGAGTACGTGATCGGCCAGGAGGCCGCCAAGAAGAAGCTGGCCGTGGCCGTGTACAACCACTACCGGCGGATCGAGTACCAGGGCGAGCGGGCCCACAACGACGTCGAGCTCTCCAAGTCGAATATCCTCCTCATCGGGCCCACCGGGACCGGCAAGACCCTGCTCGCGCAGACCCTGGCCCGGCACCTGGAGGTCCCCTTCACCATCGTCGACGCCACCACCCTCACCGAGGCGGGCTACGTCGGCGAGGACGTGGAGAACATCCTCCTCCGCCTCTACCAGGCCGCCGGCGGCGACCGCGAGGCGGCCGAGCGGGGCATCGTCTACATCGACGAGATCGACAAGGTGGCCCGCAAGGCGGAGAACCCGTCCATCACCCGCGACGTTTCCGGCGAGGGCGTGCAGCAGGCGCTCCTGAAGATCCTCGAGGGGACGGTGGCCAACGTACCGCCCCAGGGGGGACGCAAGCATCCGCACCAGGAGTTTCTCCAGATCGACACCACCAACATCCTGTTCATCTGCGGCGGGGCGTTCATCGGTCTGGAGGACATCATCGCCGACCGCCTGAACCAGAAGCGGATGGGATTCGGGGTGGACATCGGCGGCAACACCGCCCGCTCGACCGAGCTTTTAGAGCAGGTCCACCCGGAGGACCTGATCAAGTACGGGATGATCCCCGAGTTCGTGGGGCGGATCCCGGCGGTGGCGACGCTGCACGACCTCGACCACGAGGCCCTGGTGCGCATCCTGACCGAGCCCAGGAACTGCCTCGTCCGCCAGTACCAGACCATGCTGTCCTTCGAGGGCGTCGATCTCGAGTTCACGAAGGACGCCCTGGACGCGATCGCGGACGAGGCCATGAAGCGCAAGGTCGGAGCCCGCGGCCTGCGGATCATTCTCGAGGAGTTGATGCTGGACATCATGTACCAGGTGCCGGCCGAGCCGGACATCAAGGAGCTGGTGATCTCGCGCGACGTCGTCGAGAGGAGGGTCCAGCCGTTGACGGCCTTCCGCAAGGTCGGGTAGGCTCGTCGAGACCCCACAGATAGGAACTCATGGATCAAGAGAACGCATCCCTCACGTTATCCATCGTCCCCCTGCGGGACATGGTGGTCTTCCCCCACATGATGGCGCCGTTCGTGGTCGGCCGGACGCCGTCGGTGGCGGCCCTGGAGCGCGCCCTCCACCGGCCGGACAAGAAGATCTTTCTCGCCACCCAGAGGGATCCGAAGATCGATCAGCCCACGCTCGACGACGTCTATCCCGTGGGCGTCGTGGCCCGCGTCGTCCAGCACCTGCAGCTGGCCTCGGGCAACATCAAGGTCATGGTGGAGGGCCAGGAACGCGGCCGGATTCTTGAGGTCGTGGAAGACCCCGGCTGCCTGGTCGCGCGGATCGAGATCCTCCGCTCGGTGGCCCCGGAGGGTGAGTCCATCGCGCGCTTCCTGGAGCAGCTGACCGCCCTGTTCAAGGAGTACGCCAAGCTCTCCCACCACCTCTCGGCGGAGGGCGCGCTGGCCTCGCTGCAGACCGAGGATCCGGACCAGTTCGCCGACCTCCTCGCCGCCCACCTCAGGCTGCCCACGGCCGACAAGCAGGAGCTGTTGGCCGTCACCAGGCCGCTGGAGCGCCTGCGCCGGCTCAACGACATCCTCGACGTCGAGATCGAGAAGCTGCAGATCGACCGCCGGCTGAACGCCCGCGTCAAGAAGCAAATGGAGAAGGCGCAGCGGGAGTACTACCTCTCCGAGAAGATCAAGGCCATCAACGAGGAGCTCGGCCGGGGCAACACCCAGGAGGAGCTGGCGGAGCTGAAGAAGAAGATCGAGGCCTCGGACCTCTCCGCCGAGGCGCGCGAGAAGGCCCTCTCCGAGCTCAAGCGGCTCGAGGGGATGCCCCCCGTTTCCGCCGAGGCCGGCGTATCGCGGAACTACATCGACTGGCTCCTGTCCGTGCCCTGGAAGAAGGCCTCGCGGGAGATCCGCGACATCGGCCGCGCCGAGAAGGTCCTCAACGAGGACCACTACGGCCTGGACAAGGTCAAGGACCGGATCCTCGAGTTCCTCGCCGTCCGCCAGCTGGTGAAGAAGACGGGCGGCACCATCCTCTGCTTCGTCGGCCCGCCGGGGGTGGGAAAGACGTCCCTGGCGCGTTCGGTGGCCCGGGCCACGGGCCGGAAGTTCGTGCGCCTGTCCCTGGGCGGCGTGCGCGACGAGGCGGAGATCCGGGGCCACCGCCGCACCTACATCGGCGCCTTCCCGGGCCAGATCATCCAGATGATGCGCAAGGCCGGCACCGTGAACCCGGTGCTGCTCCTCGACGAGGTGGACAAAATGGCGGCGGACTTCCGCGGCGATCCCGCGGCCGCCCTGCTCGAGGTGCTGGACCCCGAGCAGAACTGCACCTTCCAGGATCACTTCCTGGACGTGGAGTACGACCTGTCGCGGGTGCTCTTCATTTGCACCGCCAACGTCCAGCACACCATCCCGCCGGCCCTGGTGGACCGCATGGAGATCATCCGGCTCTCCGGGTACACGCCGCTGGAGAAGCTCGAGATCGCCCGCCGCTTCCTGGTGCCGCGGCAGATCGAGCGCCACGGCCTGAAGGCCTACCGCGTGAGCTTCGCCGACGACGCCATCCGCCTCCTCATCGACCGCTACACCCGGGAGGCCGGGGTGCGCAACCTGGAGCGCGAGATCGCCTCCATCTGCCGCAAGCTGGCGCGGCGCGTCCTCAAGGAGGGCATCGCCAAGGGCGCCAGGATCGAGGTCGGCGAGGAGGACGTCGAGAAGCTCCTCGGCCGGCCGAGGTTCCGAGAGCAGCGCAAGGAGAAGGGCCCCGAGGTGGGCGCCGCCACCGGCCTCGCGTGGACCGAGGTCGGCGGCGAGATCCTCACCACCGAGGTCTCGCTGATGCGCGGCAGCGGCAAGCTTACGCTCACCGGCCAGCTCGGCGACGTCATGCAGGAGTCCGCCCGGGCCGCGCTCTCCTTCGTCCGCTCCCGGGCGGAGGAGCTCGGCATCGACGTCGAGCGTTTCGAAAAGACCGACATCCACGTCCACGTGCCCGAGGGGGCGATCCCCAAGGACGGCCCCTCGGCGGGCATCACCATCGCCACCGCCCTGGTCTCCGCCTTCACGGGGCGCCCGGTGCGGGCGGACGTGGCGATGACCGGGGAGATCACCCTGCGCGGGCGGGTGCTGCCGGTGGGGGGCGTCAAGGAGAAGGTCCTGGCGGCGTTCCGGGCCGGGATCTCCACCGTCGTCCTGCCCGAGGAGAACGACAAGGATCTCGAGGAGATCCCCGAGGAGGTGCGGTCGGGGCTGACCTTCCTCACGGTGAGCTCCATGGACGAGGTCCTCGAGCACACCCTCGTCGCCGAGGGTGCGGCGCCGCCGGTTCAGCCGGCGGCCGAGGCCCAGGAGGCGGTGCCGCCGCCGACTCCCCAGTAGAGTCGTGGAAATCAAGGAGGTCAGGTTTGCAAGGTCGGCGCTCAAACCCCAGGACAGGCCCCGGGAGCCCTTTCCCCACCTCGCCGTCGCGGGCCGTTCGAACGTCGGCAAGTCGAGCCTTCTGAACTGGTTGTGCAGGCGCCAGATCGCCCGCGTGGCGAAGGCGCCGGGAAAAACGAGAACCCTCAACTTCTTTCTGGTCAACCGTAACTTTTACCTGGTTGACCTTCCGGGGTACGGGTTCGCGAAGGTGAACAGGACGCTGCGCGAGCAGTGGGACGCCGAGCTCGGACGCTACATCGGCGCCGAGGAGCGGCTGGCGGGAGTGATGACATTGATCGATATCAGGCACGGACCGACGCCCCTGGACCTTGAGCTCCAGAGGATGATCCTGGACGCGGGCCGGGAGCGGCTGGTGGTGCTCACCAAGGCGGACAAGGTGGGCCGGGCCCACCGCGCCCGGGTGCAGCGGGAGGTGCAGTTCGAGCTCGGGCTGCCCACGCCGCCGGTGGTGGTCAGCGTCAAGTCCGGCGAGGGACGCCGGGAGCTCCTGGACGGCATCGAACGGGTCCTGACCCTGTGGAATCAACGCAATCGAGGAGAGTGAGATGGCACGCAAGAAGAAGAATGGCAACGGCAGCGAGCCGGTGGTGATCCCCCTCGACATCGACGACGAGATCGAGAAGTACGAGGCCAAGGCCGCCGAAGCGGCCAAGGAAGGGCGCCTCGACCTCAAGCAGCTCAAGGAGATGAACATCAACGAGCTGTCCGGCATCGCCCGCGCCCTCTCGGTGGAGAACCCCACCGGAATGCGCCGCCAGGACCTCATCTTCCGCATCCTCCAGCGGCAGACCGAGCGCGAGGGCCTGATCTTCGGTGAGGGCGTCCTCGAGGTGCTCCCCGAGGGCTTCGGTTTCCTGCGGGCGCCGGAGTACAACTACCTGCCCGGCCCCGACGACATCTACGTCTCGCCGTCCCAGATCCGGCGTTTCAACCTCAAGACCGGCGACACGGTCTCGGGGCAGATCCGGCCGCCCAAGGAGGGCGAGCGGTACTTCGCCCTGATCAAGGTCGAGGCGATCAACTTCGAGCCGCCGGAGATGGCGGTGGAGAAGGTGCACTTCGACAACCTCACCCCGCTCTACCCCGAGGAGCGGATCAAGCTCGAGGTGGACGGCAACATGACCTGCCGGGTGATGGACCTGATGACCCCCCTCGGCAAGGGGCAGCGGGGCCTGCTGGTCGCGCCGCCGCGCACCGGCAAGACCATGATGCTGCAGGCGATCGCCAACGCGATCACCACCAACCACCCCGAGGTCACCCTGATCGTGCTCCTCATCGACGAGCGGCCGGAGGAGGTCACGGACATGGAGCGCTCGGTGCACGGCGAGGTCATCTCCTCGACCTTCGACGAGCCGGCCACCCGCCACGTCCAGGTGGCCGAGATGGTGATCGAGAAGGCCAAACGGCTGGTGGAGCACAAGCGCGACGTGGTCATCCTTCTCGATTCCATCACCCGGCTGGCCCGGGCCTACAACACCGTCGTCCCGCCCTCCGGCAAGGTCCTCTCCGGCGGCGTCGACTCCAACGCCCTGCAGAAGCCGAAGCGGTTCTTCGGCGCCGCCCGGAACATCGAGGAGGGGGGCAGCCTGACCATCATCGGCACCGCCCTCATCGACACCGGCTCGCGCATGGACGACGTGATCTACGAGGAGTTCAAGGGCACCGGCAACATGGAGGTCCACCTGGACCGCAAACTGGTGGAGAAGCGGATCTTCCCCTCCATCGACATCCACCGTTCCGGCACCCGCAAGGAGGAGCTCCTGATCGACGAGTGGGAGCTCCGGCGCATCTGGGTGCTGCGCAAGGTGCTGTCGCCGTTGTCCACCGTCGAGGCCATGGAGCTGCTGCTGGACCGGCTGTCCAAGACCAAGACCAACCGCGAGTTCCTCGAGGCCATGTCCCAGGGCTAACGGCGTGGGACGCGAAGGCATCGCCCGGGCAGCCAGCGGTGAGTCGTCCGCGGCCGGCGCCGCCCTCGAGAGGGCCGCGGCCGGGGAGCGCCTGGACCGCGGGGACCTCCTCGCCCTCTTCGAGGACGCCGGGCTCCTCGAGCTGGGCCGGGCGGCCGACATCGTCCGCGGCCGGCACACCGACCCCCGGATCGTCACCTACATCATCGACCGCAACATCAACTACACCAACGTCTGCGTCTACCGCTGCCGGTTCTGCGCCTTCTACCGCAAGGCCGGCGCCGAGGACGCCTACGTCCTGCCCTTCGCGTCCATCGCCGAAAAGGTCGCCGAGACCGTCGCCGCCGGGGGGACCGGCATCCTGCTCCAGGGCGGCGTCCACCCCTCGCTCCGAATTGGCTTTTACGAGGACCTGCTCCGCCGCCTGAAGGCCACCTTCCCCCAGGTTCACCTGCACGCCTTCTCGGCCCCGGAGATCTGGTACATCGCCAAGCTCGAGCGGATGCCGGTGCGGGGCGTCCTCGAACGCCTGGCCGCGGCCGGCCTCGACTCCCTCCCTGGAGGCGGGGCGGAGATCCTCGAGGACGCGACCCGGCGCCGGATCTGGTCCCGCGCCAAGGCCTCCACGGCGCAGTGGCTGGCCGTCCACCGGGAGGCCCACGCCCTCGGCCTGCGCACCACGGCGACCATGATGTTCGGCGTCGGCGAGCCGTTCGCCGCCCGCGTGGACCACCTCCTCGCCGTGCGCGCGTTGCAGGACGAGACCGGCGGCTTCACGGCCTTCATCCCGTGGACCTTCCAGGACGAGAACACCGACCTCGAGGGCGAGGTGGAAAAGGCCGGCGGCCACGATTACCTGCGCACCCTGGCCATCTCCCGGCTCGCCCTCGACAATTTCGACCACGTCCAGGGCTCCTGGGTCACCCAGGGACCGAAGATCGGCCAGGTCTCCCTCGCCTTCGGGGCGGACGACCTCGGCTCCATCATGCTCGAGGAGAACGTGGTCGCCGCCGCGGGCGCCCGCCACCGGATGACCCAGGGCGCCATGGAGCGCCTGATCCGGGAGGCCGGCTACGAGCCGCGCCAGCGGCGCACCCTGTACGAGCCGGTGTGAGATGACCGCCGGGCGGACGAGGATTCTCTTCGTGTGCGTCGGCAACACCTGCCGCTCGATCATGGCCGAGGCCCTGTGCCGGCGCCTCGCCGGCGACCGGGTGGAGGCCTTCTCGGCCGGGCTCTCGCCCCTTGGGGTGGTGGTCCCGGAAACCCTCGACGTCCTCGAGCGGCTCGGCTGCCCGACCGAGGACCTCGCGTCCAAAGGTCTGGACGCGGTGCCGCTGGTGGACCTCGACGCCGTGGTCAGCCTGATCGGAAAGCCGGGGCTGCGCTGGATTCCGCGCACCGCCGGCGGCCGCCGGATCGCGTGGGACATCCCCGATCCCTACGGCGAGGGCGCCGAGACCTACCTGCGCACCGCGCGCCGCATCGAGCGGCTGGTCAGCGAGCTCCTCACCTCCCTGGCGTGAGCGGCCCTCACTGCAGGTAGCCGAGATCGCGCAAGAGCTCCAGTTGCGCCGCCCCCTCGCGGGCGGCCGTCGCCGACGCCAGGGGCGGGGGCGGGCCGTAGTCCATGGCGGGGAG
>CAZXXL010000114.1:0-9825 GCA_964644635.1 uncultured Thermoanaerobaculia bacterium | reverse complement strand
ACCCACCACCCATAATCCCCGGGAAATCACACCCGCGATGTGCGGAAAGGGGGACGCTGCGCCCCCCCGGTGATCGTGCTGTGGCCTCGAGCCGCGCCATGTGATAGATTTCACGCGGTGGCCGCAGGGCTGCCGATTCCTCGACCAGGGAGGTGCCATGGCACGGATCGAGCCGTTTCGCGCCTGGCGTCCCGCTCCGCGCTACGCCGAGCAGGTGGCGAGCCCACCCTACGACGTGCTGTCGAGCGAGGAGGCCAGGGCGATCGCCGCTGCGAACCCGAAAAGTTTCCTGCACGTCGTCAAGCCGGAGGTCGACCTGCCGTCCGGCGTCGACCAGTACGCCCACGAGGTCTATGCCAAGGGGGCGGAGAACCTGCGCCGGATGATCGCCGAGGGGGTGCTCATTCGCGAGTCCCGACCGGCCTTCTACCTGTACCGGCAACGGATGGGCGATCACGTCCAGACCGGCGTCGTGGCGGGCGCCAGCGTGGACGAGTACGAGGACGGCCGGATCAAGAAGCACGAGAACACCAGGAAGGTCAAGGAGGACGATCGCACCCGGCACATCGAGGCCACGGGGGCCAATACCGGTCCGGTGTTCCTGGCCTACCGGGCGATGGACCCGATCGATCGCCTCGTCGACCGGCTGACCACCGGCGGGCCGGTGTACGACTTCGAGGCCGAGGACGGCATCCGCCACACCCTCTGGGTTGTGGACGCCCCGGACGACGTGGCGGCTCTCGCCGGAGCGTTCGGGCAGGTGCCGGCGATGTACGTGGCGGACGGGCACCATCGCTCGGCGTCGGCGGCGCGGGTGCGCGAGGCCCGGCGGCGGGCGAACCCGGACCACACCGGGAACGAGCCCTACAACTTCTTCCTCGCCGTGCTCTTTCCCCACGACCAGCTCAAGATCATGGACTACAACCGCGTGGTGCGGGACCTGAACGGGCTGGATCCGGACGCCTTCCTGGCGCGGGTGGGGGAGAAGTTCGAGGTCACCGAGACGGCCGAGCCGCGCCCGTCCGCGCCCAAGGAGATGGGGATGTTCCTCGGCGGCCGCTGGTACCGCCTCCGTGCCAGGCCCGGAACCTATCCCGAGGGGGATCCGGTCAAGTGCCTGGACGTCGCCATCCTCCAGGACAACCTGCTCGCACCGATCCTCGGCATCGGCGATCCGCGCACCGATGAAAGGATCGATTTCGTGGGCGGGATCCGCGGCCTGGGCGAGCTGGAGCGGCGGGTGGGCTCGGGGGAGTGGGCGGTGGCCTTCGCCCTCTACCCGACCTCCATCGATCAGCTCTTCGCGGTGGCCGACGCCGGGAAGGTGATGCCGCCCAAGTCGACGTGGTTCGAACCGAAGCTCAGGTCCGGTCTCATCGTCCGCCCGCTGGACGACTGACCGGGGACAAGGGGGACACGATGAGAATCCTGATATCCGATGCGTTCGACGCCTCGTTGCCGGCAAAGCTGGCCCGGTTCGGCGAGGTGACCGACGACAAGGCCCGTCTGCCCGAGGTGGACGTGGTCCTGGTCCGCTCCAAGACCAAGTGCACGAAGGAGTACATCGACTCGGCGAAGAACCTGAAGGTGATCATCCGGGGCGGCGTCGGCCTCGACAACATCGATCTCGAGTACGCCCGCGCGAAGGGGATCAAGGTCTACAACACGGCCTCGGCGTCGTCCATCGCCGTCGCCGAGCTGACCATGGCGCTGATGCTGGCCGTGCCCACCCGCCTCATCGAGGCGCACAACTCCATGCGCGAGGGGCGGTGGGCGAAGAAGGAGCTCAAGCGGACCGAGCTTCACGGCAAGACCCTGGGGCTGATCGGCGCCGGCCACATCGGCACCGAGGTGGCCCGGCGCGCCGCCGCCTTCGGCATGGAGGTCTTAGCCTACGACCCGCTGGTGAGCAGCCACGAGATCGCCCGGCTCGTCTCCTTCGACGAGCTGCTGGGCGCCGCCGACTACATCAGCCTCCACGTGCCGCTCATCGACGCCACCCGGGGCCTGCTGAACCGGGAGACCATCGCCAAGATGAAGGACGGCGTGGTGGTGGTCAACACCGCGCGGGCGGGCTGCGTGGTGGAGGAGGACATAGCCCGGGCGCTCCGCTCCGGCAAAGTGCGCGCATACGCCACCGACGTGTGGCCGTCGGATCCGCCGGACCCGTCGGACCCGATCCTCGCCGCGCCCAACGTCATCATGACGCCGCACATCGGCGCCGGGAGCCGCGAGAACATGCTCCGCATCGGCGATGTCGTGGTGCAGATCCTCGACGAATTGCAGAACGAGATCGGGTGAGAAGGAGGTGCTCATGAGCAGGGTCTGGAACTTCTACGCGGGGCCGGCCACGCTGCCCCTGACGGCGATCGAGACGGCCAGGGAGGAGCTGGTGGACTGGCGGGACACGGGCATGTCCGTGATGGAGATCTCCCACCGGTCCAAGGAGTACGACGAGCTGCACCACGAGGCCATGGCGCTGGTGTCCGAGCTTCTCGGTCTGGACGAGGATCACCACGTGCTCTTCCTGCAGGGCGGCGCCTCCCTGCAGTTCGCCATGCTGCCCATGAACTTCATTCCCGAGGGCGGGTCCGCGGACTACGTCATCACCGGCGCGTGGTCGAAAAAGGCGATCAAGGAGGCCAAAATCGTCGCCTCGGCGCGGGAGGCGGGCTCCAGCGAGCCCGAGGGGTTCATCCGGATCCCCGCCGCCGACACGTTGCGGCTGGATCCCAACGCGGCCTACGTCCACATCACCAGCAACAACACCATCCGCGGCACCCAGTGGCAGGAATTTCCCGACACCGGTGACGTGCCGCTGGTGGCCGACATGTCCTCGGACTTCCTCTGGCGGCCCTTCGACGCCAACCGCTTCTCGCTGATCTACGCCGGCGCCCAGAAGAACGTCGGACCCGCCGGCGTGACCGTGGTCATCGTCCGCAAGTCGTGGCTCGAGAAGGCCAACGAGGACGTGCCCACGCTCCTCAAGTACGCCACCCACGTCGCCAAGGACTCTCTGTTCAACACCCCGCCGTGCTTCGCCATCTACATGGTGCGCAACGTGCTCCGCTGGATCAAGGATCACGGGGGCCTGGCGGCCATGGAGCAGCGCAACCGTGCGAAGGCTGAGCGGCTTTACGGCGTGATCGACGCCAATCCGCACTTCTACCGCTGCCCGGTGGAGGAGGGGAGCCGCTCGGTGATGAACGTCGTCTTCAGGCTGCCCTCGGAGGACATCGAGGCCCGCTTCGTCGCCGAAGTCGCCGAGCGCGGCATGGTCGGCCTGAAGGGCCACCGCTCGGTGGGCGGATGCCGGGCGTCCATCTACAACGCCATGGAGCCGGAGGGCGTGGAGGCGCTGGCCTCGTTCATGGAGGAGTTCGCCCGCATCCACTCGTGATCCAAAGCTTTCGCAAGACAACGGCGGCGGACCCGAGGGTCCGCCGCCTTTTCGCTGCATCCGGTCGGATCAGTACTTCTGCGCCGGGATGTACGCCGCGTCCTTGCTCTTGGTGTCGATCAGGGTGCCGTAGGCCGTGAAGCTCCCGGTCCCCGAGTCGAGGAAGAAGTCCACGCGGGTGTTGTTCTCGGGCGTCACGCCCAGCGCCTTGAAGACGTCGGTGACGAGGAAGACCTGATACGGCCCGAGATCCTCGGTGCCGGTACCCAGGGTCTGGCCGCTCGAGTCCTTCAGCACGTAGCGAACGGTGGCCGTGCCGCCGCCCACCTCGCAGATCCCGATGTTGGACTGGAAGCCGGCCCCGCCGTCCATGTGGAGCACGGTGGCGCTGTCGGCGGGACCGAAGCCGCTCCCCGCCGCCACGGCGGGTACGAACTGGCCGTAGGTGCCGGCCCCGTTGGTGGTCCACGTGCGGGACGTCACCAGCAGCGGCATCGTGGGATCGGCTGGGATCACCCGCAGCGACCCCTCGGTGTCGCTGAGACCGAGGGTCGTCCGGACCACGTCGTCCAGCACCAGCATCTGCCCCGCAGCCACCGGTAGGGTCACCGACTTGGCCGAGCCGCTCTTGCCCACCGCGGGCCGGAACTCCAGGGTCACCTGGCCGGCGCTCGCGCCGGCGTTGAGGATCCTGACGTCGCTCACCCAGAAGCCGTTCTGGCCGGGGAACGAGGCGACGATGGGGATCACCTGGTAGGGGGCGGTCACCGGGCGCGCGCCGGGCACGAAGATGGACTCGCCGGTGACGTTGTCCACCGGCGTCGCGTAACTCGTGACGCGTCCGGTGCCCCCGGTGACCTCGACGGTGGCGTAGGCGTTGTCCGCCGCGCCAGCTTTGAGCTCGTCGAAGAGGTTGAACTGGAGGTTGGAGAACGGCTTGACCGTCTCGACCTTGGGCGTGCCGATCACGGCGCCGTTCGCATCGTGGAGGGTCACCGTCACCTGCGCCGCCTGGCCCGAGGCCTCGGAGATGCCGAGGTTCGTTCGGTAGGCGGCGTTGCTGACGAGCTGGAGCATCGTGAGCGGTCCGTCTCCGGGCCCGACGGCGTCGATGCCGCGGATGGACCCCACGTACTGGCCGAAGGTCCCGTCGCTCGAGCCGGTGTTGTAGGTGCGGGACGTGAACAGGAGCTGGGTGCCGTCCGCCTGCACGACGAGGTTGCCCTTGTCGCTGTCGACGCCGAAGCGGTTCTTCACCAGGTCGGGCAGGCTGGCCACGGAGCTGGCCGGGACGTTCACCGTGGTGTGGAAGAACGTCGTGGTGCCGTCCGCCTTCTCCGGGACGAGATAGAGGTCGAAGTTCGCGGCCTTGGTGGCGGAGGGGTTGAACACGCGCATGTCCGTGACCCAGAAGGTCGGAGGGTTGCCGCCCCCGGGCAGGTGGGCGCCGATCGGGATCATGTACGAGGCGAACTGTGGCGGATTCCCGGTCTGGCCGCCCGTACCGATGGCCAGCCCCCAGTCGACGAGGCGGGGATCGGGACCGCTCACCGACGCCGGGTCGTCGTCCAGGACCTCGAGGGTCCAGGTGCCGGCGGCGGGCTCGCCGATGAAGGCGTCCAGGCTCTCGGCGGGCTGGATCTCGTCCGGGTAGCTGCCGGAGATGCCGTTCATGTTCCCGGAGCCGGGCTGGCCGTTGATGATCTGGGAGCCGGGCCCGTGATCGTGGAGCTTCACCCGGGTGCCCTGGGGCGAGATCAGGGTGACCACCAGCTGGGTGGGGGTGGCGTGGACGATGTGGACGTTCACCCGCACCGAGGAGACGGTGCCGTCCTCGTCGATGGTGACGGTGGAGATGGCCTTGTCGCCGGTGCCGTTGGGGATCGTCACGTTGGTCTGCTGGCCGACGCCGACGCCCGGCGTTGACGCCGCCCCCGTCAGGTCGATGAGGGGCTTGGTGATCCCGTTGGCCGAATCGGTGATCGGCTCACCCGTGAGCTCGAAGAGGGAGCGGAACTTGGGCGGATCCATGCCGGGCAGCGCCTGGGCGAGCACGGCCACGGCGCCCGAGGCGTAGGGCGTGGCCACCGAGGTGCCGTCGAAATCCTCGGTGGTTCCCCCGGCCTTGGCCGCCGTTGTGACGTCCGCGGGGGCCATGAGATCCAGGAACTGGTTGGAGTTCGAGTAACACGGCACGCTCTTGGCCCGGGGGTTGACGTCGGTGCACAGGATGCCGCCGGGACCGTTGCCCCGCCACTGGAATTGCGCGATGTAGTCGCGGTTGTAGATCGACCCGATACTGATGGCGTTGGACACGCAGGCCGGGGCGTCGAGCTGGTCCTTCTTGTTCTCGTTGCCGGCGGCGACCAGGACCGCGATGCCGGCCGCGGTGGCGTCGTCGATGGCCTTGGTGTAGAGGAGCTGGGTGCTGTCGCAAGGCCCGTACTTGGCCTCCCCGCCGATGGAGAGGTTGATGGCCACGATGTTGTAGGTGTCGCGTTTCTGGATGATGTCGTCGATGGCCTTGACGACGTCGCTGGTCGAGAACTTCCCGCAGTCCGTTCCGTCCGGGGACGCCTTGTACACCAGGAGCTTGGCGTCCGGTGCAACCCCGCCGGCGAAGTCCTGCCCGGTGTCCCAGTGGTAGGGCGTGCCGGCGATCACCGAGGCGACGCCGGTGCCGTGGGACCCGCAGTCCATGGGGTCGGTGTCACCGTCGGCCGTGTCCTCGCCAAAGACAATCTTGTCGTTGGGAATCGGTCCGCCGCCGAGGGTCGGATGGTTGTAGTCGGCGCCGGTGTCGATGAGGGCGACGGCGGTGCCGGCCCCGGTGAAGCCCATCTGGTGCATGACGTCGCCGTGCATGAGAGGGATGCCCGTTGCTGTGGACGCGTACCAGATCTCGTCCTCGGTGACCGAGACCACGTTGGGGTCTTCCGCCAGGCGGGCCAGTCCCGTGCGATCCACCCTGGCGGCGATGTACGGCCAGAGGTCGTACGTGTGCCTGACCTCGAGACTGGCCGGGGGAATCCTGGCCGCGAGCTCGGCCTCGGCCCGGGTCACCGCCCGATGGACGGCCTCGAGGCGGGCGCGGGGCAGGGGTCGTCCGCGACGGGCGAGGGGCATGCCGGCCTCGGGGTCCGCCTTGAGCTGTACGATCACGCGGAACGATTGCCGCCCCGACTCGTATGCCCGCACCAGCGCGGGTGCCAGGCGGCCTTTTTCCGCCGCCGTCAGCTCCGTCTGGGCCGCGTACAGGGCCGAGGTGCCGCCGAGGGTGGCGGCGAGAACAAAAATCGTGAAACGGCGAACAAGATGCATCGATCGACCTCCTGCGATTCCGGTCGCGGTAGTATAACCCCTCCCTCCAAACCAGCGATGTGCGCGCGGTTACCGCTCACCCCGGTTCCTGCACGGGTTTTTCTCCGCAGCGTGCGTCCGGGTTACCATGCGGCCGTGAGACGGCTGATCATCGCGGACGCCCACCTGGGGCAGGAGCGGGGGGACGTCGAAGCCATGCAGGGTCTCCTGGAGGGCGCCGCGGCCGCCGGCGTCGGCGAGGTCGTCTACCTGGGCGACGCCTTCCAGTACCTCCTGGGCATGGCCAAGTTCTGGACCCGGACGACGCGCCGGATCCTGGAGATCTGGGACGGCCTCCGGGCCGCCGGCGTGCGCATCGTGCTCGTGGAAGGCAACCGGGATTTCTTTCTCGACGAGCCGGAGCTCGCCGCCCACCACGACGGCAGCGCCGTCCGGCTCGATCTCGAGGCGGGAGGGCGGCGATTCCGCCTCGTCCACGGCGATCGCGTCAACCAGCGGGATCTTCAGTACCGCTTCTGGCGCGCGATCGCCAAGTCGTGGCCGGCCCGGGCCTGGGCGCGGACGCTGCCGCGGGCCGTCGCCGTTCGCATCGTCCGCGGCATGGAGGCGCGCCTGGCCACGACCAACCGCCGGTTCAGGTACAAGAAGCCCGTTTCCGCCCTGATGGCCGAGGCGGTCGCGGCCTGGAGCGAGGGCGTGGACGTGCTGCTGTGGGGGCACTTTCACTCCCCGTGGCGGTGCGATCGCGGCGGCCGGACCGCCCTGGTGGTCCCGGCGTGGCTCGAGTACCGCTTGAGCGTGCTCGTCGAGCCGGACGGTGCGTGGCGGCTGGTGGAGAATTCCTTGACACCCCCGGCGGAGCTGCCGAAAATGGAGCGGTGTCCCGCAGTGAAGGATTCCTGAGCCGAAAAAGGTCCGGCCGGTGACGGGGCGGCTGCCCGGGCCGCGGCGGAACCTCCGCGCCGAGGTCCGGGTTCCTCCGTCCAAGAGCTTCACCAACCGCGCCCTGGTGATGGCCGCGGCGGCCGGGGGCGGGGCGGTGGAGAACCCCCTCGACTGCGAGGACACCCGGCTGCTGGCGGAGGCACTGGGCCGCTGCGGCTGGCGGCTGTCCTGGGACCGGGCCGTCGAGGTCGGCGCCCGGGTGCCGCCGGCCGGCGCGGTGAGGGTGAGCCTCGGGAACTCCGGCACCGGGTCCCGCCTGCTCATGGCGTTGCTGGCGGCGGTGCCGGGACGTCACGTCGTCGACGGCGGCCCGCGCCTCCGGGAGCGGCCCATGGGTCCCCTGGTGGCGGCGCTGCGCGAGCTGGGCGCCGGCATCGAGGCGGCGGCCGGGGACCGGCTTCCGGTGACGATCCACGGCGTCCGGATTGGCGGCGGCGAGCTCACCATGAACCCCGGCGCCTCCTCGCAGTTCGTCTCCGCCCTGTTGCTGATGGCGCCGTTGACCGAGCGCGGCCTGACGCTCAGGCTGACCGGCCGGGTGCCGTCCCGCCCCTACCTGGACCTCACGCGCCGGGTGCTGGAGGCGTTCGGGGCCGATGTCACGGCGCGCGAGGACGGCCGCGTGTGGCGGGTTTCGCCGGGCCGCATCGGCCCGCGGACGTTCCGGGTCGAGGGGGACTGGTCGGCGGCGGCGTTCTTCGCGGCGGCGGCGTGCGTCGCGGGCGGCGAAGTGCACATCGGTCCCCTGGAGCCGGACAGCGCCCAGGGGGACCGCCGGATGGTGGACATCCTGGCCCGGGCCGGCGCCGGGGTCCGGTTCGACGGGCGGCGGGTGATCGTCCGCGGCCCGCTGGCCCGGCCCATCGACGCCGATCTCGGCGACACGCCGGACCTCTTCCCGGCGCTGGCCGCGGCGGCCGCCGCCGCGCCCCCCGGATCGCGGCTCGCCGGGCTCGAGAACCTGCGCTACAAGGAGAGCGACCGCCTGGGCGTGATGGTGGACAATCTCGAGCGCCTGGGGGCCGTGATCCGCACCCGGCCCGGCGAGGTGGTCTTCGAGCGCGGCACCGAGCTCCACGAGGGCACGGTGGCGGTGACCGCCGCCGGCGACCACCGGATCGCCATGGCCATGGCCGTCGCCGCCCTGGGCGCCGGTCCGCTCGAGCTGGACGACACCGGGTGCGTGGACAAGTCCTTTCCCGGCTTCTGGCGGGAGTGGAGCCGGGTGACGGGATGAGGCTCCAGCCGCTCCTCGTGGACCACCCTGCGGTGCCCGTGGCACGGCCCGCTCCCCACGGCCTCGAGCTCGACCTCCCGCCGCCGGCCCCGGTGACGGCTCTCGGGCGGGTGGCGCGCCTGGCGGCCGCGGTGCAGCTCCTCGCCGCGGCGCAGCTCCTGTCGACGCTCGATCTCTGGCCCACGCGCCGGGCGCTGCTGGACGCCCGCGTGGTCAGGAGGAACGGCGGGGTGAGCGCGGTGCTGGGAGGGCTGCCGGTATCGCTGAGCCTGGTGCAGGACCGGCTGGGGGGCGGCGAGGAGGCGATGCGCCGCACCCGGGACGCCGCCATGGAGGCGATCCGCCGCCGCCTGGGTCTTCCGGCCGATCTCTTCGCCGTGCCCGGGGGCAGGGACTGGCTCACCTTCGATCCGCTGCTCCAGTCCCTGCTGCAGCGGCTGGACAGGCCCCTGCCCGCCGCCACCGCCCGGTCGCTGTGGGCGGTGCGTCTCGAGCTTCCGGAGCTGCCCGCGGCCGGGGAGGTGGGCTACTTTTCGGTGGCCGACGCCGTGATCGCGCGAAGGCTCGCCGCGGCGGCCGTGCGGCGCTGGCGGGGGATGGGCCTCGAAGGACGCTGGCGGGAGACGGGGGATGGCCCGGGCGGGCGTCTATTGGACGGCGCGGCGGAGGACTTCCTGGTCGTGGCGGGGAGCCCGTCGGCGGCCGATCTCCTGGCGGTGGAGCGGGCGGTGGAGGACGGTTCGATGGGCCGGGCGGTGGTCCTGGGCCGTTTTCCCCTCGGCTGGTCGCCGCCGGCGCCGGTGCTGGTGGACGGCGACCACCTGGAGCGCCACCTGGTCGTGGCCGGCGTGCCGGCGGAGCGCGCCCGGGCGGAGGTCGTCAGGCGTCGGCGGCGTTTCGACCCGCTGGTGGAGGCCGATCG
>CAZXXL010000113.1:6868-9860 GCA_964644635.1 uncultured Thermoanaerobaculia bacterium | reverse complement strand
TTCGCCGAAGGCCGCCGCATCCTGAAGGAAGACGGCATCGGCTCTGTCGTCTTCGCCCACAAGACCACCGAGGGCTGGGAGGCCCTGCTGTCGGGCATGATCCGCGGCGGCTGGACGATCACAGGCTCCTGGCCAGTTACGACGGAGAGAGGGGCTCGTCTGCGCGCCCGCGACTCCGCCGCGCTCGCCACCAGCGTCCACCTCATCACCCGCCCGCGCCCCGAGGACGCCCCCGTCGGCGACTGGGGCGAGGTCCTGCGCGAGTTGCGCCGGCACGTGGCGGCGTGGATGGAGCGGTTGCAGGGCGAGGGGATCCGCGGCGCCGACCTGGTCTTTGCCTGCATCGGGCCGGCGCTGGAGATCTTCAGCCGCTTTTCAAGGGTCGAGACCGCCGAGGGGCGCGAGGTGGGGCTCCCCGAATACCTGGAGAAGGTCTGGGAGGTGGTCGGCCGGGCAGCGCTGGAGCAGGTCCTCGGAACGGGCGAAGCCACCGCCGGTTCCCTGGAGGAGGATGCACGGCTGACGGCGCTCTTCCTCTGGACCCTGCAGAGCACCGCGGCGGGAAACGGGAACGGAGGGGCGGGGGGCGAGGACGAGGAGGCCCACGCCAAGGCGGCGGCCAGGGGGCTGACCCTCCCCTTCGACGTGGTACGGCGCTTCGCCCAACCCCTGGGCATCGCCCTCCCGGCGTGGGAGGGACGGATCATCGAGACGAGGAAGGGCGTCGTGCGGCTGCTGCCGGTGGCGGAACGCGCGAGACGCCTTTTCGGCGATGAAGGCGCCGGCGGGGTGGCCGACTGGATCGAGAGCGACGCCGGCGCCAGCGTGCAGCAGGCGCTCTTTCCGGAGATGGAGGGGGCGCGGCGGAAGAAAAAGGGCCGGCGCGGCCGTGCCGGCCTCGTCGGGGCCGACGCGGAGCTGGAATCCCCCGACGCCACCACCCTCGACCGCGTCCACGCCGCCATGCTCTTCCAGGCCGGCGGCCGCGCCAACGCCCTCCGCACTCTGATCCAGGCCGAGCTTGACCGCGGCCCTGCCTTCCTCCGCCTGGCCAACGCCCTCTCGGCCCTCTATCCTCGTGGCAGCGAAGAAAAACGCCTGCTGGACGCCATGCTGCTGGCGGTTCGGAGGTAGGAGATCCTCATGTTGAAACGACTCAGGGTCCACGGTTTCAAGTCCCTTCGTGATGTGGAGATCGAGCTTCCGCGAATGGCCGTCCTTTTCGGCCCCAACGCCGCCGGCAAGAGCAACGTGATCGACGCGATTCAGGCTCTGTCGCGCCTGGGGACGGAGCGGACCGTCGCCGACGCACTTTCGGAGCCCATTCGCGGGTATCCCATCGAGGCATTGAGTTTTCCCTCGGGCGGAATGCCTGAGTTGCTGCAGCAGGATCATGCCGAGTTTTCTTTGGGGGGCGATCTGGTTGTTGGGAAAGAAACGTATCGCTACGAGTTGACCGTCGGCATTGCGCCGGATTCGGGGAAGCTCAGGACGATGGACGAGTACCTGGCCCTGCTCACGGCCAAGGGCAACGAGAAGGGAAACCCTGCCATCCAACGTGTGGGCGATAACCTTCACATACGTCGCAAGAGTAAACCTGCGCATCCCCGGCAGGAGCCCGTCGGGCTGAATCACACGATCCTGTCCGATCCGAGGCTCGGTGGACAGGCGTACCGCTGGATCGAAAAGGCCCGCGGCGAACTGGCGGACTGGCGGACGTACTACCTGGACCCGCGGGTGGCCATGCGTGCGGCGAAGCCACCGTCGGACGTGCGCGATATCGGTGTCCTCGGTGGCGATATCGCTCCGTTCCTCTACAAGCTCAAGGCGGAATCGGGCAAGCACTTCGACGCTGTCCGCAGGACACTCACCAGCATCATCCCAAGTGTCGAGGCGCTGGATGTGGATCTCGATCAGCGAAGAGGTACCCTTGATCTCGTCGTACGGCAAAACGGTGTCGATTTCTCGTCCCGGATCATCTCCGAGGGCACGCTGCGGGTTCTCGCACTCTGTGCCATTGCGGCGAACCCGTGGGGGGGATCGCTGATCGCCTTCGAAGAACCGGAAAATGGGGTGCATCCCCGGCGCCTCGAGCTCATCGCGGAGCTGCTCCTCTCACTTGCGGTGGAGCAGGGCCGGCAGGTGGTCGTCACGACCCACTCTCCGATCTTCTGCGACGCCGTTCTGAAATCGGCGCAGAAGGGATCGTCCGACGTCGGCCTGTTCAACGTCCGGCGGCGCGGCCAGGAGACGGTCATAGAGCCGTTCGACGTCACGGGAGCGCTGTTCAGGGATAGGGAAATCGCGGACGCTCTGACCAGCCGGGCCGAGGATGGGCTTTTCAACGCGCTCGTTCTGAGGGGTCTTCTCGATGAATAGACCGCTCTCCGTTGATCTCTTCGCCGAGGATTATGGTCATGAGGCGTTGCTCGTTCCTCTCATTGAGCGGGTCGCTCGTGAACACGGCTGCGATGCCCATGTCCATGTGCGCTCCGCTCGTGGCGGCCACGGGCGCGCGCTGCGGGAATACGATACCTATCAACGCTTCAAGGTGGCCGGCCGATCGGGCCAGGATGCGGCCGACATCATCGTGGTGGCCATCGATGGGAACTGCTCAACGTTCGCCACGAAGAGGCAGGAGATCGAGGAGGCGACGTTGGATACCTTCAGGGACAAGGTTGTGGCGGCCTGCCCCGATCCGCACATTGAGAGATGGTATCTCTTGGACCCCCGGCTCTTCGCGAGGATCGTCGGCCCGGCGCCGCCCCTCGGAAGAAAGAAGTGTGAACGCGGTCATTACAAACAACTGCTCAGAAAGGCCGTGCGGGATGCCGGTCACCCGGCCACCCTTGGCGGCATCGAGTTCGCGCGGGATCTTGCAACCCACATGGACCTGTACCGCGCCGGGAAGACTGACAGATCCTTCAAGGCGTTTCTTGACGACTTGAGAGGGAGACTCCGGTCGTCGGGAGAACTTTGAGGGTGCAAAGAA
>CAZXXL010000113.1:0-6768 GCA_964644635.1 uncultured Thermoanaerobaculia bacterium | reverse complement strand
TGACGACTTGAGAGGGAGACTCCGGTCGTCGGGAGAACTTTGAGGGTGCAAAGAAGATAGCTATCAAGCCGGAGGCTTACCAATGGCTCTCGATCCCTGGTACAAGGTCGCAACGCCCCGCAAGGAAGTCCGGGAGGGCCGCTCGTTCAACCCGGACGAGTTCGCCATCCATCTGGAGCAGGTGGTCGCGGGGACGGCGCCAGAGGACTACCGCGATCCGGTGGCGTTCTTTTCGCGGACGTATTTTACCCGCGCGCTCCGTGATCACGCCGGCATGGTGCTGCGGCGGTTGGCGGGGGAGACGGCCAACACGGCGCCGGTGCTCACGCTGATTACCCAGTTCGGCGGCGGCAAGACCCACACGCTGACGGCCCTCTATCACCTCGTCACGGCGGGCGAGACGGTCAGCGAGAATGAAGGCGTTGCCAACCTGTTGCGGGGGGCGGGCCTCAGCCAGCCGCCCCGGGCCCGTGTCGGCGTCTTCGTGGGCAACGCTTGGGACCCGCAGGAAGGCCGGGAGACCCCGTGGATCGACCTTGCGCTTCAGCTCGCGGGCGAGCGCGGCGTGAAGCTGCTGGGTACGGAGGCCCGGACGACGCCGCCCGGTACCGAAGCCCTGGGACGGATCTTCGCGGCGGCGGATGCGCCGGTCCTCGTGCTCTTCGACGAAGTGCTGAACTTCGTGAACCGCCACCGGAAGCTGGCGGAGCCGTTCCACGCCTTCATCCAGAACCTGACGGTGGCGATGACGGGAACGACCCATGGCGCCGCGGTGATCAGCCTGCCCCGCAGCCAGGTGGAGATGACCGAGTTCGACCTGGAGTGGCAGACGAAGATCACCAAGATCGTCCGGCGCGTGGCCAAGGACCTGATCGCCAACGACGAGACCGAGATCAGCGAGGTGGTGCGCCGCCGGTTGTTCGATGATTATGGCCCGGAGCGTGTGCGGCGGCGTGTGTGCAAGGCCTTCGCCGACTGGTGTTTCGAACGGCGCGCCCAGTTACCGCCGGAGTGGACAGCGGTGGACACCGCCGCCACCGAGGCGAGGGCACGGGAGCATCTGAGGTCCCGGTTTGAGGCGTGTTACCCATTTCATCCGGCGACGCTGTCGGTGTTTCAGAGAAAATGGCAGGCGCTGTCCCAGTTTCAACAGACTCGGGGTACGTTGGCGATGCTGGCTCAGTGGATCTCGTGGGCCCAGCGGGAAGGGTTCACCAAGGCGCGGCGCGAGCCGCTGATCACCTTGGGGTCAGCTCCTCTGCACGTGCCCGAATTCAGAAGCGTTGTGCTTGGGCAGTTGGGCGAATCACGCCTGGTGGCGGCCATCGAGGCCGACATCGCCGGGGAGCATTCCCACGCGCGGGCGCTCGACGCCGACACCAAGGGCCCTCTCAGAGATATTCACCGGCGCGTGGGGACGGCCATCTTCTTCGAATCCTCAGGAGGCCAAGTGGACAAGGTTGCCCACCTTCCGGAGCTTCGTTTCGCGCTGGGCGAGCCGGAGGTGGACACGACATCGGTGGATACGGCGGCCTTTGCGCTGGAGGGACGCTCGTACTTCTTCCGCAAGGTGGGTTCCGACGGGTTCAAGATCAGTCATCACCCGACCGTGAAGAAGGTCGTCAGCGATCGCCGCGCCTCCTTGGACGAGGAGACCGAGGTTCTGCCCGCCGTACGCAACGTGGTTCGGGACGAGTTCGACAGGGGCGCCACGCTTCAACGAGTGTTTTTCCCCTCCGACGCCTCGGCGATCCAGGATTCGCCCAGGTTGACGCTCGTGGTGGCCAGTCCCAGCATGGAGTGGACAGGGGCCGGGCGAATCCGGGACCGGATCGCCGAATGGACGACCCGGCGTGGCACGTCGCCCCGGCTCTATCCCGGGGCCCTGGTGTGGGCGGTCAAGAAGCCCGGACGCGAGCTTCGGGAGAAAGTGGAGATCTGGCTGGCCTGGAAGCGGGTGGCGGCCGAGGTGGCCCAGGGCACTCTTGGAGCAGACTTCGATCCGGGCGAGCGGGCAGAGATCCAAGCGAGGGTCCGAGATGCGGAGGACGCGGCTCGCGACCAGGTTTGGGCGGACTATCGTTACGTCGTCCTTTTCGATGGCGGCCAGGATGGCGGTTTGAGCGTTATCGACCTGGGCGCTGGGCACTCCAGCAGCGCCGAAAGTCTTTGCGGCCGGATCGTCACCGCCATGAAGTCCCAGGGCTTGCTGAACGAGTCGATAGGCGCAGGCTACCTGGAGCGCAACTGGCCCCCGGCGTTCAAGGACGACGGTGCGTGGCCCCTTGCCAGTCTCCGCCGCAGCTTCCTCGACGGCTCGCTCACGCGCCTTGTCGATCCGGACGGCGTCCTCCAGCGCAAGATACCCGAGCTCGTTGCGCGAGGCGACTTCGGCCTCGCATCGGGCCGGAAGGCGGACGGCAACTACGAGCGCGTATGGTTCAGGGAGGGTGTCGCTGCGGAGGAGGTGGCGTTCGACGCCGACGTGTACCTTCTGCGGAGGGGCCGCGCCGAACAGCTGAAGGCTCCCTCGGAACCCGAGGCGGCCCACACAGAGACGGTGCTGCCCGGAGATGCGGAGCGCAACCCGGCTGACGTCCCCGTGCAGCCGACGGAGCCGGCGGTCGCGACGGGACCGCCCGCGGAAGGCATGGGCGAGCGCCTGAGGGTACGGCTCAGGGGCGAGCTGCCGCCCGAGGTGTGGAACCGTTTTGGCATGAGGTTGCTGCCCAAGCTCAGGGGCGGTGAATCCCTCAGGGTCGGCGTCGACTGCGAAGTGGTCGTGGGCGGCGAAGCGAACGGCGAAGCCTTCGTGAGCGACCTGCGGCAGGCTATGGAGGACCTGGGCATCACGAGCACTGTTCGGCTGGAGGCCGAGCCGGAATCGCCGGGAAGACACTGAGCCCCTTGTCGGTCTTTTCGGCTCATGCCGGAAATGCGTTGGTCATGCCCCGCCGGGCGGGATCCGGTATCCTCGGGCCATGATGACGGGCGAGGGTCAGGACAGGGCGTTCAAGGCGCTGGTGATGGCGGCGGCGGTGGTGGTGATCATCGCCGGGCTGCGGGCGGCGCAGGCGATCCTGGTGCAGTTCTTGATCGCGGTGTTCCTGGCCGTGCTCTGCTCGCCGGTGGTGGTGTGGCTGCGGCGGCACCGGGTGCCGACGATCGTCGGCGTGATCCTGATGGTGATCGTGCTCATGGGGGTCATCGGCGGCTTCGCGGCCCTTCTGGGGACGTCGGTGAACCAGTTCACGGCGGCCATCCCCAGGTACCAGAGCCGTTTCAACGGGCTCGCCGACTCCGTCGCCGGGTGGCTGGCGGCGCACCGCATCGACGTCTCGGGGACGAGCTTCTTCAAGCTCGTCAAGCCGGGATCGCTGCTCGGGATGCTCGGCGGCACGCTCAAGGGGCTCGTGGCCGCGCTGTCCAACACGGCGGTGGTGCTGCTGATCATGGTCTTCATCCTGCTCGACATCGGCGGGCTTCCGGCCCGGTTGCGGGCGGCGCTCGGGGGCAAGAGCGGCGACATGGAGCGCTTCGAGCGCATGTCGGCCCAGATTCAGCAGTACCTCGGGATCAAGACGCTGACCAGCCTGTTGACAGGCATCCTCATCGGGACCTGGCTCGCCATCCTCGGCGTCGACTTCGCGCTGCTGTGGGGGGTGCTGGCGTTCCTGCTCAACTACGTGCCCAACATCGGGTCGGTGATCGCGGCGATCCCGGCGGTGTTCCTGGCGCTGATCCAGCTCGGCCTCGGCCGCGCCCTGGCGGCGGCGATCGGGTTCCTGGTGGTCAACATGCTCATCGGCAACTTCCTGGAGCCGGGGCTGATGGGAAGGCGGCTGGGGCTGTCGACGCTGGTGGTCTTCCTGTCCCTGGTCTTCTGGGGATGGGTGTGGGGGCCGGTGGGCATGCTGCTGTCGGTGCCCCTGACCATGATCGTCAAGATCTCGCTCGAGAATAGCGAGGAGCTGCGCTGGGTGGCGATCCTGATGGACAACCGCGTTCCGGAGGAGGAGCGGCCCGGGCGCTGAGCCCGGCGCGCCGGGCGCCGCTTCGATCCTGCTTTGCCACGGTTCCGGGAGACGCGGGCAGGCCCCCGGCGGGTTGCCGGGTTGCGCCGCGGGAACCATTCTGTAATCATGCACGGGCGGACCACGGCCGTCCGCCCCCGCCCGGCTGCAACGGCCGGCAGACGTTCAAAGGGGGTCCGATCATGGAGCGAGAGCTGGCGGTGAAACGGGAGATTCTGCTCGGCGACGAGGCGGTGGGCCTGGGCGCCGTGCACGCCGGGCTGAGCGGCGTGTACGGGTACCCGGGAACGCCCTCGACCGAGATCTTCGAGTTCGTGGAGCGGATCGCGAAGAAGACGGGGAAGATCCACGCCTTCTGGAGCACCAACGAGAAGGTGGCCTACGAGGAGGCCCTGGGCATGAGCTGGGCCGGCAAGCGGGCCCTGGTGACGATGAAGCACGTGGGCCTCAACGTGGCGGCCGACGCCTTCATGAACTCCGCCATCACCGGGACGAACGGCGGCCTGATGCTGGCGGTGGCCGACGACCCGGGCATGCACTCGAGCCAGAACGAGCAGGACAGCCGGTACTTCGCGAAGTTCGCGCAGATCCCGTGCTTCGAGCCGCGGAACCAGCAGGAATGCTACGACATGACCTTCGAGGCCTTCGACATGTCCGAGGAGCTCGCGATCCCGGTGATGATCCGGATGGTGACCCGCATCGCCCACAGCCGCTCGGCGGTGGCGGTGGTGCCGAGCCCGCGGGAGCAGAACCCCCTCCACCCGGCCCGGGACATCCGCAAGTGGACCCTGCTTCCGGTCAACGCCCGCGTCCAGTACCGGCGGCTGACCGAGAAGGGCCCGGAAATCGCCCGCCGGGCCGAGGAGAGCCGCTACAACACCCTCGACCTGAGGGGCCGCACCGGCGTCATCGCCTGCGGCATCACCATGAACTATCTTCTGGAGAACCTGCCGGACGACCACGACGTCTCGATCCTCGCCGTCGGCCAGTACCCCCTGCCGCCCGCGCTCGTACGCCGGCTGGTGGAGCACGTCGACGAGCTCCTCGTCCTCGAGGACGGCTACCCCTTCGTCGAGGAGGCCGTGCGCGGCCTCTTCGGTATCGGCGGCGTGATGGTGAAGGGGCGCCTCTCGGGAGAGCTGCCGCGGACGGGGGAGCTGAACCCCGACCTGGTGCGCCGGGCCCTGGGCCTGCCCGAGCTCGAGACCGCGCTGGAGCCCAAGCCGGCGCCGGCCGGCCGGCCGCCGGCCTTGTGCCCGGGCTGCCCCCACCACGACACCTACCTGGCCCTCAACGAGGCGGCGGCGGCCTTCGATCAGCCGCAGGTCTTCTCCGACATCGGCTGCTACACCCTGGGCGCCCTGCCGCCGCTGGAGGCGATCCACAGCTGCGTGGACATGGGGGCGAGCATCGGCATGGCCTCCGGCGCCGCGCACGCCGGCTACCGCCCGGCGGTGGCGGTGATCGGGGACAGCACCTTCGCCCACAGCGGGATCACGCCGCTGCTGTCGGCCGTGCAGCAGGGGGTGCCGGTCACGGTGGTGATCCTGGACAACGAGACGGTGGCGATGACCGGCACCCAGCGCTCCATGGCCACGGACGAGACGCTCGACCGGCTGGTGCTCGGGATCGGCATCCACGAGGATCACTTCCGGGTGATCACCCCGGTGCCCAAGAACCACGAGGAGAACGTCCGGATCTTCAGCGAGGAGCTGGCGTACGAGGGTCCCAGCGTCATCATCGCGCGCCGGGCCTGCGTTGAGAAGATCAAGAGGCACAAGAAGTGAGAGGGGAGGGCAGCGTGGAAAGGAACCTGATTCTGGCGGGTGTCGGCGGGCAGGGCATCCTGTCCATCGCCTTCGTCATCGACAACGCGGCGCTGGAGGCGGGCTACGAGTTCAAGCAGGCGGAGGTCCACGGCATGTCCCAGCGCGGGGGCGCCGTGCAGTCCAACCTGCGTTACGCCGACCACGAGATCCACTCCGACCTGATTCCGGCGGGCCGCGTCGACATGGTGCTCTCGGTGGAGCCGCTGGAGGTGATGCGCTACTGGCAGACGCTGTCCCCGGAAGGCTGGGTGGTGAGCAGCGTGACGCCGTACGTCAACATTCCCGACTACCCGCCCATGGACGAGCTCCTCGACCGCCTGGCGGCCTACCCGCGGTCAGTGCTGATCGACGCCGGCAAGATCGCCCAGGCGGCCGGCAGCCTGCGGGCCCAGAACATGGTGGTGCTCGGCGCCGCCTCGCCACTTCTCGGCCTTCCCGAGGAGCTGCTCCTCGAGTACGTGCGCGTCCTGTTCGCCGGCAAGGGCGAGAAGGTGGTGGGGATCAACGAGCGCGCCTTCGCCTTCGGCCGCGCCGCCGGCCTCTTCTTCCGCGGCCTGGCCGACGCCGGGATGTCGCGGCGCACCGCGCTCGAGCTCGCCCGGAAGATGGACCCGGCCACCATCGACCCGGCGCTCGCGCCGGAGTGGAGCGGCCTGGCGGCGGCCAACCCGTCGTCGCTGCAGGAGCTCCTCGCCGGCGACGGCGATATCGCGTGCGACCGGGTGCGGGAAACCGTCGGCTCCTGACGACGGATCCTCCGGCCGTTCCGCCGCAGGAGGGTCCGTTGAGAGCACCCTTCTCCGTGGCGGTGTCCGATCGTGAGGGGGTCCGGGGCGACCACATCCCCTTTTTGTCATCGCGAGGTGGCGTAAGCGCGCGAAGCTTCGCTTCGCTTGCGCGCACGC
>CAZXXL010000112.1:0-9867 GCA_964644635.1 uncultured Thermoanaerobaculia bacterium | reverse complement strand
TAGGCGGGGGTGAACGGGGCCAGCCGCCGGGCCTTCCGGGCCCTCGCGGCCGCCCCCAGGAGAACGGCGACGGCGGCCCCCACCAGGACCGCGAGCCACGGCGCGACCCGGGAGTGGAAGAGGAACATCACGGCGTCGGCGGCGAACAGGTACGCGGTGGTCGCCGGTCCGCCGGCGTGCGGGTACACGGCGAGCTTGGCGAGGAGAGACTGGGGCAGCGGCGAGCCCGTGAACGCCCACAGCCAGGCGACGCCGGTGAGGACGGTGGTCAGGGCGGTGACGATCTCCAGGCGGCGGCCGCCGGCGAGGCTCCACGCGGCCAGGCAGGCGACCAGCAGGAGGCCCTCCGGGCGCAGGGCCACGCTCAGGCCCGCGGCCAGTCCCAGCCCGACCCGCGCCCAGCGCCGCCGCGGGCGCAGCTCCATCGCCAGCAGGACGGCCACGGCCCAGGCGCTGAAGGCGGACGCCTCCATGCCGCCGCGCTCGACGCGGACGATCAGGGGATCGGTGGCGACCAGCAGGCCCGCGGCCGCCGCGACCGGGACCCCGGCCCCGGCGATCGAGGCGGCCCAGACCACGAGGGCGGCGAGCAGAGCGCCGGACACGCCGGCGAGGACCGGCGCCGCGGCCTCGGGGGGCACGCCGAGCCGCTCTCCGGCCGCGAGGGCCGCCGCCCACAGGGGCGTCGACGTTCCCACCACCGGCGCCCCCGGGTTGTAGACGAGCCCCCGGCCGGTGGCGAGGTTGTGGGCGTAGCGGTAGGTGATGAACGCGTCGTCGACGGTGTCCACCGCCGGGACCAGGTGCAGGACGAGGGCGAGGAGGCCGATCGCGACGACGGTGATGACGAGGGCGCGCGCGGTCGGCCGCGGCGTGACGTCGTGGTCCGGACCACCGCCGGGACGCAACGCGCGCAGCAGGGCGCCGGGCGGGCGGGAGGCGCCGGTCATGGCGGCCCCGCTCTGCGGCCCGCGGGCGGGGGAGCTTCGCAGCTCAGGTCACTCCTCGTACAGGCGGTCGATCACGGAGGCGTACTGCTTTTCGACCACGCGGCGCTTGACCTTCAGCGTCGGCGTGAGGTGGCCGCCTTCCACCGACAGGGTGACCGGGAGAATCGCGAACTTCTTGACCTGCTCGTAGCGGGCGAGGTCCCGGTTCACCTCGTCGATCACCTTCTGGTACAGTTCGAGTACGGCCGGCTTGGTGGTCAGGTCCTCCAGCGAGTCGAAGGCGATGTCGTTGTCCCGGGCCCACTGCTCGAGCTCCTCCTGGGCGGGCGAGATGAGGGCGACGACGTACTTGCGGCGGTCGCCGATGAGCACGGCGGCGTCCACGAAGGGCGACTGCTTGATCCGGTTCTCGATCGGCTGGGGGGCGATGTTCTTGCCGCCGGCGGTGACGATCAGGTCCTTCTTCCGGTCGGTGATCTTGATGAAGCCGTCCTCGTCGATGACGGCGATGTCCCCGGTGTGGAAGAACCCCTCCTCGTCGAAGACCTCGGCCGTCTTCTCCGGCTTGTTCCAGTATCCCTTCATCACGCTCGGCCCCTTGACGATGAGCTCGCCGTCGGGGGCGATGCGCACGTCGAGGTTCTTCAGGGGCTGGCCCACCGTGCCCAGCTTGATGGTGCCCGGGGACGTCCCGTTGACCGAGATCACCGGGGAGGTTTCGGTGAGGCCGTACCCCTCGATGATGTAGACCCCCACCGCGTGGAAAAACTCGTTGACGTACAGCGGGAGGGGAGCGCCGCCGGAGATGCAGAAGTCGACCTTGCCGCCGAGGGCCGCCCGGATCTTGGAGAGCACCAGCTTGTCCGCCAGCGCGTAGGAAAGCCCGCCGGGGCGCTTGCCGGCGAAACGGCGGTAGGCGGCCTTCTTGCCCACGCCCACCGCCCAGTGGAACAGGGACTGGCGGATGGCGGGTGCGGCGTTCACCTTCTGCATGATCTTCGCGTGCACCTTCTCGTAGAAGCGGGGCACGCCGGTGAAGACGTTGGGGGCGACATCGGCGATGAGGTCGCCGACGTGGTACACGGAGCAATACGCCTTGGTGACGGCCCGGTACATGAGGATGTAGCCGACCATCCTCTCGAGCACGTGGCACAGGGGAAGGAACTCGAGGCCGAGCGCGTCCGGCGACAGGGGCGCCCGGTCGGCCGAGGCGAGGACGTTCTCCACCAGGTTGTGGTGGGTGAGCATCACGCCCTTGGGCTCGCCGGTGGTACCCGAGGTGTAGATCAGCGTGAGCAGGTCGTCGCCGTCCACCTTGCCTGCCCGCTCCCAGAAGCGGCCCTCGTTCTCCGGCCCGGCCGCGGAGCCGACGAGGTCGTCGAAGCCGAGGACACCGTCGGGCCGCTCGCCCTCGAGCTGGATCAGGTGCTTGAGCTGGGGGCAACGCTCCCTGATCTCGAGGAACTTGGCCATGTGCTCCGGGTTCTCGGCCACCGCCGCCACCGCCCCGGAGTCCTTGGCCTGGTACTCCACCTGCTCGGGTGTGAGCGTGCCGTAGACGGGAACCAGCGCTCCGCCGAGGTCGGCCACCGCGAGGTCCACCATGTGCCACTCGGGCCGGTTGTCCGAAAGCAGCATCACACGCTCGCCGCGGCCGATCCCCAGCTCCGACAGCGCGGTCGCGAAGGACGACGTGTGTTGGAAGAACTCCTCGGTGCTGATCGAGCGGACACCTCCGGGGAAATAGTGCAGGTAGTGCTTCTCCCGCGGCCTGTTCACCTCGTTGCGGTAAAAGTCGAGAATCGTCCGTTCACTCACCTCGGGCCCCCTCGTGTCCGCCGGCCCGGCATGGCGAAATTCGCCTCGCCCCCGGGACCGGCCGTTTTCCATCGCCGGCCGGCGATCCTCACCCCGCGCACCGGCCGACCTGCCGCGCGGAAGGGACCACCCACCTCGAGCTCCGTTTCACCCGGCGGCCCGGCCCGCGGCCAGACCGTTGACCAGCAGATCGACCAAGGGATCGGCGTGACGCATCAGGTCGCCCGGCTCGTCCGCGAGCAGCCAGCTCATGACCAGCTCGTCCACCGCGCCGAAGACGGCGTTGGTGGCAAGCCCGGCGCTCACGTCCCTGCGGAAACGGCCCATCTGCTGTCCCTCCTCGAAGATTCGCCGGACCATGTTGAGATACGTTCCAAGCTTACCACGGGTGAGCTGGCTCATGAAGCGTCTGGTGTGACGGGTCTCGATCTGAAGGACGTGGGCGAGGGCCCGGTCCCGGGCCAGCGTTTCCAGGTGAAGCCGGATCATGACCCGGAACCTGTCCAGCGGATCCGCGAGCTGCCCGATCTCCTTCTCCAGGCGGTCGATGAAGCTGCTCAGGACCATGTCGAAGATGGTCATCAGCAGGTCTTCCTTGCCGTCGAAGTACAGGTAGAGGGTGCCGTCGGCCACCCCGGCCGCGTGGGCGACGTCCGTCATCCGTGCGGTGAAGTAGCCCTTTTCGGCGAAGACCTCGATCGCGGCGCGGAGAATCCGGTTCCGCTTCTGTTCCTTGGGGTCGATCTCGCGAGCTGTCTGCCCTCCAGGCATGGCGCCTCCACATGAATGAATCCTCATTCATTTTTTCACCTCGGCACGGCGCGTGTCAAGCTCCCCGCCCGACCCCGTCGAGCGGGGATTCGGCGCGCCCTTCCGGCGCACGCCGTGGCGACCCCTCACAGCGCTGGAGCGCCTTGGGAAGACATTCCGGCGCCCCGGCGCGGGCATGGGACCGCCGCCTGCGGCGGCGTCCCTTGGGGCGCTCTGCTCCGGCCTCCGCGACCCTGCGGTACATATCTCTGGAGAAGGTCACGCTGGGCGGAACGTGCCACCCTTACCGTTGTGCTTTGGGGAATAGCCGGCGGCCCCCGCCGCTCGCGCACGACGTTAAGGGTGGCAATTCACGGGAAGGGCGCCCGGCCGTGGGGCCGCACCGGCCTGCAGGCTGTTCGCTGGCTACCGCCGTTGGGAGCTGCCGCAGGCGCTCGACGTGGCCATCCCTAACAGCTCTGGAGCGCGCTCCGGGGTGCTCCGTCGCGACTCCTCGGGGCGGGGCCGGCGCTGGATCGCCCCCTCGAGAATCTTGGGGAAGCTTCAGGGGAGCGGATGGTTGCCGGGAGGGGCGGGTCCGGCTAGGATGCCCCCGGGAGGTGGCCCATGGCCGGCACCGCTCGGGACGAGGAGCTCGCCACCCGAATCGCGACCTACAACCGCTACAAGGACCTCTTCGCAAGCGCGCCGATCCGGCTCATGAGCCGGGTGGTGACCGCCATGCAGGCGCAGGGCTACGGCGACCAGGCCACCGCCATCGGCGACATGGACTGGCGGACCGTGCCCGCCGACGATCCGGAGGACCCCGGCCTCCGCGACGCATGGGGCGGCCTCCTGGAGAACGCCTTCGGGGGCGCCAGGTTCTGGCTCGAGAAGCTGTCCTCGCACCCGCTGGGCTACAACCTGGACTCGGTGGGCTACCCGGCGGTCATCGACGCCTGGTCGAACATGTGGCGCTTCCAGCTCGGCATCGAGCTCGCCAATACCCCCGGGGACATCCCCGAGCTCTTCGTCTTTCACGGTGGGAACCAGGCCGTCCAGGCGGCCCTGCTCGGCGTCGCCGAGGCCCACCGGGAGCGGCACGGGGACGGCGGGCCGCCCACCGTGCTGGTGCCCGTGCCCAGCTTCTCCTGCCCGCTGGACCAGCTGGCGCTGCAGGGGATGCGGGTGATCCTGCTCCCGCCGTCCTGGGATCATATGGATCCGGATCCCGCCGACCTGGCGTCGATTCCGCCGGACGTCGAGGTCGACGGCGTGTACATGATGCCGATCAACAACCCCACCGGCCGCACGCTGGAGCCCGGGCGCATGCGGGCCTTCGTCTCCGCCGTGCTCGACCGCTGGCCGGACGCGGGCGTCGTCCTCGACTCGGTGTACGTGCGCCTCCACCCCCGCCACCGGGAGCTCCTGGCCTGGTACGGCGGGGAGGCCCGCTTCCGGGAGCGCGTGATCTTCGTGGATTCGCTCTCCAAGACCCACGGCGTGACCGGGCTGCGCTCGGGCGCCGTGCTCACCGCGGCGACGGACTTCGCCCGCGGCATCGTCCGCTACGCCCAGAACGTCATGGCCGGCCCGTCCAACATGGTCCAGGCGGTGACCCTGGCCCTGCTCGCCCCGTACCTGACCGGCGACGAGGAGCTGGAGGAGCAGGCGCTGCGCCTCCAGCTCCGGATCGGCCGCCACCTCCAGCGGCGGCGCAGGCTTCACCTGCGGCGGATCTTCGCCCGCCACGGGGAGCTGCTGGACGACCGTCAGCCGGTCCTGCCCGACCCGGTGGGCTTCGACTGGGAGGGCTCGATGTACGCGGTGCTCCGCCTCTCCGACCGCTGCCTGGAGCTCGCCGCAAGCCACGGCGTGCCGCCCACGGTGGCCTTCTACTTCGAGACGGGGATCGGCGGCGTGCCGCTGGCCGGCTTTTGCGGCAATCCCAACCTGGCCCGCCACGGGCTGGTGGTGAACGGGGACGACCCGCGCCTGGACGCCTTCGTGCGCGAGGCCGGTCGCTACGTGCGGCTTTCGTTCGGGATGACGCCGCCGCCGGAGGACTGACCCGTCACGGGGAACATCCGGCTGACCCCGAGGGCCGTCGCCCCTGCCAGGAAGAAGGCCGGCACCAGCTCGTAGAGATTGGAAAGCCCCCACCGCTGCACCAGCCACCAGGAGGCGAGGGTGACCACCGCGGCCGCCAGGACCGCCGCCGCCTCGCCGACGTCGAAGCGCTCGGTCGCACGGCCGATGACGAGGACGAGGGCGGTCAGGGCGAGCACGAAGAAGGGCACGCGGGCGAAGGCCGCGGGGTTGGCCGCGACGTCGCGGCCCAGCTTCCAGGCCACGGTGACGCCGAAGCCGGTGAGCATGCCCGCCAGCACGCCGTGCCGGCTCACCGCCCGGTGGCCGAGGACCGCGAAGAGCACCAGCGGGCCGAAGCTGGCGCCGAGACCGGACCAGGCGAAGAGCACGAACCAGAACACCACCCGCACGTGGCCCACCGCCAGCAGGACCCCGAGAATGCCGACCACGGCCACCGTCCAGCGCCCGAGGACGAGGCTCCGCCGGTCGTCGGCGGCCCTGCCCATGACCTCCTCGACCACGTCGTACGAGACCGCCGAGGCCGCCACCAGGAGCTGGGACGACACCGTGGACAGGATGGCCGAGATCACCGCGGCCAGCATGAGCCCGGCCAGGATCGGGTTGAGGAGCTTCAGGGACAGCACCATCAGCGTCTGCTCGCCGTCGGCCAGGTGGGGGAGCATGACCCGTCCCGCGAGACCGACCAGCCCCGCCCCGTAGAACACGGCCACGCCCCAGAGCATGGCGATCACGCTCAGGCGCCGGACCTCGCCGAGGTCCCGGGCGGCCATGTAGCGGGTGATCACGTGGGGCATTCCGGGGTAGCCGAGCCCGATCCCCAGCTCGCCGGCGATGAACCCCCACAGGGCCGGCCCCACCCGGCCTCCGGTGGCCGTCAGGAAGCCCGGGCCGGCGGCCCCGAGCCCCTGGATCATGGCGCCGAACCCGCCCATCCTGACGATGGCGTACACCGGGAGGGCGATGAGCGCGCCGGCCACCAGCAGGCCCTGGAAGAGGTCCGTCCAGGCCACCCCCCGGAAGCCGCCGAGGGAGGTGACGGCGGTGATCACGGCGGCGCCGATGAGCACGCCGAGCACGTAGCCCCCGTGCCCGGAAAGGCCGAGGGTGGACGCGAACGCCTTGCCGGCGGCCGTCATCTGGGCGGCCACGTAGCCCATCATGGAGAGCAGGATGATGAGGACGCTGGTCACCCGGACCACGTGGTTGGGATCGCCCCAGCGCCGGGTGAGGACGTCGGTGAGGGTCAGCGAGCCCTGGGCCTCGGAGAGGGGACGGAGGCGGGGCGCCACCAGGTACAGGTTGACCAGGTAGCCGAGCAGGCAGCCGGGGGCGAACCACAGGCCGGAGACGCCGTGCGTATACGTCATCCCCACCGCGCCCAGGGTGACCCACCCGGACTCCGAGCTCGCCGTCGACGAGATTCCGGCCGCCCACGCGCCCAGGCTGCGGCCGGCCAGGTGGAAGTCCTCGCCGCCGTGGGTGCGGCGGGCCGCCCGCCAGCCGATGAAGAGCAGGACCCCGAGGTAGACCGCCATGACGGCGGCCACGGTGGCGATGGTGCCGGGATCCTGGGGCGTCATCGGGCCGACCCCGTGCGCCCCCGCGTCACGAGGGCGTAGGCGACGACCCAGATCGTGAGGGCGAGGGGGAACGCCCACAGCAGCAGTTTCGCGCCCAGGCTCAGATGGTACGTCGTCATCGTGGCCTCCCAATCAGCGGCAGGCATATTGTATCGGTCCGCCAGGGCGGATGGCGAAGCCTCCGCCCCGGCCGTGGCCGGATCCCGAACGTCGCACCATATTCTGATCAGGCAGGCAACGGATCCGTTTGTTCTTTCGTAGAAGGAAATGAACGGAGGCACGGCACATGCGGACGATGAGCGCTCGGGAGCTGGTGTTCTTCGGTCTGGGGGTCACCCTGCTGGCGGCACCGCCGGCCATTGGCGGATCGTGGACGAGCCTAGGTCCGCCGGGCGGTCCGGTGACCCGCGTCGTAGTTTCCGGGGGGGCGGGCGCGGTTTCCTTCGCGACCCGGTTTGGCCTCTGGGTGCGTCTCGGCGACGCGACCATCGTGCGCAGGACGGTCCCGGGCGTGGACGAGATCGAAGCGCTGGTGGCGGATCGCTACGACCCCCTCAGGGTGTGGGTGTTGGGGACGACCGGGCCGCCCGGATCATCCACGCAGCTGATCGAGACCAGCGACGACGGCGGGGGAACGTGGTCGGTGCCCGGCTCCATCACCGGCCTGCCGCCGGTGCACGCGGCCGTCGCAGACCCCGCGATCCCGGGCGCGCTCGTGATCGATCTCGCCGCGCCCTCGCGCGCGGTGGTCCGGCTCCGGGCCGACGGGACGGTCGAGACCCTGGCCGCGTTCGGTGCCCCGGCCGTCCTGGCCGCGGGTCCCGCCGGCCGCCTCTACGCGGCCCCCGCGTGGGGCGCCGTCGGGCTCTACCGCAGTGACGACGACGGCTCGAGCTGGACCAGGGTATCGGACGAACGGCTGGATCCCGCGGTCCTCGCCGTCGACCCGGACGATGCCGGCCGCCTCCTGGCCGGGAGCACGTCCGGGCTGATGATCAGCACGGACGGAGGCAGGAGCTGGCGGGAGACCGCGGTGAAGGGGAGCGTGCGCGGCATCGCCTTCAACCCGGCTGCGCCCGTCGTCGTCTGGTGTGCGACCAGCGATAAGCTCTGGCTGAGCCGCAATGGGGGTCTGTTCTGGCAGGTGGTGTGGGAGCACGGACCGGGGCTGGAGGGTGTGGCGGCCGATCCCGAGGATCCGGCGACCGTGTACGTGGCGGCCGCTCTGGCCTCGAGGAGCGCCGGTCGTTCGGGCCTGTACCGGTCGTCCGACTTCGGCCGTACCTTAGTGCCGGCCGACGGCGGCGCTCCGGCGACACCGGTCCGGCGGCTGATCCCCGGTCCGGCGGACGTCCCGCGGCTGCTGCTGGAGTCCGGGTCCAACGCCCCATGGCTGTGGGATGGTGCGAGCCGAACCTGGCGGCGGCTGTGGCCGAACGGCGACGAGCCCGAGGTGAGCGCCGTCGGCGTCGACCCCGGGGACCCCGACCGGCTGTTCGCGGCGTCGTTCGTATGGGGCGACTTTGGGTACGGCGACGCCCTCTTCGTCTCCGAGGACGGCGGCGCCGGCTGGACTCGGCGCACGCTGCCCGTGACCCGCGCCTGGTTCGAGCAGCTCGTCGGCGACCGGTATTCGAGTGACCGGGTATTCGGTGCCTCCCGTTTCGGCGTCGTCGTCTTCGACCTGCTGCAGAACGACTGGGAGCTGACGACCGAGGCTCCCAATTCCGTCGAGACGGTGGCGCCGCTGCCGGCCAGCCCCGGCGTCGTGCTCGCCGGCGGCGCCGAGATCGGCCTGTTGCGCAGCACCGACGACGGCGAGAGTTGGCAGACGGTGGCGGGCTTTCCCCCGGAGCAGGGGTGGGGGTGGAGGCTGGCGGCCGCCCAGGCGGGCCCGGTGTACCTGCTGATCCCGCACCGGGGCCTCTTCCGCAGCGACGATGCCGGCGCGAGCTGGCAGACGCGGGACGAGGCGCTGCCGGCGTGGTGCACGGACGTCGCCGTGTCCCCGCGGTCGGCCGACGAGGTTCTTCTGGCCTGTCCTGAGGCCGCAGCCTCGACCTCGGACTGGGGCGTGAGGTGGAGCCTCGACGGCGGCCGGCACTGGCGAGCCGTTCCCGGGCCCGGCGGCCTCCGTGCGAACTCGGTGGCCTTCGACCCCGTCCACCCGGGCCATGTCTTTGTCGGCACTGACGAGGCCGGCGTCTGGGACGTGCAGTTGCCGCCCATGCCCAGGCGATCCGCCTCCCGGACCGCCCGGACCGCCCGGCCCGTGGCCGGCGCGGTGCGGGCGGTGGCCCTACGGTGTCATCGCGAGGAGCCGGGCGCAGCCCGGCGACGCGGCGATCCCTAGCAGCGTTGGAGCGCGCTGCCCAGTGTTCCGTTGCGGTGTCCAATCGTGGGGGGATTGCTTCGGCGCTTCGCGCCTCGCAATGACAAGGGAAGGAGGCGGAGCGCGCTGCCCAGTGCTCCGTGGCGCGCTCCGGGCGTGAGGGGGTCCCTTCGCTCCGGCCCTGGCGGGCCTGCGCTCGGGACGCCGTTCGGCAGCGGGTAGCGGAGCTACCCTGCCTCACGGCGCTTCGCTCCGGCCCTGGCGGGCCTGCGCTCGGGACGCCGTTCGGCAGCGGGTAGCGGAGCTACCCTGCCTCACGGCGCTT
>CAZXXL010000111.1:0-9910 GCA_964644635.1 uncultured Thermoanaerobaculia bacterium | reverse complement strand
CCCCTACCGCGCGGCGGAGGCCCGCTGCCCGGCGCGCGGCGCCGCCGCCGGGATTCTGGCCGTGGAAGCCGACCGCCTCCGGGAGGCACGGCGGCTGAAGTTCGGACGCTGAGCCCGGGCTGCGTCAGCCCTCCCGCTCGAACACGGAGAGGTCGGGGTCGGAGTCCGGGGTGACCACGCGGTCGGGATCGGCGAGGTCCTCGCGGATGATCAGATCGATGAGCAGGTCGCGGACCCCCGCCCGGCCCCGTTTCTTGAACTGCCGCTTGACCTGGGCCGGCTTGAGCTTGATGCCGGTCATGGCCTCCAGGTACTGGCAGAAGACCCGCGGCCGGGAGAGCATGCTGGCCACCAGGATGAAGAGCAGGATGGCGATCCCCAGCGCGCCCGCGACACTGATCAGGTGCCAGCCGCCCAGGTTCATGATTTCCGGATTCATGACTCCTCCCCCTCGTCTTCCCGCGGTCCATTCAGCGCGTGGGTGGCATCGACCTCGTCGAAGTAGCTCTTCGGCACCAGCACCTCGCGGCCCCGGGAACCGTTCAGCGGGCCCACCAGACCCTCGGCCTCCATCATGTCGAGCAACCGGGCCGAGCGGGTGTAGCCCAGGCGCAGCCGCCGCTGGATGAAGCTCGCCGATGCCTTGCGGGTGCTCACCACCAGCCGTGCCGCCTCCTCGTACATGGGATCGGACAGCTCTCCCGGCTCCCGGCCGCCGGCCCGGCCGCGGCCGCCGCGGCTCTCGCCGCCCAGGGGCGGGTGCGACAGCACGTCGCGCTGGTACTCCGGCTTGCCGAAACGCTTGATGTAGCGGACCACGGTGGCGATCTCCTTCTCGGTGACCAGCGGCCCGTGCAGGCGGATCAGGGACGAGCTGCCGGGGGGCAGGAAGAGCATGTCGCCCCGCCCGAGGAGATGTTCGGCGCCGCCGGCGTCGAGGATCGTCCGCGAATCGAACTTGCTCCGCACCTTGTAGGAGATCCGGCAGGTGAAGTTGGCCTTGATGATGCCGGTGAGGATGTCCACCGAGGGCCGCTGGGTGGCGCAGATGAGGTGGATCCCGACCGCCCGCGCCTTCTGGGCGAGCCGGGTGATGGACTCCTCGACCGCGCGGGAGCTGGTCAGCATGAGGTCGGCCAGCTCGTCGATGATGATGACGATGTACGGCAGCGGTTCCGGGGTCCGCCCCTCCTCGAGATCCTCCCCGCCCAAGCGCTCCTTGACCTTCCGCAGCTGGGTCTTGTCGCGGACGAGCCGGTTGTACTGCTCGAGGTTGCGCACGCCGAGCGCGGCCAGCAGCCGGTACCGCCCGTCCATCTCGGCCACCGCCCAGCCGAGGGCGTTGGCGGCCTTCTTCGGGTTGGTGATGATGGGCGTGAGCAGGTGCGGGATGTCGGCGTACACGCCCAGCTCCACCATCTTCGGATCCACGAGAATGAGCTTGACCTCCTCGGGCGCGGCCTTGTACAGCATCGACATGATCATGGCGTTGATGCCGACCGACTTGCCCGAGCCGGTGAAGCCGCCGATCAACAGGTGCGGCATGCGCTGCAGGTCGGAGAAGTACGGGTTGCCGTGGATGTCGACGCCGAGCGCCAGGGTCAACTTGGAAGGGGAGGTCTGGAACTCGTTCGTCTCCAGGAGCTGGCGGAGCCGGATGATCTGGGGCTCGGGGTTCGGCACCTCGATGCCCACCGTCGCCCGTCCCGGGATGCGCTCGATGCGGACCGACTCGGTCTTGAGGGCCAGGGCGAGATCCTCGGAGAGATTCTGAACGGCGGCAATCTTGACCCCGGAGTCGAGCCGGAACTCGAAGGTGGTGATCACCGGGCCGGTCCTGATGTTGACCACCTCGCCGCCGACCCGGAACTCCCGGCATTTCTCGGTCAACATCTGGCCGATGGTGAGCAGCGAGCCGGTGTCCCGGGGACCGCCGGCCTCCGCCGGCTCCAGGAACGAGATCCTGGGCAGGTCGTAGGTCTCCAGGTCCTCCACGAAGTCGAACTCCTCCTGGACCACCGGCTCGCGGGCGGGCTTCCGCGGCCGCTGGGTCCGCCGGCCGCCGGTCCGCACGCGGCGGGCGGAGGACGCGCTCTCGCCGGTCTCGAGCCGGGCCGAAGACTCGCCCTCCGCCACCCGGCGGCGGATCCGGAACCGGCCCCGGCCGGCGAGCTCCTTGACCGTGATGCCGGCCGGCGCCTCGGCCTCCACCTCGTCCAGCCGGTCGAGCTGCCGCTCGAGCACGCGCCGGCTGGCGCGGCGCTTCTGCCGCTCGAGCCTCCGCGCCGCCCGCCGCTCCCGCCGGATGGCGAGGGCCGTGCGCCAGCGTTCGAGCCAACGGTTGACCGCCCGGGCCGCCGAGCGCCCGGAGACCAGGATGGCGCCGGCGAGGAGGACGAAGAGCAGGATGACCACCCGGCCCACCGGCCCGGCGAAGCCGGCCAGCAGGTCGTCCACGACGCGGCCGATGAGGCCGCCGCAGGACATGGTCCCGCCGCGTAGCTCGATGTCCCCGGCGATCAGGTTCAGAAAGCCGGGAAGCCCGACGAAGACCAACGTCCACCCCAGCGCGTTCAGCCGCGGGCTGCGCAGGGGGAAGCGCTGGAGGACCCGCCAGCCCCCCACCGCCGCCAGCACCGGGGTCAGCAGCGCCGCCAGGCCGACGAGGCCGTAGAGCGCGGCGGCAAGGGTGGCGCCCAGCCACCCGGCCAGGTTGGATGGGCTCTCGCGCAGGGTGGAGACGTGAAACGGGCTCGGATCCAGCGGGCTGTAGGAGAACAGGGCCACCGCCAGCAGCACGGCCGCCAGCAGCAGCCCCACCGCCAGCGCCTCGCGAACCGCCCGCTCGTTCACAGCAGGCCCCCGAGGGCCAGGGCGATCACCAGGACGCCGGCCGGGAAGCAGTACCACGCGAAGCGGGAGAAGCTGGCCGAGGTCACCGTCCGGATGACCACCTTGAGGGCCGCGTAGCCGGTGATGGCCGCCACCGCCCCGCCGGCCAGGCACACGGCCAGGAACGGGGCGCCGAGGGCGCCGAGCTGGCCCCGGGCGCCGGCCACCTCGACCAGGGTCGCGGCCGCGATCGCGGGCACGCTGAGCAGGAACGAGAAGCGCGCCGCCCAGGTCCGGTCGAGGCCGAGGCCGAGGCCGGCGGCGATGGTCGAGCCCGAGCGCGAGATGCCGGGAAACACGGCCAGGCCCTGGACGAGGCCGATGCCGAAGGCCTGCCCCCAGCGGGTCGTCTCCTCGCCGGCGGCCCCCCCGTCCAGGAAACGGGTGCTCAGGACGACGGCGCCGGTGAGGACGAGGAAGATCCCCACCAGCAGGGGCCGGGTGAAGGCGGCCTCGGCGGCGTGGCGGAGGGGGAGGCCGAAGATCGCGGTCGCCGCCGTGCCCAGGACGAGCAGCCAGAGCAGCCGCCAGCCCGAGCGGGTGGTCAGCCAGCGGGAAAGCTGGCGCCGCTCCGCCCACACCACCGCCAGGGCCGTGCCCACGTGGAGCATGGCGTCGAAGACCACCCCCGGCTGGTGAAAACCGGGAATCAGGGCCTGGGCCAGGGCGAGGTGCCCGGAGGACGAGACCGGCAGAAACTCGGTGATGCCCTGCAGCGCTCCGAGAAGGATCGCCTGCCACAGGCTCATGCGGGTTCCTCCATGTCCTGAATGGTACCATCCGGGAGCGCCGCGGGGGGAGCGGCGCTCACCGGCCCCCGGGGGAACCGACCAGCACCATCGGGCGGATGACCCGCACCCGGAGGCCCGCGGCGAGGAAGCCGTCCGCCGCCGCCGCGAGATCGGGCACCTCCCCGGCGACGGGCACGAACCCCCCCGGCCGGTGCACGAGCACCCGCCCCGGCCGCCCGGCCTCCTCCCGCCGCCACGCGTCGACGCGCACGAAACCCGTGTCCTCGCGGCGCAGCACCCACTCGAAGAGGGCCGCCGCATCGATGAGGGCGTACGGATCCGGCGGGCGCTGGTAGTACAGCTTCGCCTGGCCCGCCGGGCTCTTCGCGATGTCGCGCAGCGGGTTGACGCGCTCCGCGCGCACGACGACCGTCGGCCGCCCCAGGGAGACCCGGGGCGCCGCCCGCCGCGCCTCGGCGAGCAGCACCGCGTGGGCGCGCGAGACGCGGGCGGCGGCGGCCAGATCGCCGCGCACGGTGAGCACCCCGGCGGCGAGCACCAGGACGATGACCAGCGCCGCCGCGGCCCCGGCGGCCCACCGCGGGCCGCCGCGCAGAAGGGTCAGAGGTTCCTCCAGGGCCGCCGCCACCAGGAGCAGGAAGCCGGCGTACGGAATCACCAGGTAGCGAACCGGCAGGAACGGCACCAACAGGGTGGGCAGGGTCGGGAAGACGAGCAGGGCGAGGCCGACCGCCGCCGCCGCACGCCGCCGCCGCAACCCCGCCCACGCCGCGGCGGCGACCACCAGGAGCGCCAGAACCCCCTTCCAGTCGAGAGTGAACCCCGCCGGGTGCAGGCCCTCGAGCTCGAGGAAGACGGCCAGCTGGTGGGGAATCCGGGCCGGCACGTGGAGACCCCACGAAAAGTAGCCCTTGCCCGAGGGAAACAGCGCGAAGTACACGCCGACGTAGGCGAGGGCGGCGAGCGCGAAGGGAAGGGTGCTGCGGATCGACCGGCGGACGCTCGCGCCCCATCCCCAGGCCAGCGCCGCCACGAGGGCCGGCGTCATCACCCAGGTCTCCTTGGCCAGGAGGGCGGCCAGGGCGGCGGCCGCGACCCCGGCTCCCCGCGCCCACGTCCACCGGCGGCCGGGCGCGGGCCAGGCCAGCACCATCGCCAGCCACGCCAGCAGGAGCAGGAACTGGAAGCGGAGGGCGACCGCGATGGCGGGCTCGTCGACGAACGGGGAGAGCGTCCACACCGCGGCCACCACCCAGGCGGTGCCGGTGCGCAGCCCGAGCCGGCGGGCGGCCGCCGCCAGCACCAGGCCCGTGACCAGCAGCAGGAGGACGTTGGTCAGGTGATAGCCGCCGCTCCACCACGGCCAGGCGAGGCGGTCGAGCGCCAGGGTCCAGGTGTTCAGCGGCCGGTAGAAGCTGTCGAGATCGGCGAGCAGCAGGGGCCAGCGGTGCATGGCGTGGTGGGCGTGCTGCACCCACTGGTAGCTGTCCCCCATCAGCCGCAGCCCCACCACCGGCCGGTAGAGCAGCGCCACCGCCACGCCGAGGAGCGCCGCCCAGGCGGCGGACGGCCATCCGCCCCTCTTCCCGGCGGCCGCCCTCCAGCTCACGCCGGCTCCGTCGTCCCGGCCAGCCGCACCCACTCCTCCAGGCCCAGGGTGCCGGGCCGCGCGTCCGGCGCGATTCCGGCCGCGGCCAGGGCCTCCGCGTCGGCCAGCGGGCGAATGGCGTTGATCATCATCTTGCGCCGGGCGAGCAGCGCGTGGCCGGCCAGGCGCAGCGCACGTTCCAGCGTCGCCGCTTCGAAGGCCGGCGGCCTGAGATCGACCACAACCACCGCCGAGACCACCCGCGGCCGCGGCTTGAAGGCGGACGGCGGCACCGAAAAGGCGATCCTGGCGTCGGCCCAGGCGGCCCGTTCGAGGGCGAGCAGGCCGTGGGCTCTCTCGCCCGGGCGGGCCACGATCCGCTCCGCGACCTCCCGCTGCAGCATGATCCCCAGGCGCGTGAGCAAGTCGTGCCGGGGCAGGAGCCGGCGGAGGATGGCGGTGCCCACCGAGTAGGGGAGGTTGGCGGCGCACTGCCAGGGGGCGCCGGCTGCGAGGACCTCGTCGAGCTCGACCGTCAGCGCGTCGCCCGGCCGCACCTCGACCCCGGGTTCCGCGAACCGGGCCTCGAGACCGGGCAGCAGCCGCTCGTCCATCTCCAGGGCCAGGACCCGGGGAAAGCGCTTCGCGAGCACCGTCGTCAGGGCCCCCCGCCCGGGTCCGATCTCGAGCACCCGCGGCGGCTCTTCGTCGAGCAGCGAGACCATCCGCTCGGCCACCCGGCGGTCGGTGAGGAAGTGCTGCCCGAGGCGCCGCCGCCGAGACCGGCCCATGCTCAGGTGCGCACCGGGCCGCGGTGGGGGCGGCCGGATCTCGCCGGTCCCCTCATCGCTTCCGGCAGGCCTCGGCCAGGGGCGTCACGAAGCGCTGGACCACGTCGGCGAGCTCGTCGCTGTCCCCGACCCTCTCGATCTGGTTGACGATGGCCGAGCCGACCACGACCCCGTCCGCCAGCCGGGCCACGCGCTCCACCTGGGACGGCGACGAGATCCCGAAGCCGACGGCGACCGGCAACTTGCTCAACTTGCGCACCGAGCGCAGGTTGGCCTCCAGGGTCTCCTGGATCTCCTCCCGGGCGCCGGTGACGCCGGTTCGCGAGACCAGGTAGAGAAAGCCGCTCGCGCGCCGGGCCGCCGTCCGGATCCGCTCCTTTGTCGACGTGGGGGCCACCAGGAGCACGGTGTCGAGCCCGGCGCCGGCCAGGGCCGGCCGGAAACGCTCGATCTCCTCCGCCGGCACGTCGGTGAAGAGCACCCCGTCCGCCCCGGCGGCCGCCGCGTCGGCGGCGAAGGCCTCCACGCCGTACTGGAGCACCGGGTTGGCGTAGGTGAACAGGACGATGGGGATGTCCTCGCCGTGGGAGCGAATGGCCGCCACCGTCTCCAGCACCCCCCGCGGCGTCGTCCCGGCGGCCAGGGCCCGCTCGGCGGCGCGCTGGTTGGTGGGACCGTCGGCGATGGGATCCGAGAACGGGATCCCCAGCTCGAGCACGTCGGCGCCGCCCCGGCGCAGGGCCCGGGCCAGCTCCACCGTGCGCTCGAGACTCGGGTCGCCGGCGGTGACGTAGGCGACGAAGGCCGCGCGGCGCGCCTTCCTGGCGGCGGTGAAGGCCCGGCCCAGCCGGCTCACGCCGGCCTCCCCTCGAGGCGGGCCACCTCGTCCAGGTCCTTGTCGCCGCGCCCGGAGAGGTTGACGAGGATGTTGGCCTTCAACGGCATCGCCGGCGCCACCTTGACCGCGTAGGCGAGGGCGTGGGCCGATTCGAGGGCCGGGATGATGCCTTCGGTTTCCGCCAGGAGATGGAACGCGGCCAGGGCCTCCGCGTCCTGGACCCGGGTGTAGCTCACGCGGCCGCTGTCGTGCCACTGGGCGTGCTCGGGACCGACGGCCGGGTAGTCGAGCCCGGCCGAGACCGAGTGGGTCGCTTCGACCTGGCCCGCCTCGTCCTGCAGCAGCCAGGTGTACGTCCCGTGGAGGATGCCGGGCCGGCCCGATCCGGCGAGCCGGGCCGCGTGCTCCCCGGGCGCCTCACCGCGGCCCCCGGCCTCCACGCCCACCAGCCGCACCCGTTCGTGGGGCACGAAGGCCGAGAAGATCCCGGCCGCGTTGGAGCCCCCGCCCACGCAGGCGACCACCAGATCGGGGAGGCCGCGGGTCTCGCGCCGGAACTGGGTGAAGGCCTCGCGGCCGATCACCGCCTGGAAGTCCCGCACCATCATGGGGTAGGGGTGGGGCCCGAGCACCGAGCCGAGAATGTAGTGCGTCGTCGCCACGTTGGTGACCCAGTCGCGCAGGGCCTCGTTGATGGCGTCCTTGAGGGTCTTGGAGCCGGCCTCCACCGGGACCACCTCGGCCCCGAGAAGCCGCATCCGGCGTACGTTGGGCTCCTGGCGGCGCATGTCCTCGGAGCCCATGTAGACCCGGCAGTCCAGCCCGAAGAGCGCGGCCGCCGTCGCCACCGCCACCCCGTGCTGGCCGGCACCGGTCTCGGCGACCACCCGTTCCTTGCCCATCCTCCGCGCGAGCATGGCCTGGCCGACGGCGTTGTTCAGCTTGTGGGCGCCGGTGTGGCACAGATCCTCGCGCTTGAGCCAGATCCTCGCGCCGCCGGTGCGCGCCGACAGCCGCCGGGCCAGGTACAGCGGCGTCGGCCGGCCCACGTAATTCTTCAGGACGTCGTCGAGCCGGGCCTGGAACTCGCGGTCGCGGCGGGCGCGCTGGTAGGCCTTCTCGAGCTCGGCCAGCGGCGCCATCAGGGTCTCCGGCACGAAGCTGCCGCCGTACGGCCCGAAGTAGCCGCGCCTGTCAGGTCCCGCCTTCATACGTCCTCCCAGCTCCGACCTGCGATTGTACCCCACGCCGGCCTCACGGACCCGCCGTCTCCGCCTCCCGCACGGCGGCCACGAAGGCCCCGATCAGCCGATGGTCCTTCACCCCGGGCGCGGCCTCGACGCCCGAGGAGACGTCCACCAGCGCCGGCCGGACCGCCCGCACCAGGCGGCCGACGTTCCCCGGCGTCAGGCCGCCGGCGACGCCGAAACGCAGCCCCGCGGGCCGGCCGTCGAGGAGCTCCCAGGAAAAGGTCCGCCCGCTGCCCGCACCCGGATCGAGCAGGGGCAGACAGCGCGCCGCCAGGCGCCCGAGCCGGCGCCAGTCGATGGGCCCGTCCACCGCCACCCGGCGCAGCACCCTGGGACCGAGCCGGTCCAGGAAATCCTCCGGCTCGGCGCCGTGCAGCTGCACCCAGTCCAGGCCGAGCTCACCGCGCACCCTGCGGACGAAATCAAGCGGCTGGTCACGGAAGAGACCGACCGTCGCCGCGCCGGTGACGTCGCGGATCCAGGCCGACCGCCCGGGCTCCAGCGCCCGGGGCGTGCCCGGCACGAAGACGAAGCCCACCAGGTCCGCCCCGGCCGCCACCGCCGCCGCCGCGTCCTCCGGGCTCCGCAGGCCGCAGATCTTGACCAGCGTCCGCCCCATCACCGCCCCCGCCCGATCAGGCGGGCGGCCGCCGCCGCCGGGTCCTCCGCCCGCACCAGCGACTCGCCCACCAGGAAGGCCTCGTAACCGGCCCCGGCCAGCCGGCGGACGTCCTCCGGGCCGCGGATGCCGCTTTCGGCCACCCGCACCCGGTCGCCGGGGATCTGCGCCGCCCGGGCCGCGACGCGGTCGAGGTCCACGCGGAAGGTGGCCAGGTCGCGGGCGTTGACGCCGATCAGGCGCGCTCCCGAGCTCACCGCCGCCGCCGGGTCCTCGTCGGCGAAGACCTCCACCAGGACCTCGAGGCCCAGCCGCCGGGCCGCCGCCACCAGCCCCTCGAGCGCGGCGGGCTCGAGAATCCTGGCGATGAGGAGGACCGCGTCCGCCCCCAGCAGCACGCTCTCCTCGAGCTGGCGCTCGCAGACGATGAAGTCCTTGCGCAGCACCGGCAGCGGGACGGCCGCGCGCACCGCGGCGAGCCATCGCGGATCGCCGCGGAAGAAGTCGGGCTCCGTCACCACCGAGACGGCCGCGGCGCCGCCCCGGTGGTAGGCGCGGGCGAGGGCCACCGGATCGAAGTCGGCGCGCAGGAGGCCCGCCGAGGGCGAGGCCCGCTTGCACTCGGCGATCAGCGAGGGGCCCGGTGCGGCCAGGGCCGCGGCCAGGGAGCGACGCTCCGGCCGGCGCCGTGTTGCCGCCTCCCGGGCTCGCTCGGCGAGATCCGCCGCCGCCGGCGAGCCGGCGAGCCGGCGCTCGACCGCGGCCACGATCTCCTCGAGGATGTCAGCCATCGCCGGCGAGCCCGGCCGAGCGTTCGGCGAGCCGTTCCAGGAGCTCGAGGGCCGCCCCGCTGCGCAGCACCCGCCGGGCCAGGTCCAGCCCCTCGCCGATGGAGGCCGCGGCGCCGCCCACGTAGAGGGCGGCGCCGGCGTTGAGGGCCACGGCCTCGGCGGCCGCCGAACGCTCACCGCCGAGCACCTCGCGCAGGCGGCGGGCGTTGTGGGCCACGTCGCCGCCGGCCAGGGACCCGGCCTCCCCGCCCTCGACGCCCAGGCCGGCCGCTCCCACCCCGACGGCGCCGCCCCCCCCCCCCCCCCCGCCCCCGCCCCCCCGCCCCCGCCCCCCCCCCGCCCCCCCCCCCCACCCCACCCCCCCCCCGCCCCCCCCGCCGCCCGCCCCG
>CAZXXL010000110.1:0-9939 GCA_964644635.1 uncultured Thermoanaerobaculia bacterium | reverse complement strand
GCCCTGTGCCCCATGCAACTGACCCGTCGACTGACCGATGGCTCAGCCCCGGCACAAGCTCGGCAGCTCAGCGAGGATGTCGGCCTTTCTTCCCAGCCCAGCGACGCGGGTGCGCTCTAGGGTCTCCTGCAGCCAGCCGTGCGCGCCTCGGACCGCGTCGTCGAGGGAAACGCCGAGTGCGAGCCGCGCGGCGATGGCGCTCGCCAGCGCGCAGCCGGTGCCGTGGATCCCGCGCCCAGGACGGCGTGGGGCGCGAAGGTGGAGCACCTCTCGTCGTTCGGCCACGGCAAAGCGATCGATCACCTCGTCCCCCGGGGCGTGACCTCCTTTCAGCAGAACGGCTCGCGGACCGATCGCGAGTAGCTCGCGGCACGCCTCATCGAGGTCTTCGGGAGCAAGCGACGTTTCGCCGAGAAGCCGGGCGGCCTCGGTGAGGTTTGGCGTGAGAACGGTGGCGCGAGGGATGAGCAGGGTGCGGACCGCATCGAGCGCGCCCAGCGCAAGCAGTGGTGTGCCGTCGGAGGCGGCCAGAACCGGATCCACCACCAGGGGCGCCCGCGAAGCGGCGAGAGCCGCCGCCACCGCTTCGACGGTGCGGGCCCGTGCGAGCATCCCCGTCTTGATCGCGCCTGGCGGGAACTCGTCGAGAACGGCGCGCAGCTGGGCCCTGACCAGCGTCGCCGGCACATTGTGGACGGCGCTGACGCCGCACGAGCCCTGGGCCGTCACCGCGGTGACCACGGTGGTGGCATGAACCCCGTGGGCCTGTGCCACCCGGAGGTCGACCTGGATGCCCGCGCCGGCTGTCGGGTCAGAGCCCCCAACAGCCAGCACAACCGGAGGACGGAATTGCATACTTCTTCACGAATGGTCGACGAGCTCCCGATCAACGAGCTCTTCGAGGAAACCGTCGGCCGCGAGGTACGGTTCGGTCACGTGCCCGCGGCGGGCGTTGGCCGCGTTCCAGGCGGCGACGGTCTCGATGGCGTTGGGGTTTCGGGCCCAGGCGCGGCGGGAGACGCCGCCCATGACGTCCCACTCGAGGGCGGTGTCGAGGATGCGGTCGACGCGCTCGGAGCCGTCCAGGACGAGGCCGAAGCCGCCGTTGATCGCCTTGCCGGTGCCGACCCCGCCGCCGTTGGAGAGCACGGCCATGGTCATCCCGCGCGCGGCGTTGCCGGCCCAGCACTGGTGGGCCATGTCGGCGGTCGGGTTCGAGCCGTCGAGGATGTTGGCGGTTTCCCGGAAGGGGGAGTCGGTGCCGCCGGTGTCGTGGTGGTCCCGCCCCATCATCACCGGCCCGATCTCGCCCTCCCGCACCATGCGGTTGAACGCGCGCGCGATGCGGGTGCGGCCCTCGGCGTCGGCGTAGAGAATGCGGGCCTGGGTGCCGACGACGAGGCGGTTCTTCTCGGCGTCGCGGATCCAGTGCCAGTTGTCGCGGTCCTGGCCGCGGCGGGTGGGGTCGATGCACTCCATGGCGGCCCGGTCGGTCTTCACCAGGTCCTCGTGGCGGCCCGAGAGGCAGACCCAGCGGAAGGGTCCGTAGCCGTAGTCGAAGCACAGCGGCCCCATGATGTTCTCGACGTAGGACGGCCAAATGAAGCCCTCGGAGGTGTCGCGGCCGTTCTTAGCGATTTCGGTCACCCCGGCGTCGAAGACCGCCTTCATGAAGGAGTTGCCGTAGTCCCAGAAGTGCGCGCCCTTCTCGGTCAGCCGCCGCAGCACCTGGAAGTGGCGGCGGAGGCTGGCGTCCACCAGGCTGCGAAACCGCTCCCGGTCGGTGGCGAGGAGCCGGCGGCCCTCCTCGAAGCTGATCCCCGCCGGCGTGTAGCCGCCGTCGTAGGGGACGTGGCAGGAGGTCTGGTCGGAGAGCAGCTCCACCGGGACCTCGTTGCGGTCGATGTACTCGAGGAGATCGACCACGTTGCCGTGGTAGGCGATGGAGAGGGCCTCGCCCCGGTCCCTGGCCTCGAGCATCCAGCGCACCGCCTCGGCGAGGTCGGCCGTGACCCGGCTCACCCAGCCCTGCTCGCGGCGGGTCTCGATCCGCGAGGCGTCCACCTCGGCGATGATCCCGGCGGCGCCGGCGATCTCCATGGCCTTGGCCTGGGCGCCGGACATGCCGCCGAGCCCGGAGGAGACGAAGAGATGGCCGGCGAGGTCGGCGTCCTCGGGCACGCCGAGGTAGAGGCGGCCGGCGTTGAGGAGCGTGATGTAGGTGCCGTGGACGATCCCCTGGGGCCCGATGTACATCCAGCCGCCGGCGGTCATCTGGCCGTAGTTGACGCAGCCCATGGCGGCCAGGCGGTGGAACTCCTCCGGGGTGTCGAACATGCCCACCATCAGGCCGTTGGTGACGATGGCCCGGGGCGCCTCGGGGCGGGAGGGGAACAGCCCCAGCGGGTGGCCCGACGAGACCACCAGCGTCTGGGTGTCGTCCATGATCTCGAGGTACCGCTTGATGAGCCGGTACTGCATCCAGTTCTGGCAGACCTGGCCGGACTCTCCGTAGGTCACCAGCTCGTAGGGGTAGAGCGCCACCTCGAAGTCGAGGTTGTTGTCGATCATGACCTGCAGGGCCCGGGCCTCCAGGATCCTGCCCGCGTACTCGTCCACCGGGCGGCCCCAGATGCGGCCGGCGGGCCGGTACCGGTAGCCGTAGATCCGCCCCCGCGTCTTCAGCTCCTCGAGAAGCTCGGGCGCCACCACCTCGTGGTGCTCCCTGGGAACGTAGCGGAGGGCGTTCTTGAGGGCCACGATGGTGTCGTGGCGGTTGAGGTCGTAGCCCCGGCTCGGCGCCCGGCGTACCCCGGGCTCGAACGGCTTCGGATCCGGCAGCTCGGTCAGCTCCACGATCGACGGCGTCACCATGCTCACCTCCGTGAGGATTGTACCCCCGGGATGCGGACGGCGCGCGCTACTTCTTCTTCCCGTTTTTGTGCTGCATCGCGTGGGCGATGGTGGCGAGCAGCTGCTCGCCGCGCGTCTGCGGCTCCACCGCGAGGATGGTGCCGTCCGGGCCCACGAGGATGGGCTCGGGAATGCCCCGGACCTCGAACGCCTGCGCGAGCTTGCTCTTGAAGCCGTCCTTCACGAAGGTGTGGCGCCAGGGCATCTTCCACTTCCCCTGCCGGAACTTCTTCACGGCCTCGGGGGACTTGTCGAAGGAGAAGCTGACGATCTGGAAGTTGTGATCGTGGAACTTCTTCCAGGCGGCGTGCAGGTTGGGCATCTCGGCCCGGCAGGGCCCGCACCAGGTGGCCCAGAAGTCGAGCAGCGTGTAGTGGCCGAGGAGATCCTTGTTGGTGAAGGTCTTCCCGTCAAACAGCACCACCGAGAAGGGCGGCACCGGCCTGCCCACCTGGATGGCCTTGTCCGGGTTGAGGTCCATGAGGACCCAGCGGATGGACTTGACGTCGGCGTAGTCCTTCCTGAGCCGGGCGTACACGGCCCGCTGCTTGTCGAGATCGTGCGCCTTCCGGGCCTCGTAACCCAGGGCGGCGAGGCTGAAGGCCCGGACCACCCGGCTGGGGCTCTCCTTGGCGAACCGTTCGAAGATCGCCGCGGCCCCGTCCCGGCCGAGGGCGGAAAACGCCGTCGTCGGGACCTGCGGCGTGAACGCCCACATGGGCGAGCTCGGCGGCGCCAGCCGGAGGATCGTTCCCACGGTGTCCTTGTCCAGCTTGATGCCGAAGCGGCCGGTTCCCTGGGCCAGGAGCACGGCGGCGAAGGCGCGGACGTTGGGTCCCCGCCCGGCCGCCATGCCGGCGCGCAAGGTCTTCTCCAGCTCGGCGGCATCGAAGTTGAACCCCTCGCCGGAGCCGTGGGCCTTCTCGTAGGCCTGGAACTCGGCGACGATCCGCTCGGAGGCTGTGTCCACGGCGGCCTGGAGACGGGCCATCTCACCGAGGTCGGCGTGCTCCGCATCCCAGGTGACGACCGGGAAGTCGCCCGTCACCGGCGCCGGGAGCTTGCGCGGGTCGTAGACGATGCGCACGTGTCCGCCATGGACCTTGACGACGGACTCGTAATCGCCCGCGCCGTCGTACTCGAAGCCCTCGGACTGGGTGCCGTTGACGCTGTGGTCGTTGGCCGAGATGCCGAGGAGCTCGTAGCGTACGGTCTCGGCGCCGGTCTCGTGCTCCCAGACGAAGGTACCGTCCTCCTTCGCGGTCATGGGCACCGCGTTTTTCAGGGAGAAGCCCTCTCCCGTGTCGGGAGCGATCTGGACCTCCTTGGCGTCCCGGACGAACGGGTCCTGGGCCAGGCGCACCGTCACCGAGGCCGGCGCCTTCTTGGTGAGGATCACCGGCAGGTTCGCCTCCACGTGGTCGACGGCGGAGAGCTTGAGGTGGAAGGGCCTGCCCACCGGGACCACCACCGTGAAGCCGCCGTCCCGGCCGGCCTCGACCGAGACCGTCTTGGCGCCGAAGACGGCGACGTGGGCGTCGGCCCGGCGCGGCGGGGTGCCGCGGGCGGTGAGGATCTTCCCGCTGATGGTGGTCTCGCCGGGACCGGGCTTGGCGGCCTTGGCCCGGGCGGCCGGCCGGTGGCAGCCGGTCGCCGTCCCGAACAGGGTCATCGCAGCCAGGGTGAGAACGACGGCGCCGAGACGATGGTTGTGCATGATGCCTCCCGAAGAACCCGCGCTCGTTGCCCGAATCCTAGCGCGCGCCACGGCCGCGGTGCAAATCGACCCGCCGCAGGACAGTACCTCTGGGAGCATCCTTGTCGCTGTCATCGCGAGGAGCGTGCCGAAGGCGCGCGACGTGGCGATCCCTGGCAGTGTTGGAGCGCGCTCCCCGGTGCTCCGTCGTGGTGTCCGATCGTGAGGGGTTCGCGTCGCCGGGACCTGGCAATCGGGCGGGCGCACCGCCATAATGATGCGGTCATGCATGCGGTGGAACGATTCAAGCCGGCCGCGCCCGCCCGGGTCCACCTGGTGATGGCGGCCCTGCTGTGGAGCGTGGTCGGCACCCTCCTGGCCGGCTTCGGTGCGCTGTGGATCTGGGGCTCGGGGATGAGCCTCGGGCCGGTCCTGGCGGTGGTCGCCGTGGCGGTCGGGATCGCCAAGTCGCGCTGGGTGCTGGACCGCGCGGCGCTGAGGATCGTGGGGCGGATCGAGGAGCGCGGGGACGGCCGCTGCATCGGGGGCTTCCTGTCGGGCAAGACGTGGCTGCTGGTGGCCCTGATGGCGGGCGGCGGACGGGCCCTGCGCGCCTGGGTGCTGCCGCCGGGGATCGCGGGGCTGATCTACCTCGGCGTCGGCGCCGCGCTGCTCTACTCCTCGCGGGTGATCTGGAAGGCGCGCTGCGAGCTTCACCGGAACACGGGGACGGCCGGCGCGCCGCCGTTGGCGAAGGGAGCGTGAGCATGTCCGAGAAGAAACGGCGGCAGTCGGCCGGCGGCGGGGCGAGGCTCGACCGCCGCCAGGCGGTGCGACTCGGGGTGGCGGCCGGGGCCGCGCTGGCCGCCGGGGTGGCCGCGGCCGGCGAGGTGCGGCCGGCGGCGAAGCCGTCCGTGGGGAAACCCTTCGAGCTGGAGGAGGCGACGCTGGCCGACCTGGCCGGCCGGATGCAGCGCGGCGAGCTCGACTCGGAGCGGCTCTGCCGGCTCTACCTGGAACGGATCGAGGCCCTCGACCGGGCCGGCCCCCGCCTGCGCTCGGTGATCGAGACCAACCCGGACGCTCTGGCCATCGCCCGCGAGCGGGACGCGGAGCGGCGGGCCGGCAAACGCCGCGGCCCCTTGCACGGCATCCCCGTCGTCATCAAGGACAACATCGCCACCGCCGACCGCATGGAGACCACCGCCGGGTCGCTGGCCCTCGTCGGCGCGCGGCCGCCCGCGGACGCCGGGCTCGTGCGCCGGCTGCGGGCCGCTGGGGCGGTCATCCTCGCCAAGACCAACCTCAGCGAGTGGGCGAACTTCCGGTCCACCCAGGCGTCGAGCGGCTGGAGCGGCCGGGGCGGCCAGTGCCGGAACCCCTACGCCCTGGACCGCAGCCCGTGCGGCTCGAGCTCGGGCACGGCGGCGGCGGTGGCGGCCAACCTGGCCGCGGCGGGCGTCGGCACCGAGACGGACGGATCGGTGGTCTGCCCGTCGGCGGCGTGCTCCATCGTCGGCATCAAGCCGACGCTGGGCCTGGTGGACGGGAAGGGGATCGTGCCCATCGCCCACAGCCAGGACACCGCCGGCGCCATGGGGCGCACGGTGGGCGACGCGGCCCTCGTGCTGGCGGCCATGGCCGAGCCGGCGGCCGCGCGCCGGGCCGGACTGTCCGCCCTCGACGACCTCCTCGGCGCCCGCAGCCTGAAGGGGCTGCGGATCGGGGTCGCCCGCAAGGTCTTCTTCGGCTACAGCCCCGAGGCCGACGCCGTCGTCGAGGAGCGCATCCGGACGCTCGAGGACCTGGGCGCGGTCATCGTCGATCCGGCCGACATCCCCAACGCGGGCGCCTACGACGACGCCGAGATGACGGTCCTGCTCTATGAGTTCAAGCACGACATCGAGGCCTACCTGCGCTGGCTCGGTCCGGGTTCCCCAGTGCGTTCCCTGAAGGACCTGATCGCGTTCAACGAACGGCACCGGAAGCGGGAGATGCGCTACTTCGGCCAGGAGCTCTTCCTCCAGGCCGCGGGCAAGGGCCCGCTGACCGATCCGGCCTACCGCAAGGCCCTGGCCGCCTGCCGCCGCCTGGCCCGGACGGCCGGGCTGGACGCCGTGTTCCGGGAGAAGAAGCTCGACGCCGTCGTCGCTCCCACCGGCTCGCCCCCGTGGACCATCGACCTGGTGAACGGCGACCACTACCTGGGCAGCAGCTCCACGCCGGCGGCGGTGGCGGGTTATCCCAGCGTCACGGTGCCGGCCGGCTACTCCTTCGGCCTGCCGGTGGGGCTGAGCCTGATTGGCAGGGCCTTCGGCGAGGCGACCCTGATCCGCATCGCCGCCGCCCTCGAGCGGGCGACCCCGGTCCGCAGGCCGCCGCGCTTCCTGCCCACCGCCGAGCTCTGACCGGGCGCCTCAGTCCGCCTGCTCGCGCGGCCGGTCCAGGTAGGGGAGCCACGGAATCATGGCCATGGCGGGAACGGTGGCGAGGAAGGTCAGCGCGAAGTAGAAGGCGAAGCCCAGGGCCGAGGCGAGAAAGCCCGACAGGACCCCGGCGAAGGTGGCCGAGACGGTGGCGATCCCGGTGGCGATGGCCATGTGGGCGGCCTTGTAGGCCGGGCGCGTGGTGCGCATAATGAAGACCATGAAGGCGGCCGTCCCGAGGCCGGCGCCGAAGGCCTCGACCACGATCAGCGCTCCCACCAGCCGGACGTCGGCGTGTCCCAGCTCCGGGTGGCGGAAGATGGCGTGATACTTGACCGCCATCGCCACGTACAGCAGGTTGAGCAGGTTCTGGGCGAGGACGAAGGGCCAGATGCAGCGGCGCAGGCCGTAGCGGGCGATCAGGGCGCCGCCCAGCAGACCGCCGACGATGGACGCCGTGATGCCGAAGGTGCCGTAGGCGACGCCGTAGGCGGTGCGCGAGACCCCGATGTCGCGGAGAAACGGGTAGGCCATGTTGAGCAGGAAGGACTCCCCGGTCCGGTACAGGGCGACGAAGGCGAGGATGATGCCGGCCCGGGGCTGGTCGAGGTAGTCGATGAAGGCCAGGGCATAGGTGGAATCCGAGGCGTAGAGCCTGCGCTTGAGTGCCGGTGCGCGGACGGCCACGGCGGCCATCACCACCAGGAGGATGATCACGATCCAGCCGGGCAGCGAGAACGTCGCCAGGACGCGCCGCACCGGTGCGAACCAGGGCCGGCGCGAGGCGGCGAGCACCAGCGCGGCGGCCGCCGCCGCGGCCAGCAGCCGGGTGAGCGTGCCGAGCCGGGCGAGCCGCCGGAAGAGCTCCCCGACCGGGCGCGCCGGGGCCTCCTGAACCGGCAGGAACAGGAAGTGGAGGGCGAAGATCGCGCCCAGGATGACGGCGGCGAGGCCGAACCCGGCCGGCCACGAGGTGACGCCGGAAAACGCGATGACGCCGCCGCCGCCGGCCACCAGCGCCAGGCGGTAGGACATGGCCTGGAAGCCGACGTACCGGGCCTGCCCGGTGCGGTCCAGGGCCTCCAGGTAGTAGCCGTCGATGGCGATGTCGTGGGTGGCGGAGACGAGGGCGAGCACGAGGAAGGCGACGGCCGCCGCCGGCAGCGCGGCGGGGAAGGCGCTCACGGCCGCCAGCCCGACCACCACGGCGACGAGGGTGGCCTCGGCGGCGAGCAGCCAGCGGCGCTTGGTGGCGAAGGTGTCCACCAGCGGCGCCCACAGGAACTTGAGGGTCCAGGGCAGGCCGTACAGGGAGGTCAGGCCGATGGCCTGGAGGCTGGCGCCGGCGTCCTTGAAGTAGACGGTGGAGATCTGCCTCACCAGGGAGTACGGGAACCCCTCGGCGAAGTAGGTGGTGACGACCCACCAGGGGATCGCCCTGCGCGCCCGTGGAGTGGTCTCGGCCGGCATGCCGGGCCATCGTACACCAGGCGGGGGCGTCCCCGGCGGGCGTTCCGGGGCCGTCGCGGGCGGCCACGCCGGGTGGGGGAGGCCGTCGTTCGCCGCCGGCCCCGGGCCGGGCCGGCGGCCGGGGTAGAATGCGCCTCCGGGGGTGCGAGATGACGCAGGGAGAGATTTCACGGTTCATCGAGCGGCATTTCCGTCACTTCAACGCGGCGGTGCTCGTGGACGCCGCGCGGGCCTACGCCGACCACCTCGCCGCCGGGGGCTCGATGCACCTGGCCATGGCCGGCGCCATGAGCACCGCGGAGCTCGGCGTCTCGCTGGCGGAGATGATCCGCCGCGACAAGGTGCACGCCGTCACCTGCACCGGCGCCAACCTCGAGGAGGATCTCTTCAACCTGGTGGCGCACGACCACTACGTCCGGGTGCCCCACTACCGGGACCTGACGCCGGAGGACGAGACCCGGCTGCTGGAGAGGAAGCTCAACCGGGTGACCGACGTCTGCATCCCCGAGGAGGAGGCCTTCCGGCGCGTGGAGGACGCGGTCCTGGAGGAGTGGGGCCGGGCCGATCGCGAGGGCGAGCGCCTGTTTCCCCACGAGTTCCTCTACCGGATCCTGCGCTCGGGGAGGCTGGAGAGCTCCTACGAGATCGATCCCCGGGACAGCTGGCTCCTCGCCGCCTGCGAGAAGGATCTCCCGATCTTCGTGCCCGGCTGGGAGGACTCCACCCTCGGCAACGTCTTCGCCGCCCGGGTCATGGAGGGCCGGATCCGGAATCCCCACACGGTGCGCACGGGGATCGAGGCCATGCAGGCGCTCGCCGAGTGGTACCTGGAGACGGCGCCGCGCTCGCCGGTGGGTTTCTTCCAGATCGGCGGCGGCATCGCCGGCGACTTTTCCATCTGCGTGGTGCCCATGCTGCAGCAGGACATGGGCAGGACCGACATCCCGGTCTGGGCGTACTTCTGCCAGATCAGCGACTCGACGACCAGCTACGGGTCGTACTCGGGCGCGGTCCCCAACGAGAAGATCACCTGGGGCAAGCTGACCAAGGACACGCCGCGCTTCGTGATCGAGTCCGACGCCACCATCGTCGCGCCCCTGATCTTCGCCTGGGTCCTGGGCTGGTAGCCCGCATTCTTCATGAGCACCCTCATGCCCCGGTCGGAGCGTCCTTCGCCCTGTCATCGCGAGGTGGCGTAAGCGCGCGAAGCTTCGCTTCGCCTGCGCGCACGCCACCCCGAGGAGCGAAGCGACGAAGGGGACTTGGCGCGTGGCACTCCCCCTCTTTGTCATGGCGAGGAGAGCGCCGGAGGCGCTCGACGCGGCCATCCCTAACAGCTCTGGAGCGCACTGCGGCATTCTCCAGGAGGGCGTCCAATGGTGAGGGGATTGCCACGTCGCCGGGCTGCGCCCGGCTCCTCGCAATGACAATGCG
>CAZXXL010000109.1:0-9951 GCA_964644635.1 uncultured Thermoanaerobaculia bacterium | reverse complement strand
GGTCATGCTCGGCCCGCGTCGCGAAATCCCGGTGGGGAATCAGCGCCGTCGCCAGCCCGTGATCGCGCGCCCAGGCCAGGCCGGGGGCGTCCGCCCGGTTGGACACCACCAGGGCCACGTCGGCCGGGATCCGGCCGCTCTCGCAGGCCTCGGTGATCGCCCTCATGTTGCTGCCGCGGCCCGAGATCAGGATGCCGAGCTTGGTGCGCGTCATGGCGTCATTGTAGCCCGGCCTGGAACCCCCGCCGCTTGTCGGCCGATCACCGTGATACCCTTTGCGTCCTCGGACGCGGCCGGGCCGTCGCGTTCGAGACAGAGGAGGACAGACGATGCAGCGCATCCGGCTCGCCCAGATCGCCCACGCCCGCTCCGGCGACAAGGGTGACGATTCCAACGTCGGGGTCGTGGCGGACTCTCCGGAGGCCTACCGAATCCTCGTCGACCAGCTGACGCCCGAGCGGGTGGAGCGCCACTTCGCCGGCATCTGCAAGGGAGGCGTGACCCGTTACGAGGTGCCCAACCTGCTCGCCCTGAACTTCATCCTCCACGACTCCCTGGGCGGCGGCGGCACGGCCAGCCTGAAGACCGACGCCCAGGGAAAGACCCACGGCCAGGCCATGCTCCTCATGGAGCTCGAGGTCCCGGACGATCTGCCGGTCCGACCCCTCGAGGAGGTCTTCGCAACCGCTCCGCCTCCCTCTGGACCCTCCCCAAAATCCAGCGCTTGAAGCTGGCAAGTGATTGATACACCGACGGTTGTGTCATGGGGCAGGGTGTAACGGGTCGATTCTGGGGTAACTGCACACCGGAAGGGGCTTCCAACCTTCGGATAAGCTATGGATCAGAACAACCAAGCACGAAGGGAGGAAGCCCAATCCATGATACCTCAACTGAGCTCTCGGATGCGCGCGAGACTGACCGGTTTTTGGGGGAATCTTTCGGCCGCCCCCTCCATTGACACCGCCTGACGCGTGGGTTATAAAACCTCAGCCTGGCTGCCCAGGTAGCTCAGTCGGTAGAGCAGGGGACTGAAAATCCCCGTGTCGGTGGTTCGATTCCGCCCCTGGGCACCAGCCATCGCACGTCTGCCAAGCCCCCCGGCCTCCCGGCCGGGTTTTTCGATGCCCTTCTGACGGGAGGCTCGAGGAGGCGGGCCGGCGGCCGGGCGGCAGGCCTGCGATCCGCAACCCAGCCACCCCCTACTCCGCCTTGGGGAGGGGTAAAATCGAGCTCATGAAAGCCCTCGCCCACTCGGTGCCGTTGGTCGGATTGCTGCTCTGCTTCCCGCTCTTTGTCGAAGGTGGGAGCCCGCGTTCCCCGGCTGCGTCGAGCTGGTCGCCTACGGGCGCATTGCTCGAGGTTGCGACCACCTCCAATCCGGCCGAAGGCACTGTCCGGGTGGCCGCGTTGTGGGGGTCGGACGGCCGGTGGCACTCGCCGCCCGACTGGGAAAACGATGTCAAGGTGTGGGAGTCGACACGGCACGTCGTGCTTACCGGCTTGCTCGCCCCCGGCACGAGGCTGCCCGTATGGCGCGATGGCAGGATCGTGGGCACCGTGCGCGTCAAAACGAAGCAGATCGAAAGAGAAAAGGACATCCCAATCGGCGTGTATGGTTTCTGGCCCATCAACGTGTCCGTCGCCAGCGAAAACGTGCCACGCGAAAAAGCACCGCTAGGCGAGGGAGCGGCGGTCGCTGGACGGCTGCCGATCAGGCTGGACGTGCCACCCCCGGCACGAACGCTGAACGAGGAAACAGCGCGGGTACTCGCCACCCAGGTGATGGTAACGCACGGGGTGTCGGATAGGGATCTCGAGCGGCTGGCTCTCCGGGATCTGAAGACGTTCTCGATTCGTGGTGGCAAAGGCAGCGCCGCCTTCGTCTCCGCGTGGCTCCCCGAGGACCCGCACCGCTGCGAGAACACAGACTCGGTCAATCTGATCGCCGAGCGCGTCCACGGAAGCTGGGAGATCCGGTGGCAGCGATTCATCGACCGAGCCGACAACGAGGGCTGCGAGGACCGATCCGTCACCGCAGTTATGCGGACGAGCGACGGCCGCGACGCCCTCCTGGTCAACGGCTTCGGCTACGAGTGGGACTGGTACGAGATCCTGGTCCGCTCCGGCGACCGCTGGGTCAGGATCTACAAGGGCGCCGGCTCCGGCCTCTGACCGGCTGCCGCCACCAGTTCGGCCCCCGGGCCGGCGGTCACTCGGCGGCCGGCGGGGTCCGGTCCCCCTCGTCCACCCGGGCGCGCACCGGCGCCGGCGGCAGCGGCAGGGTCTTGCCCATCGCCACCTTGGCGCGGAGGCGCCGCCACTCCCACTCGATGTTGCGCCTGATGGTCTCGACCTGCTCGGGCTTGAGGTGACGGAACCGTCCCTGCAGCCCGAGGTACTCGGTGACGTCCGTGAAGGCCGGCTCGTGGTTGATGGTGTAGCGGGTCCCGTAGTCCACTTCGTAGAGGGGGAAGACACCGGTCTCCACGGCCAGGCGCGCGATCTTGATCGAGTACCGCTCCTCGGACTTGTGTCCCGGGGGGCACGCACTCCACAGGTGGATGAACTTGGTGCCCTTGATGCTCTGGGCCTTCTTGAGCTTGCGCACGAAGTCCTCGGGGAAGGCGAGCGAGGCGGTGGCGGTGAAGGGCACGCGGTGCTCGGCCATGATCTCGACCATGTTCTTCTTGGGCTCCGCCTTCGGGGTCTCCACCGGGGTCGTGGTGGTCCACGAGCCGTACGGCGTCGCCGAGGAACGCTGGATACCGGTGTTCATGTAGGCCTCGTTGTCGTAGCAGACGTAGATGATGTCGTCGTTGCGCTCGGCGGCGCCGGAGAGGGCCTGGAAGCCGATATCGAAGGTCCCGCCGTCGCCGGCCCAGGCGAGGACGGTGATGCCCTCCTTGCCCTGGGCGTCCAGGGCGGCGCGGATGCCGGCGGCGGAGATTGCCGCGGTCTCGAAGGCCACCTGGAGCACGGGAACGCCGAGCGCCTCGTACGGGTAGGGACCGTTGATCACCGCCCAGCAGCAGGCCGGGATGACCACCATGGTCTTCGGGCCGAGGGCCTTGAGCGCCAGCCGCATGCCGAGGGCGGCGCCGCAGCCGGGGCAGGCCAGGTGCCCGGAGCTGAGGATGTCGAGCTCGGGGAGATGCAGGTTCCGGGGGTCGTAGGTCGCAAGGTCAATCGCCATCACATCCTCCTCAGCGCTGGCTCACGGCCGCGGCGACCGGGTCTTCGGCCGGCAGCACCTTCCACCAGGTCACCGGCTCGGTGATGCGTCCTTCCCAGACGCCGGTCAGCATGGCCTCGAGGTCCTCCGGGGTCACGTCGCGGCCGCCGAGACCCGCAATGACGCCGAAGACCTGCGGGTGGTCGGCGGCGGGAAGCTCGTACAGGGCCGACTTGATCTCCTGGTGGAAGATCCCGTGGTGGCCGAAGGAGCAGTTCCGGTCGAGAACGACGACCTTCTTCGGCCCCGCCAGGGCGTTCCGGACGGCCTGCACGGGGAACGGCCGGAAGACGCGCAGGCGCAGGAGCCCGGCGGGCACGCCCCGCTCGCGCAGGGCGTCCACCACCACCCGCGCCGTGGAGGCCGTGGTGGCGGCCGACACGAACACCAGCTCGGCGCCGTCCATCCGGTACTCCTCCACCAGGCCGTACGGCCGGCCGGTGAGCTCGCCCCACTCCCGGCCGACCCGCTCCCAGGCCTCGAGGGCCGCCCGGTGGGCGAGGTCCATCTTGCGCCGGAACTCCATGTAGCGGTCGGGGAACACCAGGTTGCCGAGGGCCGCCGGATGTTCGAGATCCATCTTGTGCGGCAGCTCGAAGGGCGGCAGGAAGGCGTCCACCATCTCCTGCTCCGGGACCTCCACGTCCTCGAAGGTGTGGGAGAGGAAGAAGGCGTCGAGGACCACCATGGTTGGTAGGAGCACCTCCTCGGAGACCCTGTAGGCCTGGATCACCGAGTCGACGACCTCCTGCGAGGACTGGCAGTAGACCTGCATCCATCCTGTGTCCCGCTGGGAGAGGGAGTCCGTCTGGTCGGTCCAGATGGACCACCCGGGCGCCATGGCGCGGTTGACGTTGGCGAGCACGACGGGCAGGCGGGCGCCGGCGGCCCAGTGGATCAGCTCGTGCATGAGCGCCAGACCCTGGGCCGAGGTGGCGGTGAAGACCCTCGCCCCCGCCGAGGCGGCGGCGATGCAGCCGGCGAGCGCCGAGTGCTCGGATTCGACCTTGATGAACTTGGCGTCGAGCTTCCCCTCCGCCACCATGCTGGCGAGCCCCTCGATGATCGAGGTCTGGGGGGTGATCGGGTAGGCGGAAATGACCTGCGCGCGGGCCAGGCGGACGCCGTGCGCGACGGCCCCGTTGCCCTTGAGCACCATCCTCATGATTTCACCTCCACCAGCGACAGGGCGTCGCGCGGGCACTCCTCGACGCACACCCCGCAGCCCTTGCAGTGGTCGGCGTCGATGTCGAAGCCGAAGCTCCCGTTCCGCTTGTGAATGGCCACGTCGGGGCAGAAGTAGAGGCAGTTGCAGCATTCGTTACAGGTGCCGCAGACGAGGCAGCGCCGCGCCTCGCGGACCGCCTCCTCCTCGCTGAAGCCCTGCACCACCTCTGCGAAGGACGTGCGCCTCCGCCCGGGCTCGATCTCGCGGATCTCCGGCCGCGGCACCTCGGTGAAGTAGGCCGGGTTGAGCTGCTCCACGTACACCGTCCGCTCGAGGTCCACCGGGCGCTCCCACGCCGCCTGCACCGGGGGGGCCGCCGCGGGCAGCTCGCCGCCCCGCAGGTAGGCGTCCACCACCGCCGCCACCCGGCGTCCCGACCCCACGGCCGCCGTCACCGTTCCCTCGCCGAAGGCGGCGTCCCCGGCCGCGAACACGCCCTCGAGGCGGGTCGCGAACCGCTCGTCCGCGGCCACCCGCCATCCGTCCGCGGCCGCCTCGGGCAGAAACCCGAGGTCCGCGGTCTCACCGATGGCGGTGACCACGCCGCCGACCGGGATCTCGAACTCCGAGCCCTCCACCGGCACCGGGCGCCGGCGGCCGGACTCGTCCGGCTCGCCGAGGCGCATCCTGCGGCACTCGAGGCCCGTGATCCGGCCGTCCTCGACCACCACCCGGCTGGGCGCGGTGAGGAGCTCGAAGCGGATTCCCTCCGCCAGCGCCTCGTCCACCTCGGCCGGAATCGCCGGCATCTCCATCCGCGAACGGCGGTAGACCACGATCGGCTCGACGCCGATGCGGAGCAGGGAACGGGCAACGTCCATGGCCGTGTTGCCGCCGCCGACCACCGCCATGGGCGACGGCAGGTCCGGCCGCTCCCCGGCCAGGATCCGCTCCAGCAGCTCGACGCCGTTGTAGACGTTCTCGTGGTCCTCGCCGGGCACGTTCAGCCGCCGGGAGCCGTGAAACCCGACGGCCACGATGACGACGTCGAAACGCTCCCGGAGCTCGTCCAGGGTGACGTCGCGGCCGACGCGGGTGTCGGGGGTGAAGCGCACCCCGGCCCGTTCCACCAGGACGAGCTCGGCGTCCAGGACCTCCTTCGGAAGCCGGTAGTCCGGGATGCCGGTGCGCAGGTACCCGCCCGGCTTGGGCTTGTCGTCGAAAACCTCCACGCCGTGTCCGGCCAGGGCCAGGGTGTAGGCGGCGGCGATCCCGGCCGGTCCGCCGCCGATGACGGCGACCTGCTTGCCCGTGGCCGGCGCCCTCTCCGGGAGGAGCTCGCCGGCCAGCGAGGCGTCGCCGAGGAAACGCTCGATCATGTGAATGGCGATGGCGCCGCCGAAGCTGCGCCGGTTGCACTCGTTCTCGCAGGGGTGGGGACAGACCCGCCCCAGGGTGGCGGGCAGGGGATTGCCCGAGCGCCACAGCCGGGCGGCCGCGGTCACCTCGCCGCGGGCGATGAGGTCCATCGCCTTGGAGATGTCGTTGCCGGCGGGGCACAGGTGAGAGCAGGCGGGCAGCTTGTCCTCGTAGCTGGGCTGCACGTACTTCCAGGCGCCGGTCTTGATGAGAATGGTCGAGTTGTCCGAGTAGGACGTGATGGGCATGTCCTCGAGGACCTTGGGGTTGAGATCCACCATGCTTACCTCCCCGCACCGGCCGGCGCCGCGATGCGCACGGCCTCGGCGGCCTCGCGCGCCGCGGCGATGTTGGCCTCGGGCTTGATCGGGACCGTGGCCGCGATCGCCTCGGCCAGGTTGTCGAGGCTGACCAGCCCGGTCAGGGTCGCGAAGGCACCGAGAATCGAGGTGTTCACGATGGGTGCCGTGAGCGAGCCGAGGTGGTGCCCAATGGCGATCCGGGAGGCGTCCACGGTGGCGATGGTGTAGGGGCCAAGGTGGGCGAACTCGGCCGGCTCGTGCGGGGTATTGATGAGGATCCAGGCGCCGTCCTTCAGCCCCTGGGTGACGTCCACGAGCTTCTGCAGGATCAAGCTCTGGTCGAGGACGATCAGGCCGTCCGGCTCGTAGATCTCGGTGCGGACCAGGACGGGGTCGCGGTCGAGACGGACGAACGCCGCCACCGGCGCGCCCCGGCGCTCCGAACCGAACGAGGGAAAGGCCTGGACATGAAGACCCTCACGGAACGCGGCCTCGGCGATGATCTGGGAGGCGATCACCGCGCCCTGCCCGCCGCGCCCGTGGATGCGAATTTCGATCATGCTCCCTCCCTTCGCCCTCAATGTATGTGACACTGTTCACGAAGGCAAGACGGAATGTGTCGGCACACCTTTCCCGGCCCGCTACAACCAGGCTGCCGCGGGCCGGCCGCGCGGCCGGGAGGGAGCGGTTCGCACGGAAACACTCTCCGGCACGGCCGGGGGGCCGTGCGGGAGAGGGCGTTGTCTCAGCAGTCGGTCATGCCCGTCGCAGCCAGAGGAGTCCGGCCCCGGCGAGGGCGAGCAGGCCGATGAAGATCATCAGCCCGGCCCCGCCGGCCACAGGGATCTCCCGCGCCGGCGGCGGCGTCCCCGGCGGTGCGCCGCCACACGAGCAGCTGCCCGCCTCGAGCTCGATCACCGAGACGAATCCGGGGGCATTGAACTCCCGTGACCAGAGCACGGTGAGGGGTGCGAAGTTGACCGAGTCGCACTCGAGCCCCTCGTCCCGGGCGCCCCCGGGCGAGGCGAACTCGTCGATGAAGCTGCCATCGCTCTTCTTGACCCGCACGATCTGTTGCAAACCGTCCTGGCCCAGGTACAGCTGGTCCCCGATGCCCACGAAAACTCCGCTGATGGCGCCGAGAGCTGCACCGGTGACATCCTTGGGCGTGATCGCGCCGAGGCTGGTTCCATCCGAAGCGTAGTGCTCAATGGTCGTGCTGACGTCGCCGCTGATCCAGAGGGTGTCGTCGTTGCCGTCATAGGCCAGGCCGTCACGGAAGGAGCCAACGCTGTTGGTGACACTCGTGAACTTGAACGTGGCCGCACCCGTCACCGGGTCGATGGTGTAGACATCCACCGGGTTCGACCCGTGAAGCACCGCCCAGAACACCTTGCGCCCGTTGTCCCAGGAGATTTCATCGAACTGGTTGCCGACATCGATGGTATCGAGCAGGTTCCCGTCCTTGTCCATCTTGTAAAGGTTGTTGGTGCCCGAAAGGGTGTAGAACACGTTGCCGTCACAGTCGACGCCGACGCTCACCCCCGATCCGGTCACCGGGAGGTTGACATTCTTGACGAGGTCTCCGGGAGCCGCCACCACCAACGCTGCGACGGCCCACGCGATCACCATCACGAGAACGATCCTTCTCATCATTTCCTCCTTCCCATTCTCCCGGGCTCTCAATCACGCCCCCGGCTGCCCGGAAGACGCCGGGGCCGCATTCATCGACCATCCTTCAACTCTCGCGAGCGTGAGCAGTTGCTTCATCATGAACTATTCGCGGAAGTTTTGCAATCTCAACTCGGACGCCACGGTTTCACGGCAAACTGGAAGGCCGCGCTCCGGTTCCTCCCTCTTGCGGAAAAACCCCGGTTACCGGGGTCACTCCGTGGGATCGCTTCCCGCCTGCCGGATTCGCCGTGCGGCGCACTCGGGATAGCCGCCGCACTTGCGGCACACGGGGTCGTCGATGAAGCCGAACTCCTCCGGGGCGCAGACGGTGATCGAGGCGTCCCGGGCGGCGTCGAGCTCGGCGAGGAAGGCCCGGTCGTCGTCCGTGAGCCGGCCGCCGGCCTCGAGGCGGGCCACGATCTCCCTGACCCGGCGGTCCCAGGCCTGGTTCCGGCGCTCCGTGACCGTCTCCCGGGCCACGGCCACAGCCGTCGCGCGCCCCTGCCTGGCCTTGAACGCCAGCTTGCGCCGCGACGGCAGCTTGCGGATGGCCAGGAAGTACACGAATCCCGCCGACATCCCGACGGTGTTGGCGATGCCCCCGAAGAGGCCGAAACGGGCGAAGGCCGAGAAAATGAGCATGCCGCCGGCCAGGTAGGCCAGCCATTTCACCTTCACCGGGAGGACGAAGAAGAGGAGGAACTCGGTGTCGGGCGAGACGGTGGCGAAGGTGAAGAGCAGCGAGGTCTGGAGGAAGATGTCGCCCGCCAGCGGCTGGCCGAAGAGCACGGCGGTGCCCGCCGCGCCGCCGACCGAGATCAGCCAGAAGGCGAGAAAGCGCGGCGATCCCCAGCTCGCTTCCAGCGGCCGGGCCATGATCCACAGGATCAGCATCGAGAAGAAGAAGGAGATCATGCCCCCGTGCAGGAACTGGAAGGTCAGGACCGTCCAGGGCCGGGCCGCCACCGACCCCGGGACCAGGGCGAGCAGGACCGCCTTGGCCGGAGCCGTCGTGGTGATGAAGTAGAAGGCGAAGTGGGCGAAGAGCAACGCCTCGGTCACGTGCCACTGCTCGCGCTGCATCAGCGCCTCCCCAGCCGTCGCTCGATCTCGTCCTCGCCGAGCCGGAGCATGATCGGCCTTCCGTGCGGGCACCGGTAGGGGTCGCTGGACGCCGCCAGGTCGGCCAGCAGCGCCCGCTGCTCCTCGGATGAGAGGGGGTGGTTGACCTTGATCGCGGCCCGGCAGGAGAGCGACGCCGCCAGCGCCTCCTCGAGCTCCTCCGCCGCACGCTCCGGTACCCCGTCGAGGGCGGTCGCCCGCTCCAGGACCTCGCGCACGAGACCGGCGGCCTCCTCCGGATCGAGCTCGGGCGGCAGGGCGCTCAGCCGCACCGTTCCCGGGGCGAAGAGATCGGCCTCCACGCCCACGCGCTCGAGCAGCGGCGCCATTCGCGCCACCGCCGGGGCGCGATCCTCTCCCACCTCCACGAGAACCGGCTCGAGCAGCCCCTGGGAGGGCGCCCGCTTCCCGGCCAGCCGTCGCCGGATGCGGTCGTACAGCACGCGTTCGTGAGCCACGTGCTGGTCCACGATCACCAGGCCCTCGGCGTCCTCGAGGACGATGAACGAGCTGCGGTACTGGCCGAGAAGGCGCCCGAACGGCGTGTCCGGCGCGCCCGGCCGGGCGCCGCTGCGGCCGGCCCCCGCCGCCGCGACGGGAGGGGTCGCAACCGGCCGTCCAGGGGAGCCTTCCGCGGCGCCGTACACCGGGTGCTCGAAGAGCTCCGGCGCCGCCCATCCGGTGCCGGCCGCCAGCCACGCCCCCGTCCGCTCCGGCTCGCGAACACCGTCCACCGGCTCGATGCGGCGCACGCCCACCTCGCCGTGGGATGCCGCCACCCCCCGGCGCAGGGCCCGCTCGACCGCGGCGAAGACCTGGCCCGCACGGGCGAAGCGGACCTCCGCCTTGGCCGGGTGCACGTTGACGTCCACCTCCTCGGGAGGCACCTCGAGGAAGATCACCACCCGGCCGCCTCCCAGCCCCGGCCCGGCCTCCCGCAACACCCGCAGCACCCCCCCGACCCGCGCCCGGCCGCCCCCCCGGCGCCCCCTCCCCGCCCGGGGGCGGCCCCCGCCCCCACCACCCGCCCCCCG
>CAZXXL010000108.1:0-9985 GCA_964644635.1 uncultured Thermoanaerobaculia bacterium | reverse complement strand
CTTAGCGTACTTGGCGTCTTCGCGGTGGAAATCCGCCCGAAAGAGCGGCCACAACGACCGCCGAGGGAGCCGCGCCCGGACGACGATGCTGAAAACGATCCGCCTCAGAAGAACGTTCGCCAGAGGAGAAGGGCGCCGAAGCCGACCATGGCGATGCCGATGAACCGCAGCAGGCGGGTCTGGACCGTGGGGGAGAAGATCTGCCGCCCGTGGTGCAGCGCGAAGAGCAGCGGGATGTACCACGCCATGATGCCGGCGAGAAAGGCCGCCAGCAGCAGGGCCAGGCCGACGCCGCCCCAGCGCCGGGCGGTGTGGATGAACGCCGTGCCCACGGTGGTCCACCAGATCCAGTAGCCGGGGTTGGCGAGGGGAATGATGAGGCCGGCGAGGAACGGGCCGTGCAGGGCCTGCTCGCGGTCGGCGAAGCGCTTGCCGCGCTCGGAGATGAGGCGGTCCACGTCCTTGGGGGCGGCGACGATGCTGGCCACGCCCGCGATCACCAGCAGCACGCCGGCGATGGGCAGGATGAGCTCCGATCCGCCGATGCGGTCCAAGAGGGGCTGGAAGCCGAGGGCCAGGCCGGAGAAGACGATGATGTCCAGAAGCACGACGCCGCTCAGGCAGGCGGCGGCGGCGCGGGTTCCCTTGGTGACCCCGAACCGGCTGGCCGCGAGAGTGCTCGGGCTGGGGACGATCACGGTGGCGAGGCTCACGAAGAACGCGCTGATGATGACCGCGGGCAGGCCGTGCATGGGCATCGCCGGCGCCTCAGCTCTTCCGACGCCAGACGGTGCCGTGCGGGGTGTCCTCGAGCACGATGCCCATGCCGGCGAGGGTGTCGCGGATGGCGTCGGCGCGGGCGAAGTCGCGCCGCTTCCTGGCCTCCTCGCGGCTGGCGACGAGCTCGGCGATCCGCGCTTCCTCCTCGTCGCTGACGGCGGCCTCGGACCGGGATCGGATATCGAAAACGGCGTCGGCCGCGTCCAGGGCCCGGGCGAGGAGAGCCCGCGTGGGGGCGTCGATCCCGTCGCCGTCGAGGGCCGTGTTGACCTTGCGCAGCAGCACGTGGAGCGCGCCGAGGGCGCGGGCCGTGTTGAGATCGTCGGCCAGGGCCGACCGGAGCTCGGCGGAGAACGCGTTCACGTCATCCGCCGTGAGCCCCCCGGGCCCGGTCGCGGGCGGCGTGGTCTCGAGACGGCGGGCCGTGTTGGCCAGGCGTTGGACGGCCTGTGCGGCCGCGTGCAGACCCTCGAAGGTGAAGTTGAGCTTCTGGCGGTAGGGGACCGACAGGAGCAGGTAGCGGATGGCCACGGCGTGGTGGCCGCGCTCCAGGAGATCGCGCAGGGTGTAGAAGTTGCCCTTGGACTTGGCCATCTTCTCGCCCTCGACGATCAGGTGCTCGGCGTGCAGCCAGTACCTGACGAAGTCCTTCCCCGTCGCTCCCTCGGACTGGGCGATCTCGTTCTCGTGATGCGGGAAGATGTTGTCCACCGCCCCGGTATGGATGTCGAAGCTCTCGCCGAGCAGGCTCATGGACATGGCCGAGCACTCCAGGTGCCAGCCCGGGCGCCCGGGGCCGATCTCCGTGTCCCACGAGGGCTCGCCCGGTTTTGGCGCCTTCCAGAGCACGAAGTCCCGCGCATCCTCCTTCTCGTACTCGTCCGCCTCGACGCGCGCCCCGGCCAGGTTCATGTCCGGCCGGACGCCCGAGAGCTTCCCGTAGCCGGGAAAGGTCGAGATCCGGTAGTAGATGGAGCCGCCCGAGCGGTACGTGTGCCCCTGGTCCTCGAGCCGCTTCACCAGCTCGACCATCTGGGGAATGTACTCGGTCGCCCGCGGGTAGTGCTCGGCCCGCTGGATGCGGAGCGTGTCGATGTCCTCGAAGAAGGCCTCGATGTAGCGGTCCGTGAACTCGCGCAGGCTGAGGCCGGCCGCCGCGGCCCCCCGGATGGTCTTGTCGTCCACGTCCGTGAGGTTCATGACCTGGGTGACGCGGTAGCCGAAGAGCTTGAGGGCGCGGCGGAGGATGTCCTCGAAGACGAAGGTCCTGAGGTTGCCGACGTGCACGTAGTTGTACACGGTGGGACCGCAGGTGTAGAGGCGCACGTGACCGGGCTCGATCGGCTCGAAGGTTTCGAGAGAACGGGTCATGGTGTTGTGCAGGCGGATCCGCTCCATCGGCACCTCCGGCCCCGAATTGTACATGGTGCGGTAGCTGGGGCCGGCTCAGTCGGTGAGCAGGGGAATCGCCACGGCCTCGTCGAGGTCGATCTCGTGGTCGGTGGCGCAGTGCATGCAGCGGCCGTGTACACTGCGGCCGTCGAGCCGGAACTGGAGATCGGTGGCCCCGCAGGAACCGCAGGCGAACTTCCTCGCGAAGACCCAGTTGGTGACGGCGTCCCGCTCCACGTAGGAGATCCTGCCGACGCTCCAGACGAGCTTGGCGGCGGTGCTCTCCGGCCCGACGGGGATGGGCCCCGCCAGCGTGATCTGCATCTTCGTCCGGTCGCTCCGTTTCTTGAGAGCACCGCTGGAAAACGCCACGTCCGACATCAGCTCCCACGGGATGGACAGGCGGACCCCGGACCGGCTGGCGAGAAGCCGCCGCGAGGTGAGGAGGATCGGCCCTTCCTCGCTGTGCAGCATGAGGAACGGAATCTCCTGCGGCGTGAGCACGGATTCCAGCTCGGGCGGGAGCGGGCCCTTCAGCGGGTGCTTGGCGAGGAGCTCTCGGGCCTGCCCGTCCCACTTCTGGCGGACCTCCATCGCCTTGGCCAGGGCCTCCTCCAGCCGTTGCTCGCGCTGCATCGCCAGCACCTGCTCGCGTTCCCACTTGGCGAAGACCAGGCCGCAGCGTGGGCAGTCCACGGCGTCGGCCGGCACGGCGAAGTCGCAGCGGGGGCATGTCCGGGTGGCCGCGCTCTCGCTCTCTCGTACGGCCGGCTCTTTCCTCGGCCGGATCTCCACGCGGGCTCCCGCGGCGGCGAGGGCCTCCACGACCTCGCGCGCCCGCTCGGCGCTCAGGCGGCTGAAGAGCGGCTCGCCCGCCGCGGTAAGGCGGGTCTCGGCCTCGGCCGCGCCGATGCCGGCGAGCCGGGAGAGCGTGCCGACGAAGCGCGTCCGCCCGGCGGGGGACGGGTCACGCAGACCGAGAAACCAGAGGTCGAAGGAGGTCATGCCGGCATCCAATGTCGCTTTCTGGATCCATTATCCAGAATCCGGCGCCGGGCGCAAACGGGCCGTGGCCGTCACTCGCCGTGGCCGCCCCGGTATTTCTTCTCGCCGGCGCGAATGGCGACGGGCAGGACGTTCTCCGGCGGCGGCAGCGGGCAGGTGGCGTACGGCGTGAAGGCGCACGGCGGGTTGTAGGCCCGGTTGAAGTCGAGCACGAGGGTGCCGTTCTTCGGGGCCTCGGCGGACAGGAAACGCCCGGCGCCATAGGTCTCCTTGCCGCTGGTGGCATCGCGGAAGATGAAGAAGAAGCTGGTGTCGCCGGGGGACTCGATCAGAGGCTCGAGGGAGAGCTTGCGGCCGTGGAGCGTGAAGTGGACCATCCCCGGGGCTTCCATGGTCTCGGAGACGCCCACCACCGTGGGCACGGTGACCTTCTTCGGGTGGGCGAAGGGCTCGAAGGTGGCCGTCACCCGGTAGGAGGGATCGATGGGGTAATAGTCGAGGCCCAGGAAGTGGGTCCGGCGGGGGCTCCGGGGATCCTTCACCCGCACGGCGAGCCGGTCGCCACGCTTGATGACGTAGAAAAGCAGGCGGCCCACGTGCAGGATGTCTGGCCCGCCGTCGGCATCGGTTCGCAGCTCCCGGCGGGTCACCGGCTCCCCGCCGAGAGTGACGTCCGCACCCGGCGCGGCCTCGAAGACCACGGAGCCGTCGGGCGAGAGGATGAAGGTGCCCACCTCCGGGGGTGCGCCCGGGAGGGTCACCCGGCTGGAGGGGGCCGAGCCGGCGCTGTTCTCACCCGGGCGGAGCCAGTGAAGGCCCACCAGGGTCAGCCAGCCGTCGGGAGCGGTGAGGCGGGCCAGCCGTTGCTGCCGCCACGCCTTTTCCGCCTTGAGGAGCGCCGGATCCGCGGTCCGGGGCCGCGGGCGGCATCCCGGCATCGCGACGAGCGCGAGACCGAGGGCGAGGGAGGCGAAGGCGATCACGAACGGTAACACGGAAACCTGTTTCATGGCCCGTTTCTACCACAGATCGGGGGAGGGGAGGCAAGTCGCCGTTGTCCGGCGGGCTTGACCAGCGCCCGGCGCTACGGGACCATCGGACCATGGCCGGGAACGGGGGAACGAAGGAGGGCGGCGGGACGGGAGCCGAACGCCGGGGGGTCCTGGTGGCTTTCTTCCTGCTTCTGGCGGTCTCGCTGGGGATCGTTCTGCGCATCCTGGCCCCGTTCTTCACGGTGCTCCTGCTGGCGCTGGTGACGGCCGGCCTGATCGAACCCCCCTACCGTGCGCTGTGCCGGCTCCTGCGCGGCCACCGGCGGGCGGCGGCCCTCGCCGTCTGCCTGTTGCTGATGGCCGCCGTGCTGGCCCCGATGTTCATCACCGCCCAGGCCGTCTCCCGGGAGGCGCTCGGCTTTTACGAGATGACGACGGCGCAGCTCTCCCAGCGGAGCCTGCTCGACGTGCTGGAGCGCAGGAAGGCCACCATCGAAGCGGGGAACAGGATCCTGGCGCCGCTCGGCGTCCGGCTCACGCCCGAGAAGATCTACCGGGGGCTGGCCACGCTCGGCGTCAAGCTGGGCGGCTTCTTCTACCGCCAGGGCGTCGCCATGGCGAAGGGTCTCGTGCGCCTGGGATTCGGCTTCTTCTTCTGGCTCCTGGCCCTCTTCTACCTGCTCGTGGACGGGGGCAAGCTTTACGAGTGGTTCTTCGCGGTCCTGCCCATCCCCGAGCGGCAACAGCGGCACGTGGCGAGGCGATTCATCGACATGGCGGGCTCGCTCGTCATCGGCAACGGCCTAGCGGGTGTGATCCAGGGGCTCGTGGGCGGCCTGGTCTTCGCCGCGGTGGGCGTGGCCGGCCCGGTTCTCTGGGGCGTGGTCATGGCCGTGCTCGCCTTCATCCCGGTGGTCGGCATCTCCCTCGTCTACCTGCCGGTGACGCTGGTGCTCCTGCTCACCGGGCAGACGGCCCGCGCCCTGGAGGTCTTCATCCCCCTGGCCCTGGTGGCGACGGTGGTCGAGTACTGGCTGAAGCCGCACCTGGTCGGCCAGCGCATGCAGATGCACACCCTGCTCGTCTTTCTCTCGCTGCTCGGCGGCATGGACGCCTTCGGCCCGGTGGGGCTGCTCATCGGGCCGCTGATGGTGACCGCGTTCCTGACCCTGATCGAGCTCTACAGGGAGAGCTATCACCCCTTGCAAGCGAAGCCCCGCGGGCCGGCCGCGGGGCTGGACGATTCGCGGGCGGGCTGACCGGCGGCTTCAGCCGAGCGCTTCCTCCGGCGGGGTGTAGGGCTTGCCCTGGCTGTCGGCGACCGCCTTGCAGGTCAGCTTGCCGTCGTGGGTGTTGAGGCCGTCGCGGAGGTGGGGATCGCGGCGCAGGGCGTCGAGACCGTGGTTGGCGATGGCCAGCGCGTAGGGAATGGTCGCGTTGTTGAGGGCGAAGGTCGAGGTCCGCGGCACGGCGCCGGGCATGTTCGCCACACAGTAGTGGATGACGCCGTCGACGACGAAGGTGGGATCGGAGTGGGTGGTTGGGTGGGTGGTCTCGACGCACCCGCCCTGGTCCACGGCCACGTCCACGATCACCGAGCCGTTCTTCATGCCCGCCAGCATGTCCCGGGTGACGATCTTGGGCGCCGAGTGACCGGGAACGAGCACGCCGCCCACGAGGATGTCGGCCCGGCCGGTGAGGATCTCGACGTTGTGCCGGTTGGAGGCGATGGTGGTGACGCGGCCGCCGAAGATGTCGTCCAGGTAGCGCATGCGGTCGAGGTTCGTCTCGAGGATGGTGACGTGGGCGCCGAGCCCGAGGGCCATCTTGGCGGCGTTGATTCCGACCACGCCCCCGCCGATGATCACGACGTCGGCTGGCGGCACGGAAGGCACGCCGCCGAGGAGCACGCCGCGACCGCCGTTCGGCCGCTGCAGGAAGTAGGCCCCAACCTGGATGGCCAGCCGGCCGGCGACCTCGGACATGGGCATGAGCAGGGGGAGATGGCCGTGGGCGTCAGTCACCGTCTCGTAGGCGATGCCGGTGACCTTCTTCGCCAGCAGGACGTCGGTGAGGTGAGGCTCCGGGGCAAGGTGGAGGTAGGTGTAGAGGATCTGGCCGGGACGCATCCGCTCGTACTCCGGCCCCACCGGCTCCTTGACCTTGACGATCATGTCCGCGGTCTGCCAGACCTCGTCGGCCGTGGGCAGGATGGTGGCCCCGGCGGCCACGTACTCCGCATCATCGATGCCGGAGCCGCTCCCGGCGCCGGCCTCGACGAAGACCTCGTGGCCCTCGTCGCTCAGGGCCCGTACGCCCGCGGGGATCATCCCGACGCGGTACTCGTTGTCCTTGATTTCCTTGGGAATACCAACGCGCATCGTGACCTCCTTGTGGGGAGCGGCCGCGGGGCGGGGGCTCCACGTATCGGACGCGGAATCCTAGCACGAACCTCGGCGCTGGCGGAGAAACGGCCGGCCGGGGCGCGGGTTATTTCGTGTTCCGGCGGGCGGCAGGGCTGGCGTCCGGAGCGGCTCCGGGGGCGGCGGGCTCCTTCATCTTGACCTTGCCGTCGAAGGTCGCGCCCTCGCGGATCAGCACCCGCGGCGCCGTGATGTCGCCGGTGAGGTGGGCCGTCTCCTTGAGCTCGATGCGCTCGTCCGCGGTGACGTTGCCGGTCACCCGGCCGGCGACGGTGACGATCCGGCCGTGCAGCTGCGCCTTGACGCGGCCGGACTCGGCCACGACCAGGCGGCCCTTGGTGGAGACCGTGCCCTCGACCTCTCCCTCGACGTGGATGTCGGCGCCGCCGGAGAGGGTGCCCTCGACCCGTGCGGCCTGGGCGATCAGGGTCACGTTGCGCCCCGAGGGCGGCGCCTGCCGGGCCGGGGACGGCGCCCGCGCGGGTTGGCTCTGAGGTTCCTGGGGCGGCTGGCTGTCTTTTCTGAAAAGGCCCATGGCGTCGTCCTCTCCCGACGTTGATTGGGAGGCGGGTGGAGCGGGCAACGGGATTCGAACCCGCGACTTTCAGCTTGGGAAGCTGACACTCTACCAGCTGAGTTATGCCCGCCCAAGCGGAGCCGAACTCTACCATAGGGCGCTCGGCGTCCGCAAGGAGCCCCGCCGCCCTCGCGGGCTGTGGAACCGGGCCCGCGACCCCGGTCTCAGCCGGCCGCCGTGAGGAGCTCCAGCTCCACCGGGCAGTGGTCGGAGCCCATCACCCCCGGGTGGTGACGGGCGGTCACCACGCGCCCGCGGAGGTCGGGGGTGATGAAGTAGTAGTCGATGCGCCAGCCGACGTTGCGCTCGCGGACGCCCTTGCGATTGCTCCACCAGGTGTACAGGCCGGTCTCGCCGGGGTGGAGCTCGCGGACGATGTCGATGTAGCCGTGCTCGATGAGCCGGCCGACCCATGCCCGCTCCTCGGGGAGGAAGCCGGTGTTCTTCCGGTTGGCGGCCGGGTTCGCCAGGTCGATGGCCTGGTGGGCGGTGTTGACGTCGCCGCAGATGATGATGCTCCGGCCCTCCCGCCGCCGTGCCTCGGCGTGCTGCAGGACCGCCTCGGAGAAGGCGAGCTTGTAGGGCACCCGGGAGAGGTCGTGGCCCCCGTTGGGGAAGTACGCGGTGTAGAGGAGGAAGTCGCCGTGGTCGGAGACGATCAGGCGGCCCTCGTCGTCGAAGGCGGGATCACCCAGGCCGCCGCGTGTGACCGCCACCGGGCGCCTCCGGCTCAGAAGACCAACGCCCGAGTAACCCTTCCGGCCAGCCGGGTGCCAGAAGGCGTGGTAGCCCTCGGGGGCCTGCACCTCCGGGGGCAGCTGCTCCGGGGTGGCCCGCACCTCGTTCAGGCTGAGGATGTCCGGCCGGGTGACCCGCAGCCAGTCGAGGAAACCCTTGCGGACGCAGGCCCGCAGCCCGTTGACGTTCCAGGTGAAAAGGCGAATCGTCCCTCTCGAGCGCATGAGCCCTCCCGCGACGGGGAAGTGTACCCGTCTTGACAGGCGGCGGGGAGCGTTCCTATTGTTGGTTCGTCAACAACGGTACGCCATGACGTCTGGTCTCGGCTGGCACAGCGGCAACGAGATGCGGCGGGCCCATGCGCGGAGGGCGGAAGATGTCGGGAAGAGCGATGACCAGTCAGGAGCGTCGACGGAGCCCGCGGTTCGATGTGAGCGGCGTCCAGGGGACCTTCCAGTTCACCCTCGATATGACGGTCGTGAACCTGAGCGTCTCGGGAATGGCGGTGGAAACCAATCACCGGCTGACCGTGGGCCGCCGGTACCTCTTCAAGGTCTACGACGGCGGCATCCAGGTCAGCCTCCCCGGCACGGTGGCGTGGTGCGTCCTGGGCAGGACGAAGAGGGACGAGGGCGGGAGCGTGCGGCCGGTGTACCGGGCCGGGATCCAGTTCGACGAGGTCCTGACGGAGCAGGCGAGAACCTTGCTCGACCTGATCGAGGCCAAGGCGGTCATCGAGCCGCAGGCGCGGCTGTTCGGAAGGTTCGCGGTGCGTTCCGGGGATGCAATCCACGTGGACGCCCGGGAGGAGTTCCTCGTCCGCAGGCTGAGCGCCTCGGGCATGCTGGTGGAGGCGCCGTTCGTGCCCGAGGTGGGGACCACCGTGGCCATCGACATGGAGCTCGGCGGGAAGCGGCTGGCGGGCTCGGGACGGGCGGTCTATGTCAGGCCGCTGGCCGACGAGGGCGACGAGGAAGAGAAGGCGGAGATCGGGCTGGAGTTCATCGAGCTCTCGCCCGAAGGCCGCCGGGCCCTGGAGAGCTTCATCTCCGGAAGGCTCGCTCAGGGCTGACCCGGCACGGCGCGATCACCGAAGAGGAGCTCCTCGGCCGTGTCCAGGGAGGCGACGTCGAACCCGAGCCGCCGGGCGTCGGCGTGCTCGCGGGGGGTGTTGTGGCCCCAACCGGCGAGCACGGCGCGCACCCCTTCGCGGCTGGCGGCGAGCAGGTGATTGAGCTTGTCGTCGACGAAGGTGATGCGCCCCGGCTCGACGCCGAGGTCGTCCCGGAGACGCCTCAGGTGGGCCCGTTTGCTGACGCCCGTCTCCTTGTCGTAGATCCGCTCGGGCGGGAAGAGGCGCTCGAGCCCGTGCTCCCGGAGTAACTCGTTGACCGAGGCGGCGTCCCGCGCGGTCAGGATGGCGAGCTCGACGGAATCCGCCCGCCGTCTGAGGAGACGGACGAGCTCGGGGTAGGGGTCCTGTAGCGCCCGCCACTGCGCGGGGCTCCGGGTTCGGAAGCGCTTCCGGTGGACGTAGAAGAGCTCGTGGTAGTCCCGTAACCACCGCTCCTCGCGCCCGGCGCGGGTCGCGTCGTAGTCCGCCTGGCTCGTGATCGCCAGGCCCTGCTCGATCGATCCCAGGATGACGCCGAAATCCTCCGCCCGGTTGCCGAGCGGCACGAGCTCCATGAAACGGCGGAACACGGGGTCCCGGTCGAAACGGTAGCCCGCCGGCAGCCCGGCGCCTGCCGCGGCGAGCGGGTGCGATGCCAGCCGGCTGCCCGGCGAGGTCTCGGCGTAGGCCTTCACGGCGACGGCGAACGCCTCGCGGGCGCTGTCGAAGATCACGCCGTCGAAGTCCAGGGCGAGAACGTCCATGGCCGAGGATTCTACTCCTCTCTGGGCGACGTGAGGGCCCTGCTGCGGCCCGCCCTCGGGCTTGGAGTTTCCCCGAGATTGAGCGAGGGATCTCCGGAAGTTATCGTGTCACCGAAGGTTCTTCCATGGCAGTGGATGGAACGGGCCCTTGGGGGCGTCGCGCCCATCGCCGCGGCCTGGGCCGCGGCGACGCGGTGCGC
>CAZXXL010000107.1:0-9986 GCA_964644635.1 uncultured Thermoanaerobaculia bacterium | reverse complement strand
CACGGAGCTCGTCCGCTCCCTCCCGGAGGGCCTGGACACGTGGATCGGAGAGCGGGGCGTGCGCCTGTCGGGCGGGGAGCGGCAGCGTCTCGCGGTGGCCCGGGTGCTCCTCCGGGACCCCGCCTTTCTCATCCTCGACGAGCCGACCGCGAACCTCGACCGGGCCACCGAGGCCCGCGTCCTGGAGGCGATCCACGGCCTCATGGAGGGCCGGACCACCCTCATGGCCACCCACCGGCTCACGCGCATGGAGACCTTCGACGAGATCCTCGTGCTCGACCGCGGCCGTATCGTCGAGCGGGGGAAGCACGCCGAGCTGGTCGCCGCGGGCGGCCTCTACGCCCGCCTCTTCTCGCTCCAGCACGGCTGGACCATCACGCCGTGAGACGGCTCCAGGCGGCGGCCACCATGCCGCCCGGCAGCTCCTCCACGCCGCCGCCGAAACCCGCCGGCCGCAGGCGCTTAAGAGCCGGCGCCGCGAGCTCCTCGCTGACGAAGCCGTTGGCGAAGACGAACCGGCCGTCCCGGGTCCGGTCCGGGTCGAAGGGCGGCAGCAGGCCGGCGGCCTGCTGCGCGACGTACCACGCCCGCCGCGCCTCCCGCGCCCCGGAGCCGTAGGCCGTCACGAGCAGGCAGCCGCCGGGCCGGACCAGGCGCCCGGCGGCGGCCGTCATCCGCCGGCGAAGCTCTGCGCCGCCCACCGAGCCGATGGTCGCCTGAGCCAGCACCACCGTCGCGAAGCTCGCGGCCGCGAACGGAGGCCGGAACGCGTCGCCGTTCACCAGCCGGGTCCGGGCCAGGCGACCCCGGGCCGCGGCCAGGTAGCGGAGCACGAGGTCGAAGCCCACCGCTCCCGCCCGGTCGAGGCCGGCGGCGAGCAACAGCCGCCCGGCGCCGCAGCCGATCTCGAGGAGGGGCAGGGCGGCCCGGGCGCGGATCCACGCCGCCTCCGCGGCCAGCAGCCGGGCGAAGTCCGGCGGCGCGAGCTCGTAGGCGCGGACCACCCAGTCCTCGGCGTAGGCGTCGCGGTACTTCCGGTAGGACTCGTTCACGAACGCCCCTCCGGGCCCACCCCCAGGCACCCGGCGCCGAGGCAGATCCAGCCGGCCAGGAGCACCAGCCCGCCCACGGGCGTGACCGCGCCGAACGCCCGCACGCCGGTGAGGGCCAGGGCGAAGAGGCTCCCCGAGAAAAGAACGGTCCCGGCGAGGAAGCAGGAGCCGGCCGCGTGCAGGAGCCGGCCCGGCCACCGGGCGGCGGCGAGGCCGGTGCCGAGCAGAGCCAGGGCATGGATGAGCGCGTACCTGGCCCCGGTGGCGAAGACCGCGAGCATGTCCGGGGCCAGCCGGCCGCGGAGGCCGTGGGCGGCGAAGGCCCCGGCGGCGACGCCGAGCGTCCCGAGCAGCCCGGCGGCGGCCACGAAGTGGCGGGGAACGCGCGCCCCCGGCACGGTCACCGTCCCTCCCGCCTCACGGCAGCGTCCCGAAGTAGCCGTGCCGGGAGATCGCCCGGTAACCTTTCACGTTCACCTCGATCCTGCGCCACTTCCTGCGCCCCACCCCGGAGGTGGTGAAGGTGATGATGTAGCGCGACGAAAGCTCTCGCAGCAGCTCCTTCACGGCCTGCGGCATCCGGTCCGTGGACGGGACCCGCCGGTAGCGGCCGCCGCTCAGCTCGGCGATGAGCTGGAGGATCTCCTCGTAAGTCGCCCCGCCGGCGATCACCTCCCGGGGGGGCGGTTCGACGCCGATCACGTAGACGGGGGTTCTCAGCCTCTGGGCCAGCAACGTGGCCTGGTCGGCGTCGATCTTCGAGGCGTTGTCGACGCCGTCGGTGAGCAGGATCACCGCGCGGCGCGGGTGGGAGGCCGTAGCCATCACCTCCGGCACCCGCCGGATCATGTCGTACAGGGCGGTGGTGCTCCAGGGCCGGATGGATTCCAGCACGCGCGGCAGGAGGTACCAGCCCATGCCGAAGGGGAAACGCTCCCGCACCCTGCCGTCGCCGAAGGTCCACAGGGCCATCTCGTCACCGCTGCGCCGCCGCTTCAGGAAGGCCATGATCAGGTCGCGGCACGCGGCCATCTTGTGGCCCTCCATGGATCCCGACGTGTCGAGGATGAAGCCCAGGCTGAGGGGGAGATCGCTCTCCCGCTTGATGTCCTTGATCGGCACCTCCATGCCGTCCACCCGCAGGCGGAAGCGGTTCAGGCCGATGTCGTCCATGACGTGTCCGGCGCGGTCGCGCACGGTCACCGGGATCACGACGGCGTCCACCTGGACCGAGCCCCGGTAGCCGGCCGTCGCGGTCCCGGCCGCGACCAACAGCCCGGCGAGCAGCGCCGGCCACCTCACGGCGCGTCCTCCGCCGGCCGCCAGCTCATGCTGATGAGGGTGCCCGGGCGAACGCGGCCGGTGTCGAGATCGAGAAACGGCGACTCCAACATCACCGCCGGAAGGTTCCCGCGCGCCCCCAGCCGGGCCGTCCGCACGCGCCGGCTACGACCTCTCGCCGCGGGCACCGGATGGCCCAGCCCGGCCGCCACCCGGCGCACCGTGGCGAAGACCTTCTGCCCGTTCTCGACGGTGACGCGGACGCTGCCCGCCGCGAGCCCGTACCGCTCGCGGTAGAACGACAGCACGCGGTCGAAGTCACCGGCGCTGAAGCAGGCCCACCGCCAGTTCCCGCCCTCCCGGGCGGCCAGCTCGCGGCGCAGCTTCTGGTACACCGGGCGCCACTCGGCCTCCGGCGGCAGCGGAAACTCCAGCCCCGCCCGGGGCGCCGACCACAGCAGCACCGGCCTGTCCGCAGCCCTGCGGGCATGCCCGTCGCAGGCCGCGGCCGCCACCAGCGCCAGGCACACGAGGACGGCCCGTCTCACGGCTCCCTCGACGCCACCAGCGCCTCCCGCGGATCGCGGCCGCAGGCCGCCCGGAAACGGTCGCCGAAGCCCTGCACCCCGCCGCTCGACTCGTCGAGGAAGATCCTCTCGAGGCGATGGGTGGGGATGAATACGGTGGAGGGACCGATCATCGGCTCGGCGCCGCTGATCTCCTGCCGCATCCAGTCCTCGACGGAGTTGATGTCCAGGCCACGGATGGTGGCGCCCACGGTGTCCAGGCGCAGCAGCACGCCCCACAGCTTCTCCCTCGGGTTGCTGCAATGGGCGACGACGAGCGCACCTTCCTCGAAGAGCACCGTCATGGCGCCACCCCGCCGGTCGGCTGCGAGAGCTCGATCAGGACGCCTCCCGCCGAGCGGGGGTGGACGAAGCAGACCAGCGCCCCGTGGGCGCCCGGCCGGGGCTCCTCCGACAAGAGCCGGTAGCCGGCCGCCGCGAGCGCGGCCATGGCGCGCCGGATGTCGTCCACCCGCAGGCAAATGTGGTGCAACCCCGGCCCCCGGCGCTCGAGGTGACGGGCGATGGGCGAGTCCCCGCCGAGCGGCTCCAAGAGCTCGATCCGCGGCTCCCCCACCGGCAGAAAGGCCACCCGGACACCCTGCTCCGGCACCTCCTCCACGCCCTCCAGCTCGACGCCGAGGGTCCGGTAAAGCCGGAGGTCACTCCGGATGGACGCCACCGCGATGCCGATGTGATCGAGCGTCACCTTCCGCATCGCTCAAGGGTAACACGGGGCTGGACCTTCCCCGCTGGAGCTTCGGGGCGACGGGGAGGCCCGGGTCGTACCCTCCTCTGTTCCTGGAGATCGGCAGCCGCCCGGCTGGTATCCTGGATGCCATGGGAAGGGGCAAACTCGCGGTTCTCGGCGGCCTGGCGCTGGTCGCCGTGCTCGGCGTTGGGCGGGCCGGGGAACCAGGGGCCGTTCCCCTGGACGAGGCTGCGTCGCTGATCGAGCACCACCGCTACCGGCAGGCGATCGCCCTCCTCGAGCCGTTCGCGGACCGCGAGGACCTCGAGGCCGAGATCCGCTTCTGGGTCGACGCCGACCTCGGCGTCTCGTACTTCACCTGGCCCGCTACCGGCGGGCGTACCGGCTCCTCAGGCGCGCCGCCGAGCTCGAGCCGACCAACGGAGAGATCGCGATGTACCGCGAGGCCGCGGCGTGGGTGACCGGCCGGCGCTCGGAGGCCCTGGAGCTGTTCGACGGCATCCTGAGGTCGGGCGTCAAGAACCTCTTTCCGGCGGTCACCCTGCCCGGCGAACGGCAGTTCCTCGCCGACCCGGAGACCTGGGCCATCCTGTTCAAGCACGCGATTCCGCTCGAGGCCGACCTCGAGCAGGGCACCTTCGCGGGTATCGGGCTCGGCTCCTCGCGCGCCGACGTGGCCAGGGTCTTCCATCTCGGCGCCACGGGGTCCGAGCGCCCCGTCCTGCAGGCGAGGGCGGGCCCGCGCATCCTCTGGGCCTTCTCCTTCGACCGGGCCGGCCGGGTCAGCCAGATCCTGATCGACACGCAAAACGTGCTCCGGTACTCCCCGTACACCGTCGCCCTCGACCCGGCCCACGACTGGAAGACCACGGCGGCCGCCGCCATGGCCCTCCTCGGCCCGCCCCGGACCACCCACACCGAGAAGGACGGCGGCCTGGTCCTCCGCTGGAGCTACGACGACCACTTCGCCGAGCTGGAGTTCGGCCCGTCGGCGGCTCCGGCGCCGCCGGAGATCCCTTCGGGGGCCGCCATCTTCAGGATGATCCGCATGGCCAAGACACCCCCTCTCTCGTCGAAAGACGGGAAGGTCCACGTGGGCTCGTGACAGGCTGATCCTGCAGCCTTGTCCCTCTCGGCGAAATTCTGGGTGGTCGAGAGAAACAGTGGCTGAATTGTGCTTCGTAAACTCGGGAAGGCAGGCGATAGCGATCCATCCTATAACAGTCTTATCCTGCCGGCCGTGAAGGTTCCGACGGTCTTGCGCCGCCACCGTTGAGAACCACAGGAGCCCACAATGAGCGTGCTTTCAAAGTTCGATCTCGTTGATGGAGCCATCGCGGTAGATCTTCGCGACAAAGGGTCGATCGTGTTTCTTGATGAACCTCTTCATCCGGTTCAATGCCTTAAGGATGATCTGCGCAATCCCAGATCCGGTCAGGTTTTTGGAAACCACGACGAACAGCCCAACCAGGGCGTCTCTGGCGGCGGTGATTTCGAGACGCCGGTAGCGAATGCGAGTGTCACAAGTCAAGACGTACCAACCCCGCCGCCCAACGATGGGGAGCCAGTCCTGGTCCAGGGCATCCGCCGGGAAGTGGTCGTCGTGGACCTCGACATGAACTCCGGCGGCGCGGAGCGGATCGGCAACCGAATGTTTGCCAACCGAGCGATCAAGGAAGAAGACCAGATCTTCGGCAGCTTGCTTTCCTATGCGACGGCCAGCTCGCACCGGATCGCTTCCTCAACCTGGGCAGTGTCGCACTCGTAATCGTCCGCAAGCTCGGCGATCGACTCTCCGGCCTTGTAGCGATCAGCAAGAACCGCGGTGGGAATCCCGGTACCCGCAAGAACGGGTCGCCCGAAGGCCACTTTAGGATCGATGACTACGAGTTTTGGTTGGGATGATCTCTCAGCCCCAAATCTCGTAAAGGGAAACAGTCGCGCGGCAAGGCCTTTCTCGTCATGCTCCACGCGCTGAAGATGAGCCTCCATGACTTCACGAATGGCAACCTGTCCGCGCAGCGAAACGTTAACCAGCTGACCGAGGACGTCAATAAAGAGGCTCAACCCGTCGGTCTTGAACTCGACACGGGCAAGCGGGTGTTCGACGTGGTAGCGATCCTGCAGATGGCTGACGGCCGAGCGGATATTGGCGAGCGTGACTCCGTGTTGACGGCGGATAGCAGCGAGCACGTGCGCCTCTACAAGGTTCATGAAAGAAAGGAGGCGTTGGGTGGGATCACTCAGAACGATGAGCGGTTCGAAGCGTCGGAGGCCGCCGACCGTCTGGTAGGAGCGACCGAAAACCCAGGAACGCAACGTGGCCACGGGCATACCCAGGTACCGAGCAGCTTCGGCTGCTGGGTAGGTTTGGACCTGCCTCGGGTCCGTGTCGCGGTACAACTTCACCATCCAATCCTCCATCACCATCCTACCATGCGGCGGAGGTGCGGGAATCGCTGGTGGTAGACCATTTCTTCTGGCGCCTTGCCATTGCCGGCGCCGATGAATCTCACGCCGGGGGCGATGAAACAGGGCCGGCGCCGTTCAGGTCAGGCGTTCGAGGCATTCCGGGGTGAAGGGAACGATCTCGTCCTCGCGCCCCTCGCGCACCTTGCGCGGCCACTCGGGATCAGCGAGCAAGGCCCTGCCCAGGGCCACAAGGGCGAACTCGCCGGCGGCCAGGCGGCGGCGGAGGTCCTCAATGCCGGCCGGGGCCGAGGCCTCGCCGCGGAAGGCGGACAGGAAGTCCCGGTCGAGGCCCACGGAGCCCACGGTGATGGCGGGCCTGCCGGTGATGCGCTGGGTCCAGCCGGCCAGGTTGAGCTCCGAGCCCTCGAACTCCGGCTCGAAGTAGCGCCGGGTGCTGGCGTGGAAGAGATCCACGCCCGCGTCGACCAGCGGTGCGAGCAGCTCCTCAAGCTCGCCGGGGGTCCGCGCGAGGCGGGCGTCGTAGTCACCCATCTTCCACTGGGAAAAGCGGAACACGATGGGGAAGTCGTCGCCGACGGCGCGCCTGACCGCGCGCACTATCTCGGCCGCGAAGCGGGTCCGATTCTCCAGGGCGCCGCCCCAGCGGTCGGTGCGGCGGTTGGTGCGCACCCAGAAGAACTGGTCGACGAGGTAGCCGTGCGCGCCGTGGATCTCGACCCCGTCGAAGCCGGCCGAGCGGGCCGTCGCGGCCGCCCGGGCGAAGGCGCCGATGACCTCGGCGATGTCGGCCTCGCTCATGGCCACCGGCGCCTCGCCGTCCTCGCCGCGCGAGGGGTGCGGCACGGCCGAGGGGCCGTAGCCGGGCACGTCGGGGTCCGGCTCCATCCCGCGGGTGCGGACGCTGCCCACGTGCCAGAGCTGGGGAACGATGACGCCCCCGGCCCCGTGCACCGCCTCGACGACCCGCCGCCACCCGGCCACGGCGTCGGCGCCCTCCATGCGCGGCACGGCGGGGTATCCGCTCGCGGCCGGATGGTCCACGACGGTGCCCTCGGTGACGATCAGCCCCACGCCGCCCTCGGCGCGGCGCCGGTAGTACGCGGCGACCTCTGGGGTCGGCACGCCCCCGGGCGACTTGGAGCGGGTCATCGGGGCCATGACGATCCGGTTGGCGAGGGTCTTGTTTCCGAAGGGGAAAGGTTGAAAGAGCGGATCTTCCGGGCTCGGCATGACGTCCTCCCTGTCACGGCGGTCCGGCCCGCGCGGGGCTCAGGATCCGTCCAGCATGCGCTCGGCGGCGGTGTAGGGGTCGAGCTCCCCGGCGGCCACGGCGTCGATCACGCCGGCGAGCTCCCGGGCCCGCCCGGCCTCCAGCCGCCGCCAGACGAGGTCCTCCACGGCCCGGCGCAGGCGGCGCGCGGCGCGTTGCCTCCGGAACGCCTCGCGCCGACCGTCCCCGGCCAGGTAGCGGCGGTGCGACTCGACGGCGTCGGCGAGGGCGGCGACACCGCGGCCCTCCGGGGCCGAGACCAGGAGCACCGGCGGCCGCCAGCCTTCACCGCCGGCCAGCTCGAGGGCGGCCCAGATCTGGGCGGCGACCTGGTCGGCCCCCGGGAGGTCGGCCTTGGTGACCGCGAAGACGTGGGCGATCTCCATCACCCCGGCCTTGGCGGCCTGGACGTCGTCGCCGAGTCCCGGCGGCACGGTCAGGACCACGGTTTCGGCGAGGTGCATCACGTCCACCTCGTCCTGGCCCACGCCCACCGTCTCCACGAGGACGGCCGGGAAGCCCGCCGCCGCGAAGACGTCCACCGCGTCCGCCGCGGCCGCGGTCAGGCCGCCGAGGGCCCCGCGCGTGGCCATGGAGCGGACGAAGCACCCGGGGGTCCCGGTCAGGCGGGTCATGCGCAGCCGGTCGCCGAGCACCGCGCCCCCCGAGAACGGGCTCGACGGGTCCACCGCCAGCACCGCGATCCTTCCCAGCCGCCGGACCAGCTCCAGCCCCAGCGCCTCGACCAGCGTACTCTTACCGGAGCCGGGGGGGCCGGTGATCCCAACCACGAAGGGCTCGTCCGGGACCGGCCGGATGGCCGCCAGCAGCCGCCGGGCCGCGTCGCCCCCGCTCTCGACCACGCTCAGGGCGCGCGCCAGCGCCCGCGGCGCCGCCTCCCGGAGGCCGGAACGGATCTCCTCCGGGGTCACACCCGTCCCTGCGCCTCGCGCAACATCTCGCGGGCGATGACGAGACGCTGCACCTCGCTCGTACCCTCACCGATGGTGCACAGCTTGGCGTCCCGCCACGCGCGCTCCACCGGGTAGTCCTTGGTGTAGCCGTAGCCGCCGAGGATCTGGATGGCCTCCTCCGCCACCTTCACCGCCACCTCGGAGGCGTACAGCTTGGCCATGGACGAGACCTTGGTTGTCTCCAGACCGCGGTTCTTCATCCACGCCGCCTGGAAGGTCAGGAGGCGCGCCGCCTCCACCATCGTGCCCATGTCGGCGAGCTTGGCCCGGATCATCTGGAACGCCGCCAGGGGCTTGCCGAACTGTTCCCGCACCGGGGCGTAGGCGAGGGCGGCGTCGAGGGCGCCGCGGGCGATCCCCAGGGCCAGCGCGGCGATGGAGATCCTGCCCCCGTCGAGCACCTTCATCGCCTGGATGAAACCGTCGCCCTCGGGGCCGATCAGGTACGAGGCGGGAATCCGGCAGTCCTCGAGCACCAGGCTGGCCGTGTCCGAGGCCCGCATGCCGAGCTTGTTCTCCTTGCGGCCGGGGGCGACCCCGGGCCGGTCGAAGGGCACGATGAAGGCCGAGATGCCGTGGTGCTTCTCCTTCTCGGGCTGGGAACGCGCCATCACCACGGCCACGTCTCCCACCGACGCGTGGGTGATGAAGTTCTTGGAGCCGTCGAGGACCCACTCGTCACCGTCGCGGCGGGCGGTGGTCCGGGTTCCGCCGGCGTCCGAGCCCGCCTGCGGCTCGGTGAGGCCCCACGCCCCGATCCACTCGCCCGTAGCCAGCCTGGGCAGGAACTCCCGCTTCTGCTCCTCGCTCCCGAAGGTCAAGATGTGCCCCGTGCACAGCGAGTTGTGGGCCGCGACGCCGAGCCCGACCGCCCCATCGGCGGCGCCGATCTCCTCCAGGATGACCACGTACTCGATGTAGCCCAGACCGGCCCCGCCGTACTCCTCGGGCACCAGCACGCCCAGCAGGCCCAGCTCCCCGAGCCTGGCGAAGACGTCCCGCGGAAAGAGCTGGCTTTCGTCCCACTCTCCGGCGTGGGCGGCAATCTCGTTGCGCGCGAAGTCCCGTACCATGTCGCGAATGGCCAGCTGATCGTCGGAAAGCTCGAAGTCCAAGGGAGGCCTCCTTTCACCCGTTGCCGCGATTGTACCCCCGTACGCCGGCTCACGGCTCCGGTTCGCGGGCGGTCGTCCCCGGCAACGCGTCATCCTCGCGGCCGACCAGGGCCCGCAGCACCGGTGACATGGGCAGGCGACGCAGCGCCCACGCCAGGCGCCGGCGGGCGAGGTCCGGGCGACCCAGGGCCTCGAGCGCCCGGACCTCCACGGCCCACAGGCGCTCGCTCGCCGTCCAGCGCCCGGCCGTACGGGCCGCCACCAGCGCCTGGGCGGGGTGGCCCGCTTCCAGCTCCGCCGCCGCCAGCGCCTTCCACCCCTCGGGGCGCCAGGGCAGGGTTCTCACGGCCGCGCGCAGCTCCCGGACGGCGTCCCCGGGACGCCCCGCGGCCAGCAGCCGCCGGCCCTTTCCGGCGGCCGTGTCCGCCCGGAGCACGAGGATCGCCGCCAGGACGGCCACTGCCGGCGCCAGCCACGCCGCCCACCGCTCCCGGCGCCGGGGGCGCGGCGGACCCTCCCCGGCGCCGGCGGGGGGTGGCCGCCGGCCGGCCCCGGCGAGCCCCGCCCCCGCCCCGAACACCGC
>CAZXXL010000106.1:0-10033 GCA_964644635.1 uncultured Thermoanaerobaculia bacterium | reverse complement strand
CGACCCCGCCCCGCCGCCCCGCCACCCCCGCGCGCAGCCCCCGCCACAGCCCCCCGCCGGCCCCGAACCCCAGCGCCACACCCACCAGCCCCCCCTGCCCCGCCCAGCTCAGCAACGTCGATTCGGCGCCCCCGATCCTGCGCGCGTGGAGGGCGCAGCCCGTGGGCGTGGCCAGCCGCACCACGCCGGTCGCGTCCGGGAATCCCCCGGGCCCGATCCCGGCCAAGGGGTGCCGGCCGAGCAGCTCCAGGAGGGCGCCCCAGATGCGGACCCGGTACCAGGCGAGCGGATCGGGATGGGTGCGAAACCGCCACCACACGAGCGCGGCCCCGGCCGCCAGCACCACCGCCGCCAGCACCTTCGGGCGTCGTCCGAGGCCGGCAACCAGGAGCACGGCCGCCAGGGCCAGGATCGCCGCCCGCGATCCGCTGAGGCCGACCCCGGCCAGGGCCGCCGCGGCCAGCACGAGCCCCGGCGCCCGCGGCAGGCGAACCAGGAACAGCGGCACCAGGGGCACCAGCAGGGCGGCCACCAGGTTGGCGTTGACGAAGACGCCGCCGGGCCGGGCGGTTCCCAGCACCAGGGCCTGTGCCAGCTGCCCGGCGACCAGCATCAGCCCGGCGAAGCCGAGCACCACCAGCACCGGGCCCACCGCCCGCTCCGGACGGCGGCGGGCAACCGCGAAGAGCAGCACCGCGACACCCCAGGCGGCCAGGGACTCCTTGGCCGCCAGCGGCGAGGTCCGGGCCAGGGCGGCGGCGACGGCGCCCCAGCCCAGGCAGGCGAGGAGCACGGCCTCGGCGCGGCCGAGCCGGGCCGCACCGGAGCCCACCGCGGCCAGAGCGAGGCCGGCCATGGCCGCGGAAACCCCCAGCATCTGCCCCGGCCGGAAGGCGCCCCCCAACACCGCCGCCGCGGCCGCCGCACCGGCGGCGGACACGGCCACCGCGAACGGGACGATTCCGGGTGGGAACGCCGGCGCGCCGCCACCCGTGCCAGGTGCATCAGCCACGGCGGCAGGTTAGCAAAGCCCGCCTGGTGTGGGGGAGCGCGCTCCAGGACTGCCAGGGATGGCCACGTCGGCCGGCTGCGCCGGCCTCCTCGCCATGACAGTGCAAAGGGTGCTCCCAACGGACGGTCCGCCGACCGCACGCGTCACCACGCCCAACGGGCCGTCCCACCGACGACCACCGCGCAAGCTCTCTCACACGACAACCTCCGGGAATCACTTGCCCAATCTCGGCGAAGCTTCGGGTCTCCCGCTACTTCGGGTTCCCGGCGATCCTCGCGGCCAGGACGCGGGCGGCCGTGGCCAGGGCCGATCCCGGAGGCGCCAGGGCCAGGGCCTCCTGCACCCTCGCGGCTGCGGCCGGCCGGTCCCCGCTCAGGAGCAGGAGCCGCGCCTGCAGGAGCGCGATTCCCGGGGAGTGGGGTACCCAACGGCGGGCCCGCTCGAGGCCGGCGATCGCCGGCGCGAGCAGGGCCGGGTCCCTCTCGGGGGCCGCCGCGAGCACCGGCAGGGAGCCCATGCGCCACGGAGCCACGGCCCGGGCCCGCTCGGCCAGACGGAAGGCTTCCCCGGCCCCCGACGCCTCCCGCGCCCGGCGCTCGAAGGCGGCGCCGGCGGCGTTACACCCGGCGACGGCCACCAGGACGGCGCCGCAGGCCGCCACCAGCGGACGCGGAAACCGGCCGCGGTTCCGCCCCTCCGGGCCGGGCCGGCCGGCGGCGTACGCCCAGCCCGCCAGCACCCCCCACGGCAAGGCCGCGCCCCAGGCGAAGAGCGAGAAGTCGAGGAGGTTGTGCGCCGGCAGGATGAGCAGGGCCGCCGCCAGGCCGCGGTCGGCGGCCCACGCCCGCCGGGCGAGGAGGACGCACCAGCCGAGGAAGAGCAGCCCGAGGCCGAGGCCGGGGAGGCCCATCTCCGCCAGCCACTCCAGCGGCAGATCGTGGGCGTGGCGGGGACGGTTCGCCGCCGGGCCCGGGTAGGCCAGGGCGGCCTGACCGAAGCCGCCCAGGCCGGCCCCGGAGACCGGGCTCGATTCCCACACCCAGACCGCCGCCCGCCAGTTGTCGAGCCGCTGGCGCACGGGCTCCAGGCGGCCAAGGTCGGTCCTCAGGAGAATCACGATCAGGATCCCGCCCACAGCCACGGCCACGGCCGCCCGCCATGCCGTTCCCCGCCGGCCGGGCCAGCCCAGAGCAACGCCGAGGACGGCCAGGCCGGCGCCCAGCAGCGAGCGCGACAGGACGATACCGGCCGCCGCCGCGGCCAGCACCGCGAGCCAGAGCGGGCGCCGCCTCCCGGCGGCCACGCGGCTCACCCCAACGGGCACCAGGGTCGCCAGCAGCGCGGCCAGGTGGCCCGGCTGGGAGAACGAGGCAAAGGCGCGGCCGGTGAGGATCCGCTGGCGGACGAGCGGTTGCATCCAGGTGGGAAGCGCCGCCAGGTTGCCGAGGTCGGCGGAGAACCCATGCGCCACCTGCCACAGCTCCCACACCGCCAGGCCCGCGATTCCCGCGGAGAGCATCTCGAGCGCACGTTCGCGGACCGGCCGGCCGGAGGCCAGCCAGAACGCGACGGTCACCGCCGCCGCCAGGCCGATCTCGGCGCAGGCCGAAGCGCGATCCCAGCCGGTGAAGAGACCCGCGCCCACCCACACCAGCGCTGCGAGGCCGCCCGCGACCGCCGGCCCTCGGTACCGGACGCCGGCCGGGCGATCGGCCAGGACGGCCGACAGCGCCAGCACCAGCACCGTCGCGGCACCGGCCCACGGCGCCGTCTCCACCGGGAGCCACGCCGCGAGCACGGCCGCAAGCACCAGCCCGTACCCGACATCCACGGGCTTCAGGCTAGCAGAGACCCCGCACGCGGGCCCGGGAGCGGCGGCCGACTACTGTTGCAGCCCCTCCGGCCACTGCATGAACTGGCCGTCGGAAAGCACGATGTCGTCGTTGAAGTTGGTGGTCCGGAGCCCGGCCGTCCAGCTTCCCTGCTGGTGGTCCATTCCCAGGGACGCGATGGTGTAATCAACTCCCGCGGCGTCCGTCTGGTACAGGAAGGGCACGTTCCACCCGTCGAGCTTGGGGATGGTCTTCAGAAAGGTTGGCTCCAGGTGGCCCGCCAGCGTGAACACGTCGGACACCTTGGGGAAGAACCCGAAGTCCAGCTCGTACTCCTGCACGGCGGTGGCCAGGGTCCGCATGTCGGCCATCGAGCGCTTCTGACGGCCCCGGTTGAGGGCGCGGAAGAGGTTGGGGATCGCGATGGCGGCGATGATGCCGATGATGGCGACGACGATCAACAGCTCGATCAGCGTGAATCCTCGCTCTTTCATGCCTCCCCCTTTGCCCGGATGCAAGCAAGGATCATGCCGACGCTGCCGGTGGCGGCAGGAGAGATACGAAAAAAGAGGGGGCCGGCGCCCCCTCGTACGATCGAACCGTGGATGTCGATTACTGCTGCAGGCCTTCGGGCCACTGCACGAACTGACCGTCGGAGAACACGATATCGTCGTTGAAGTTCGTGGTCCGCAAGCCGAGCTGGATGGCGCCGGACGTACGATCCTTCCCGTAGCAGATGATCGTGTAGTCGAGACCGTTGCTCGTGTCGCCGATCCAGTGGAACGTGGTGTTCCAGCCGTCCTGGGCGGGGATCTTCTTGACGTAGGTCGGCTCGATGTACTGAGCCAGCGTGGTCACGTCGCCCTCGGCGACCTTCGGGTAGAAGTTGAAGTCCACCTGGTACTGCTCGACCGCGGTGCCGATGGTCCGCATGTCCGCCATCGACCGCTTCTGGCGGCCCCGGTTCAGCGCGTTCAGCAGGTTGGGGATCGCGATCGCGGCGATGATGCCGATGATGGCCACCACGATCAGCAGCTCGATCAACGTGAAACCTTTCTCTCTCCTCATCCGGACACCTCCGTTTCTTCTCGTCAGTTCTTCAAGCAAGAACCGTACCACGCCGTCGGCCTCCGATCAAGCCCCCGGAGCCGGCGGCCCGAATCCAGGCTCGAAACATGCCATTTCCTTGAGAATACGCATCTTCCCACTCGAGAGCGCCTCCCCGCAACCCGCCGTGGCGGCTCGAGGTCGCGCCGGCACCCTGCACATCCCCGATTCGCCTCCGTTTCGATGACGTCCAGGGACACCGCAGAATCCGGAAAGTGACGCAATACGTCACCTGCCGGGTTCCTGCTACCCTGGCCCCTGCATCATGGGCCCGCCCGGATCGTCCGCTCGCGACCCGCTCCGGACGGCGCGACGGCGCCGGTTCCTGGTGGCTGCTGCGTGCCTGGCCCTGCTCGTCTCCCTGTACCTTCCCGGCCTGGTGGGCGGATCGGTGCCCTGCTTCCGCGACGTCCTCTCTCACCACCTGGGATGGCGCCTGCTCGTCGCCCGCCAGCTGGCCGCCCACCAGTTGCCCCTGGTCGACGATGCGACCACCGCCGCAAGCCCGCTGCTCGCCGACCCGAACACGATGGCCCTTTACCCGTCGACGCTGTTCTTCCTCGTCCTGCCCCCGGCTTCCGCCCTCGCTTTGCACTTCCTGATCCATCACCTGTTGCTCGCCCTCGGCGCCTTCCTTCTCCTGCGCCGCATGGGCCACGCCCGCCGCTCCGCCCTGGCCGGGGCGGCATTCGCCGCCGGCGCGGGCATCGCGCTTTCCCAGCTCGCCTTCACCAACTCCATGGCCGCCCTCGCCTGGGTGCCCTGGCTGGTCTGGAGCGCCGTCCGCGTGCCGGCCGAACGGGCCGGGGTCGCCCGCCGAATCGCCGCCGCCGCGATCATCGGCGCCTGCTCCTGGCTGGCCGGCGAGCCGGTCATCGCCGCCGTGGGCTGGATTCTCTGGCTGGCCGCCCTTCTCGCGGGCGGCCCCGCGCCCCGCCGGCGCCTGCCCATGCTGGCCGCACCCGTGCTCGCCTTCCTCCTCGCCGCCCCCCTCCTCGCGCCCTTCGCCTCCGTCTACCCCGCGAGCCGGCGGGCCGTCCTCGGGCTGCCGCCGGGCTCGGTGGCGGCCGACGCCTTCCGCCCCCGGCGCTGGCCCGAGATCGTCCTCCCGCACCTTTACGGTGCTCCCGGCCCGTTCGCTCCGGACGGCTTCTGGGCCGCGCCGTCCTTCCCGTGGCTGCGCTACGAGGTCAACCTTCACGTGGGCGTGCTGGCCCTGGTTCTCCTCAGCCTGGGCACGGCAGGCCGAAGGCGCCGCGCGTGGCTGGTCCTCGGGCTGGTGGCGGTGGTCGCCGCGGCGGTGCCCGGCGTCATCGAGGCCGCGGCCCGGCACGTACCGGTGCTCGCCGGTTTTCGCTACCAGATCAAGCTCCTGATCCTGGCCCAGCTCGCCTTCCTGCCCTTGCTGGCCGCCGGTTTCGCCGCCGCGCGGCACCGGCCGCGTGCGCTGCGCCGGCGTTGCCTCGCCGCCGGCGTCCTCGTCCTCGCCGTCGCCGCGCCGCTGCTCACCCCCGGCGGCGCCAGGCGGACGCTGTCGGCGCTCTTCCCGGCCTCGGCCGCCAACCTCGCCCGGCCGGGCGTGGCGCGGTCCGTCGCCGGCTCGGTCCGGGGCGATCTTGCGGCCCAGCTCCTGCCCCTGGCCGCGGCCGCGGCGGCGCCCCGTTTCCTGCTCCTGCCGGCCCTGGTGACCCAGCTCTTCGCCGAGGGGCGCTCGATGTTCATTTGGGACCGCTGGCGCCGCTACGCCTCGCCGTCGCCCGTCATGGCCGCCACCGCCGCCGACCCCCGGGTTGCCGAGACCGTCGCCTTTCCGAGCGGCGGGCTCCAGCCGACGCCCGAGCGGGGCGTTCCGGCGCCCGTCGAGCGCAGCCGCCTCGGCTTCGCCCAGGGCTGGCGGTATTACGGCGTCCTGCACGGTGTCCACTACCGTGGCGCCGAGGGTCCGGACGGGCTCGAGCCGTGGTGGACGGCCGACGCCGCCCGCCGTCTGGCCGGGTCCTCCCCGGAGCGGCTCGCCCACGCCGCCCGTCACCTCGGCATCGCCTACCTGCTCCGCTCCCGGCGGCTCCCGGCGGGCGCGGACGTCGCCGCGGTGACCGCCATCCGGGCGGCGGGCGCGGAGGTTCTCGTCCACCGGCTTACACGGCCGGCGCCCGCATGCTGGATGGCCGCCCGTGAGATCGCGGTCCCCTCCCGTGCCGCGGCCTGGCACCAGCTCGAGGATGCGGCCAGCCGGCCCGGCGCCGACGCGGTCGTCCTGGCGCCGGCGAGCGGCGTCCGGAGCCACGGCCCGGGCTCGGCGAGGCTCCTCGCCCGCTCGCCAGCCTCGTGGCGGGTCGCCACGTCGAGCGCCGGCGCCGGCCTGCTGGTCCTCGACGCCGCCTTCTCCCCCTCCTGGATCGTCCGCGTGGACGGCCGGCGGACGGCCCCTGTTCTCGTCAACCTGTGCCGGATCGGGGTGCGGGTCCCCCCGGGCGATCACCGGGTGACGCTCACCTGGTCCACCAGGCCCTTCGGCACCGGGCTCCTGCTCGCAGCCTTCGGCTGGACGATCGTTGGCTGGCTCGGGCTCATCGCCGCCAGAGATCGGCGTCGGCCTCCCAGTGATGCGCCGGGGCCCAGACGCCCGGCCAGTCCACCGGGCCGGTGACGCGCAGGCGCCCGGCCTGGCACCAGTAGTCGTAGGCCAGGCCGCCCCTGGCATGCACGGCCGCGTCCAGGGAATACTCGCCGGGCGCCAGGTCGAGCGAGGGATAGGTGCAGCGCACCTCGCCCGAGGCCGCGAGGCGCCGCGGCTCGAGGCCGTCGAGGAGCGTGTTGTGGCCGCCCACGTGGACGCCGTCGGTTCGGTGCCAAGCGAGGCCGAAGACGAAGTCATCGACCGGCCGGTTCACCCGGTAACGGATGTGGACCGTGCAGTCGGCGCCCGACGGCACCACCCTCATCGGCACTCCACCCGAGGAGACCTCCACGGAGACGATCTCCACGTCCCCGGTCCCCCACCGTTTCCCCGGCTCGACGACGCGCACCTCCGGCGCCTCCCGCTCCCCGCCCTGCTCGGCGCCGGCCACGTCGCTCCGGTAGCGGGCCACCACGGCGTCCGGGCTGCCCTCGGCCACCACCCGCCCCGCGCGCAGGTAGTAGGCTCGGTCGGCGAGATCGGCCACCAGGTCGAGGTCGTGGGAGACGATGACCAGGGTGACGCCCTCCCGCCGCATCCTGGCGATGCGGTCCAGGGAACGCCGGGTGAAGGCGGCGTCGCCCACTGCCAGCACCTCGTCGATGAGCAGGATGTCGGGGTCGGCGGCCACCGAAACCGCGAACCCGAGGCGGACGTACATGCCGGAGGAGTAGGTCTTCACCGGCTGGTCGATGAACCCGCCGATGTCGGCGAAGCGCACGATCTCGTCGAGCTTCGCCTCCACCTCGGCCCGGGAGAGGCCGAGAAGCATGCCGTTGATGAGCACGTTCTCCCGCCCGGTGATCTCCGGGTGAAATCCGGCGCCGAGCTCAATCAGGGCGGTGACCCGGCCCTCGACGTCGATCCGTCCCGAGGTGGGCTTGAGGATACCGCTGATGAGCTTGAGCAGGGTGGACTTCCCGGACCCGTTGGGGCCGACCAGGGCCACCGCCTCGCCCGGGGCGACCTCGAGGTCCACCGCGTCCACCGCCGTGAAGGCCTCGGCCGGGGCCAGGCCGCGCACCAGGTCGCCGTGGAGGAGGGCGCCCTTGAGGCTGTGCAGGCGGCCCCGCCGGGCCATCCGGCGGTACACCTTGCTCACCCCCTGGAGCCGGATGGACCCCTTCATACGGCCTCCACCAGGGTGTCCCGCAGGCGCCCGAAGAGCCAGGCGCCGATCAGCCACGTCACGACGCCGGTGGCCACGGCGATGGCCCAGTCCAGCGGCGGGGCCATCCGGCCGGCGAACGCCAGGCTGCGATAGACCTCGACCAGGCTGGCCATCGGGTTGAGCCGGAGCAGGCGCCGCAACCACTCGACGTGCAGCCCGTCGAGGGTGTAGATGATCGGGCTGCCGAAGAAGAGCAGGTTGAGCAGGTTGGCGACCAGGTCACGGATATCCCGGAAGTGCACCGCCAGCGCCGAGATCACCAGCGCCAGCCCGCCCGTGGTGAGGATCCAGGGAACCAGCGCGAGGGGAACCAGGAAGACCGTCCACGGGAACGGGTGCCAGCCCAACGCGGCGCAACCGGCCAGGGCGGCGAGGAGCACCGGCAGGGCGAGCAGGTGGTGCACGAGGTGGGCGAACACCGTCACCGCCGGAAAGATCTCGGCCGGGCAGACCACCTTGGCCAGGAGCGGGCCGTTGTCCACCAGCGTCACGGCCGCGTCCAGCAGCGCCCCGGAGAAGAAGAGCCAGGGCAGGAGGCCGGCGAAGAGGAAGAGCGCATAGGGCTCGGCGCCCGACATCCGCGGCTTGAACACCGTGGTGAAGACCACGGCGTAGACCGCGAGCAGCATGAGGGGGTTGAGCAGCGACCAGAAGTAGCCGAGGATCGAGGCCCGGTACCGCGCCGCCAGCTCCCGGCGGACGAGGACGGCCACCAGGGCGCGGTGCCGCCACAGGAGGCGGAAGACGTCCATGTTCAGGCGCTCCGCCCCCGGCGGACGAGCCGTGCGAAACCCGCGGCCCGGCCGCCTCCCTCGGCTCGATCCGCCATGGACCGCCTACTTCGCCGGTCCGAGAAGATCCTGCACCTGGCGCAGGATCCGCGCGCGCTCCTGCTTGAGGAAGTGCTCGTAGCTCACCACCTGGCCATCGTTGACGATGAACATCTTCGGGTAGTGCTTCACGTTGCCGTAATCGTCGAACAGGATGGGGCCGGTCACGCCCTTGAACTCGCTGATGCCGAAGTGCATGGCCTTCTGGATCTCGTCGGTTTCCGGCGGCTTGGCGATGGTCATCACCTTGATCACCAGCCGCATGGCGTCGTACCCGTGGGCCGCGAAGATGTCCGGGGCGCGCTGGTAGGTGTCCATGTAGCGGCGCACGAACTGCTGGATGAACGGATCGGTCGACGTCCGGTCGAAGGGCGGCAGCGGCAGGAAGACGCCGTTGGCCAGCTCGCCGGCCTTGGGAATGCTGTTGCCGGTGTAGAACGCCGACGTCGTCATGATCCGGCCCGGGTAGCTGTTCTCGCGCAGGTAGCGGAGGACGTCGACGATCTCCTTGGCGTAGCCGATGATGTAAACCGCCGCCGGCTTCTGCTTGAGGTAACGGCCGGCCTCGGCCTGCCACCCCTTCTGCTCCACCGTCACGGTGCCGATGATCTTGCCGCCCAGCGTGTCCACGTACTGGTGCTTGAACTCGGGCCTGATGCCGTTGGCGTAAGTCGAGTCGCCCGCGAACACCAGGGTCGTCTTGGCCTTCAAGGTGTCGTAGAGGAACTGGCCCGCACGCCCGCCTTCCAGCTCGTCGGACGGGTAGATGCGGAAGAAGAGCTTGCTCTGCTTGGCCAGGCCCGGCGCCGATGCCGAAGGCGAGAGGCAGACCACGTTGAGTTTCTTCAGCTCCGGCAGCAACGCCCGCGCCTCGTCACTGGTGGCGCCGCCGATCACCATCTTCACGCCGCGCTTGTGGACCATCCCGGCGAGCTCGGTCACCTCCCGCTGCGGGCTCGACTCGGTGTCCGCCCACACCACCTCGAACCCCTGCGGCAGGGCACGCTTCTCCCGCGCCTCGGCGAGGGCCACGCGGATGCCGCTCTCCAGGGACTCGCCGTAGCTGCTCGCCTCCCCGGTGCGGGGCAGGAGAATGCCGACCACCGGCTTGCTGCCGCACGCCGCCAGCCCCGTCGCAAGAAGCAGCGTGCAACCGACCCTGGCCACGTTCTTCCAGTCCATGCTCGCACCTCCCCCAACGGTCCATTGTGAAGAGTAGCACATTGCCCCCGCCCCCGCGCGCCCTCGGCTCTTCCCGCTTCGCCGTTGCGAGGCGCCGTGACACCGGGCGGCGGGGCCGCCCGGTGTCACGGCGTCCCGAGCACAGGCCCGCCAGGGCCGGAGCGAAGCGCCGTGAGACAGGGCAGCTTCGCTGCCCGCTGTCGAACGGCGTCCCGAGCG
>CAZXXL010000105.1:0-10245 GCA_964644635.1 uncultured Thermoanaerobaculia bacterium | reverse complement strand
CAGAAGGCGGCATGTGCGCGGGGCAGGAGTCTCGTGGGCTCGGAGATGGGTAGAGGGGACAGAGGTGCGACGGCAGGCATGAACCGGCAGAAGGTTCATCTGGAGAGGCTGACCGAACGCGCCCTGGGGCGCGCGCTGCGCCTCGGGATGCTCGAGGAGGCCGCCGGAACGCCCCGCCGCGCCGCAGTGCTGGCCGAGCTCTTGGCCGGGCGGTGGAACGAGCCGACCGGGCGGCTGCGGCGGCTGGCCTACCTCTGGCGGCTGGACCGGAGGTCGCGGAAGCGGGCGGCGCAGGCCCGGGCGGGGTAGAATGCAAGGGAGATCGATCGAGAGGAGGTTCACGATGCGCCGATTCGTCAGTGTTTTGCTCGTGGGCGGTTTGATGGCGACCCTCGCCTTCGCCGGCGAGCTCGCCGGAGTGCAGTTCCCGGACCAGGTGACCGTGGCGGGGAAGGTGCTCCATCTCAACGGCATGGGGATTCGCAAGAAGCTCTGGATCAAGGTGTACGTGGCCGGCCTCTACCTCGAGCACCCGACCAAGAATGCAGCCGAGGCCGTGAAGGCGGAAGAGGTCAAGCGCGTGGTCATGAAGTTCAAGACCAACAAGGCCACCGCCAAGAAGATGGCGAACGGCTGGCAGGACGGCTTCGAGGCCAACGATCCCGGACAGGTGGCGGCGCTGCAGCCCCGGATCGACCGCTTCAAGAGCTTCTTCGGCGACATGCACGTGGGCGACGAGGTCGACCTGACGATGGTCCCGGGCGAGGGGACGGAGGTCGTGATCAACGGCGAGAAGAAGGGCGTCATCGAGGGTGACGACTTCTCGCGCGCCCTGCTCAGGGTGTGGCTCGGCCCCAAGCCGCCGTCCGCCAAGATGAAGGCGGGAATGCTCGGCCAGTAACCGGCTCCCGGGGGTTCCCGGAGGCCACAGCCGGGCGTGGATGGCGCGCCGGCGCCGGTTCTCGTGTATGATCCCTCCTCATTGGAGGGATGGGCTTGCAGGACTGGACCCCCTCGTCGTGGCGAAGCCGGCCCGCCGGCCAGCAGCCGGAGTACCCGGATCCGGGTGCCGTCGAGGCGGTGGTGCGCGAGCTGGCGTCGCTGCCGCCCCTGGTGACCTCGTGGGAGGTCGAGCGGCTCAAGTCCCAGCTCGCCGAGGCGGCGGCCGGGGAGCGTTTCCTTCTCCAGGGCGGAGCCTGCGCGGAGAGCTTCGCCGATTGCAAGGCCGACGTCCTGACCAACAAGCTCAAGATCCTCCTCCAGATGAGCCTCGTGCTCACCTACGGCCTCAGGCGCCGGGTCATCCGCGTGGGGCGTTTCGCCGGCCAGTACGCGAAGCCGCGCTCGGCCGACACGGAAACCCGTGACGGCGTGACCCTGCCCAGCTACCGGGGCGACCTCGTCAACGGCGCCGGCTTCACGCCCGAGGAGCGAACCCCGGATCCCCGGCGGATGCTCCAGGGGTACGCGCGGGCGGCCCTCACCCTCAACTTCATCCGCTCCCTGGTCGAGGGCGGGTTCGCCGACCTGCACCACCCGGAGTACTGGGACCTCGACTTCGTGAACCATTCTTCCCGGTCCGCCGAGTACCAGCGCATGGTGGAGTCCATGGCCGACTCCCTGCGGTTCATGGAGACCCTCGCCGGCGGGCATATGGGCGAGATCAGCCGCGTCGACTTCTTCACCAGCCACGAGGGGCTCCACCTGCCCTACGAGGAGGCCCAGACCAGGACGGTGCCGCGGCGGGAGGGGTGGTACAACCTGAGCACCCATTTCCCCTGGATTGGCATGCGGACGGCCGACCCGGGCGGTGCCCACGTCGAGTACTTCCGCGGCATCCGGAACCCCATCGCCATCAAGATCGGGCCGGCCATGACCGGGGAGTGGCTCCTCGATCTCCTCGACATCCTCGATCCGGATCACGAGCCGGGCCGGATCACGCTCATTCACCGGCTCGGCCACGACCGCATCGCCGAGTGCCTCCCGCCGTTGATCGAGGCGGTGCAGAACGCCGGCCGGACCGTGCTCTGGTCCTGCGACCCGATGCACGGCAACACCGAGACGCTGGCCAACGGCATCAAGACCCGGCGCTTCGACAACATCCTCTCCGAGCTCGACCAGGCCTTCGAGATCCACCACGAGATGGGAAGCTACCTGGGCGGCGTTCACCTGGAGCTGACCGGCGACAACGTCACCGAATGCGTCGGCGGCGCCCGCGGCCTGGCCGAGGGCGACCTCGGGCGGGCCTACAAGTCGCAGGTGGACCCGCGGCTGAACTACGAGCAGGCGCTGGAGACGGCGATGCTCATCGCCCGCAAGATGCAACGGATGAACGGCGGCCAGCGCTGAAGCCCGTCTCCCGCGGGCCCGGCCCCCGCGCGGCCCTCAACGCTCGGCTTGAGCGACGGCGATGGTGAGCCGGTAGGTGGCGGGGTCGATGGCCGTGTCCTTCCTGGGGTGTGGCTCAAGGGCGACGAACCGGAGCGTCAGCCCGTCCGCCCGGACCTGACGCGGCTCGGCGTTGGAGCACAGCGCGGCCTCACGCGTGTTGCCGTCCTCGCGGATCCGCAGTAGCACCCGGGCGTTGCCCGCCCAGATGCACTGCACGCCCTCCGGGCAGCGGCTGTCCTCGCTGACGGCGACGAAGGTCACGGCGACCCGCCCGTCGCGCGAAGCGGCCTCCTCGCCGACGCCGAGAGTGACGGCGGCACCGGGTTCGAGGCGGGGCGCGGCCGGCCGGCCGCCGGCGGCCATGGCCAGCGTGCCGCACAGCGACGCCAGGATGAGGATGGCGGTGTTCATCGCTGCGCCCCCGTCCCTCCGCTCCCGTCTCCGGCCGGCGAAAGCGTCTCCAGCCACCCGGCGGCGAGAGCCGCCACGTCCTCCCATCCGGGCTCGCCGATCAGCCAGTGGGCGTGCCGGGGAAGCTCCCGCAGGGTGGCGACGTGGCGGTACTTGCGGGCCACCTTGCGGGTCACGGAGGGGGGCGTGATGTGATCCTCGAGGCCGCTGACGATCAGGGTGGGGCAGGTGAGGGCCTGCTCGTCCACCCGGGTGGCGTGGTGGGGGTCGAAGAGCCAGAAACCGATCTCGGCCGCCGCCCGGCCCGATTCCCAGACCAGGCGCTTCCAGACCCGTTCCCGTTCCTCGGCGGAGAGGAGGTGCAGCATCGAGTAGGTGGCCTCCTCGAGATTGGGGCGGTGGGGCTTGCGCCAGAATCCCCAGGTGGTCAGGGGACGGCGGAAGCAGCGGATGACCGACGGCGTCAGGGCCATGACGCCGGCGGGCGAGGCGGGCGCCAGGAGCACCAGGCTCGCCGCCAGCCCCCGGGCGCCGAGGATCTGGGCCAGCAGGCCGCCCATGGAGTGGCCCATGATCACCGGAAGCCCGCCGGCGTCGTCCACCACGGCCCGGACGGTGTCCTCGAGATCGGCCGCGTAGTCGAGCACGCTGGTCCGCCCCAGCTCGGGCGGCGGCGGCTGGTCCGGGTCGACGTCGTGGTGGCGCAAGGTCACGGCCAGGCACCGGTACCCCCGGTCCTCGAAGAACGCCCGGAAGCTCTCCCAGCACCAGGGGCCGCACCACATCCCGTGAATCATCACGATGGTCTTCGGCATGACCGTGTCCTCCATCTTGTCACGCAGGACCGGGTTCGCGCTGCTTCAGTATACCCCGGCCTCCCGCCGGCCGGTGATGAACCCGTGCCGAGGGGGCGTTGCTACACTGACCGGGACGTGCTCGGCCCTGCGGCGACATCGATGTCTCGGAACGACAGCGGAAGGGGAGGCCTGACCATGGGGGAACCGGCGGCGGGTTCGAAAGGCCGGCCGGAGGCGGCTCGGTCGAGACCCCTGCCGGTGACCTGGGCGCTCGTCGCCCTGCTTTTGGTGTTGGGCGGCGCGCTTCGCCTGGTGGGGCTCGGCCATCCACCGCTACGGTTTCATCCCACCAGGCAGTACCGGTCGCTGATCATGGCGCGGGCGCTGTTTCTCGGTCCTTCGGACGCCGGCCCGGCGGCCGAGGCCGCCAGGAGCGCGGCACGGGTCGAGGGCCGCCTGGAGCCCACGCTCATGGAACACATGGCGGCCTGGATCTACCGGCTCGCCGGCACGGAGCTGATGCCGGCGGGGCGGGCCCTCTCCGTGGGGTTCTGGCTGCTGGCGGCCCTCTTCGTGCTCGACCTCGGCCGCGGCCTCGAGGGGTGGTGGGGAGGTCTCGCCGCGCTGGGCGTCTTCCTCTTCGTTCCCTTCGGCGTGGTGGCGAGCAGGAGCTTTCAGCCCGATCCGTTGATGCTCCTGCTGGTGGTGGCGTCACTGTGGTGCCTGTGGCGGTGGTGGCTCCGCGCCCGGTGGCCCTGGCTCGTGGCCGCGGGGGCGGCCGGCGGGATGGCCGTCCTCGTGAAACCGCTCGCCGTTTTCTTCGTGGCCCTCCCGGCACTGGCATGGACCCTGGAGGGAGGGGTGCGCGGGGCGGTCCACCGGGTGTCCCGGTCGGCGTTGTTCGGCGGCATCGTCCTCCTGGTCGGTCTTCCGTATTACGTCCTGGGCCTCGTCGGCGGCCGGCTGGCCGGGCAGGCGCGGATGAGCTTCGTCCCCTCCCTCCTGCACAGCGCGGGGTTCTGGAAAGGGTGGCTGGACCAGGTTCACACCGTGGTCGGACCTGCGCTCCTGGTGTGCGGCCTGGTCGGAGTGCTCCTGTTCACCGACCGCCGGCCTCGGCGTTTCGTGGGCTCCCTCTGGCTGGCCTATGCGCTGATGGGGCTGATGTTCGACTACCACGTCTCGACCCATGACTACTACAGCCTGCCGCTGATCCCGGTCGTGGCCCTGTCCGTGGCCCCCCTGGGAAACCGGTTGGCCGTGATGCTCGAGCAGGTCTGGGGTGGTGGGCGGGCGCGGCTCCTGCTCGCCGGCGTGCTCGGTATCGCCGTCACGTTGTCGGCGGCCCCGCTCGTGGCGCGGCTGGCGGCGCCGCCGGACGCCCGCCTCGTGGAACGATCCAGGCTCGTCGGCGAGGTGGTCCATCATTCACCGCGTTGCCTCTTCCTGGCCCCGTTCTACGGCAGGCCGTTGGAGTACCACGGGTGGCTGGCGGGACGGTGGTGGCCGAACCAGGCCGACCTGCGGCTCGAACGCCTGACCCGGGGGCGACCCCCGGCCGGGCCGGCGGCGAGGCTCGCGAGATACCTCCGGGAGGCGCCGGCGGATTATTTCATCGTCACCGACCCCTGGGAATTCCGCCTCCAGCCGGGGTTGGTGAGCCTGCTGCGGGCACGGTACCCGGTGGTCCGGGCCGCCCGCGACGCCGTCGTCTTCGATCTCCGTTCCCGGATTCAGCGGTAAGCGGAAGTCATCGATCCGCCGCCCGCCACCGGTCCGCGGGCAACTGTTCGCCGTCTCCCCGTGCCGGGCGCGTGCCGGAGGAGGGTCGGTCCTGCGCCTCAGAACTGGTCGGCCTCGGTGGAGTCGGCCATGGCGGTGGTGGCGGTCCTGGGTCGCCACCTCGAGGACGCGGTCGAAGTACGCCGTGCCCACCTCCTGCTGGTGGCGGGTGGCGGTGTAGCCCAGCCGCTCGGCCGCGAGCTCGGCGTCCTGGAGCTCGACGTAGGCCGGCATGCCGCGGCGGCTGTAATCCAGCGCCAGGCGGAAGGTGTGGTGGTTGATCAGGTGCCACCCGGCCAGGGTGATGAACTGGAACTTGTAGCCCATCGCCCCCAGCTCGCGCTGGAAGACGGCGATCTCGGCGTCGGTCAGGCTCGCCGACCAGTTGAAGGAGGGCGAGCAGTTGTAGGCCAGGATCTTGCCCGGGAAGTCCTCGTGAATCGCCTCGGCGAAGGCGCGCGCCTCGTCGATGTCGGGACGGGAGCTCTCGAACCACAGCACGTCGGCGTAGGGCGCGTAGGCCTTGGAACGGATGATCTCGCCCTTGAGCCCCTCGCGCACCACGTAGTGTCCCTCCGGCGTGCGCTCGCCGGTGAGGAACTCCCGGTCGGCGGGGTCGATGTCCGAGGTCACGTAGCGGGCCGAGAGGGCGTCGGTACGGGCGATGAGCACGGTGGGGACGCCGAGCACGTCCGCTGCGAGGCGGGCGGCGGTGAGGGTGTTGATGAACTGGACCGTCGGCACCAGGACCTTGCCTCCGAGGTGGCCGCACTTCTTGGCCGAGGCCAGCTGGTCCTCGAAGTGAACGCCGGCCGCGCCGGCCTCGATCATGCGTTTCATGAGCTCGAAGGCGTGCAGGGGACCGCCGAAGCCGGCCTCGGCGTCGGCCACGATGGGCACGAACCAATCGTGGAGGGAGCGGCGCTCGCGCGCCCACTCGATCTCGTCGGCCCGCCTGAGGGCGTTGTTGATCCGTTCCACCAGCGCCGGCACGCTGTTGGACGGGTACAGGGACTGGTCGGGGTAGGTCTTGTAGGCCAGGTTCATGTCGGCCGCCACCTGCCAGCCGGAGACGTAGATGGCGCGCAGCCCGGCCTTCACCATCTGCACCGCCTGGGCGCCGGTGAGAGCCCCGAAGGTGTTGACGTAGCCGTCACCGCCGAGTGCCTCCCACAGCCGCTGCGCGGCGTGCCGGGCCACCGGGTGACCGAAGCGGATGGAGCCCCGGAGCAAGACCACGTCCTCGGCGGTGTAGCGCCGCGTGATGTCCCGCCACCGGGGGTCGTCGCACCACTCGCGTTCGAGCTCCTCCACCTCGCGGGCGAACCTGTCGTTCATCGTGCCGTCTCCTCCCGTCATTGCACGGTCCTCTCGAGGAGGTCCATCGCCTCCAGGGTCAGAAACTCGGGGAACGTCTCCGGCTCCACCAGCCGATCGAGGATGTCCGCGGCCGCGGCCGCGTGGGGCACCCCCTCGAGCCTCGCCAGCTCCTCGTCCCGGAGCCGGCGGTAAAGGCCGAGGTCCGCCGGCCGTCCGTCGTCCAGGACGCCGCCGCGGTGGGCCCACTGCCAGAGCTGGGCGCGGGAGATCTCCGCGGTGGCGGTGTCCTCCATCAGGTTGAAGATGCCGGCGGCGCCCACCCCGGACAGCCACGAGGCGAGGTAGCGCAGGCCCACGCTCACGTTGAGCCGCAGGCCGGCCTCGGTGATGCGGCCTCCGGGCACGGTGAGGTCCAGGAGGTCGTTCGCCGTGACCTCGACGTCCTCGCGCAGCCGGTGCTTCTGGTGCGGCCGGCCCTCGAGGGCCGTCTCGAAGATGGGGAGCACGACCGGGACCAGATCCGGGTGGGCGATCCAGGTGCCGTCGAACCCCTGCCCGGACTCCCGCAGCTTGTCCTCCCGCACCTTTTCCAGCGCCACTCGGTTGACCTCCTCGTCCCGGCGCGAGGGGATGAAGGCCGCCATGCCGCCGATGGCGTGGGCGCCCCGGCGGTGGCAGGTGGCGACCAGGAGCTCGGCGTAGGCGTGCATGAAGGGCACGGTCATTCCGATCTGTACGCGGTCAGGGAGCACCGGCCCCACGTCCCGGAGCTTTCTGATGATGGAGAAGATGTAGTCCCAGCGTCCGGCGTTGAGGCCCGCGGAGTGCTCCCGGAGCTCGTAGAGGATCTCCTCCTTCTCGAAGGCGGCGAGGACGTTCTCCACCAGCACGGTGGCCCGGATCGAGCCCCGGGGAATCCCCAGGGCGTCCTGTGCCGCGACGAAGACGTCGTTCCACAGCCGGGCCTCCAGTTGAGACTCGAGCTTGGGGAGGTAGAAGTAGGGACCCGTCCCGCGCTCCAGCAGCTCGCGGCCGTTGTGGAACAGGAAGAGGCCGAGGTCGAACATGCCGGCCGAGACCGCCCGCCCGTCCACCGTCAGCCGCGGCTCCGTCAGGTGCCATCCCCGCGGGCGCACCATAAGCACCGCCCGCCGCGGGGCGAGGCGGTAGGCCTTGCCCGCCGGCGTGTCGTGGGCCAGCGCCCCCCGTACCGCCTCCTGGAGGTTGGCCTGGCCGCCGATCACGTTGCGCCAGGTGGGTGAGAGGGAGTCCTCGAAGTCCGCCATGAAGACGCTGGCGCCGGAGTTCAGGGCGTTGATGACCATCTTGGCGTCGGACGCCGGGCCGGTGATCTCCACGCGCCGGTCCTCGAGGTCCGGCGGCGTGGCCGCGACCGTCCAGGCGGCCGTTCGGACGTCGCGGGTGGCGGGGAGGAAATCCGGCAGCTCGCCGGCCGAGATCCTCTCCTGCCGGCTCCGCCGGGCCTCGAGCAACTCCTCCCGGCGCCCGCCGAAGCGACGCTCCAGGGCCGCGACCAGCTCGAGGGCCGCGGGCGTGAGCACCCGGTCAAGTCCCGATACGTCGCTGCCGCCGATCCTGACTCCGGAGATGGGTTCCCTGTTCATCCGAGCTCCGTTCCCGGTCCTGCACGAGGTCCGTGCGGTGTCCAACCAACGTCCTTCACGAGGTATTCCCCCGCGAGGCCGTCGCCGCGGTGAGGCGGCCTCCGGACCTCGATATACTGAGAGGGAGGTGTCGATGGGAATTCCGGACGAGCTCCTGGGGATGCTGATGGCCGCCGGCGGCCTGGCCGTGGGCGTGGCGGTCCTGCTCGTGGCGCGGCGGCGGCTGGCCTCCCGCCTGCGGGCGTTGGAGGGCGCCTTCGAGCCCGCCTCGGCGCAGGTCTCGGGCCTGATTCCGACCGCGATCACCGGCCGCTGGCAGGGTTACGCCTTCCGCTACACCCTCCAGATGCGCAGCAACAACTCGCCGGGCGGCGCCACCGCCACGAGCCCGGTGCGGGCGCCGTTCGACTGGCGGGCTGTGGTGGTGGGGCACGGCCCGAGGACGGTCAACCTGGCCATGCTCGGCCTCCAGCAGCTGGGCCTCCTGAAGGACGTGGAGGTGGGCGACCCGGATCTCGACCGCCGGCTCCGCTTCTCGGCGAAGGACCCGCAGGAGCTGACGGTGGCCTTCGGGACCACCGGGGTGCGCCGGGCGATGTCCCGGTTGCTCGAGCTGAAGAACTTCCGGAGCGTCGCCATCACCAAGGGGAAGTTGACGGCCGCCTGGACGCCCCGCGACCCCGCCCTCGACGAGGACGTCGCCACCGTCCGGGCGCGCCTCTCCGCCCTCGTGAACCTGGCGTCGGCCCTGGGCTGCTCACCCCTCCTCTGAGCGTGCCAGGTATCACGACATCACAACGTGTGATACGGTAGGTTCTGCGAAGTAGGGGAGGGCCTGCCGGATGGGGAGGAAGCCGCGGATTTTTGTGGAAGGTGGCGTGTACCACGTGTACTGCCGGACGGCGCACGGAGAGCGGGCATTCGAGGAGGAGGCGGAGGCGGCTGCTTTCGTCGAGGTACTCCGGGAGATCAAGGAGCGGGACGGGTTTCTTCTCTATGCGTGGTGCCTGATGGCGAACCACTACCATCTCGCCCTCCGGAGCACGCGGGTTCCTCTGTGGCGGAGCATGGCATCGCTCAACGTCCGGGTTACCAAGGGTTACAACCGGCGGAAAAAGCTGTTGGGGCCGCTGTGGCAGACGAGATACCGGGCGAAGATCGTCATGGATCAGCGTTACCTGGAGCAGTTGATTCTCTACATCCATCTCAACCCGGTCGCTGCTGGTGTCGTGGAGGACCCTTCGGATTACCCGTGGAGCGGCCACCTGGAACTCGTTGGGAAGCAGAAGCCGAGTCTCGTGGACCTCGACGAGACGCTCTTGAATTTCGGCGGACGGCGGGCCGCGGCGCGGAAGTCGTACTCGGGGCGTCTGGCCGCGAGTCTGGGGGCGGAATGGACGCTCGAGGAGCCCGGTGAGCTTCCGTGGTGGAGGAGGATGGGGAAAGAGGAAGAGGAGTTGGAGGCGCGGGAGGGCGTGCCCTACCTCGACTACCTGGGCAGGAGTACCGCGCCCGAGCGCCCGGCCCTTGAGGCCGAAATGTACCTCGAGCTCGCCTGCAAAGCCCTGGGGGTCGATCTTGCGGAGGTTGCGGGAAGGGGCCGGACCCCACGGCTCCGCGAAGCCCGGGAACTCGTCGCCTTGGTGGGCGTGGAGCGGTACGGTCAGCGTGTCAGGAAGATTGCGGAGGGCCTCCACAAGAACCCTGGCAGCGTGAGTCGCTGGGTGACGGCGGGGGCGGCGCGTCTGAGGGAGGACGAGGGGTTCCGACAGGCCGCCGAGGCCCTCGACGCGGCGTTGAGGGAAGGAGATTAAGGCGCGGGGCGGTGGGGAGGGTGGATTAGCATCGTGAGATTATGATACCTGGCACCAACAAGACAATGTCAAGTATACTTGACAAGCATTTCTGAGATCCCGTAT
>CAZXXL010000104.1:0-10264 GCA_964644635.1 uncultured Thermoanaerobaculia bacterium | reverse complement strand
CATTCCAACTCCGCCTTTTTGCGACATAATCACAGAATTTTTGGGGAAGGTCCAGGCCGGCTCGGATTGACCCTGGGCAACGCGAAGATGTAATGTTCGGCCCCTGAAGGAGGCTGTCATGGCCCGAAACGGTGTTCATCTCTTCACGTCGGAATCGGTGACCGAGGGTCACCCGGACAAGATCGCGGACCAGATCTCGGACGCGATCCTGGACTCGGTGCTCGAAGGCGACCCGGAGGGCAGGGTCGCCTGCGAGACGATGGTCACCACCGGTCTGGCTTTCATCGCCGGCGAGATCACGACCCGCGTCTACGTGGACTTTCCCAGCGTGGTGCGGGAGACCATCAAGGAGATCGGCTACACCCGCGCCAAGTTCGGCTTCGACTACGCCACCTGCGCGGTGATCTCCTCCATCGACCCCCAGTCGCCCGACATCGCCATGGGCGTGGATACGGGCGGGGCCGGCGACCAGGGGCTGATGTTCGGTTTCGCCTGCGACGAAACCCCGGAGCTGATGCCGCTGCCCATCATGCTGGCGCACCAGCTCACCATGCGCCTCACCGAGGCCAGGAAGACGGGCGAGCTGGAGTGGCTGCGGCCCGACGGCAAGAGCCAGGTGACGGTGGAGTACGACGGAGACAAACCCCTTCGCGTCGAGGCCATCGTCGTCTCGTGTCAGCACTCCGACCTGGTCGGCCTGAACGAGCTCCGGGAGGACGTGCGGGAGGTCGTCATCAACCGCGTGGTGCCGACGTCGATGATCGACGACCAGACCAAGGTGTACATCAACCCCACCGGGCGGTTCGTAGTCGGCGGTCCCCAGGGTGACTGCGGCCTGACCGGGCGCAAGATCATCGTCGACACCTACGGCGGGGTGGGATCCCACGGCGGCGGCGCCTTCTCGGGGAAGGACCCGACCAAGGTCGATCGCTCGGCGTCGTACATGGCGCGTCACATCGCCAAGAACATCGTCGCCGCCGGCCTCGCCCGCCGGATCGAGGTCCAGCTCGCCTACGCCATCGGCGTGGCGGACCCGGTGTCGATCATGATCGACACCTACGGTACCGGGGTGGTTCCCGAGGATCGGCTCAAGGCCGCCATCCGGGAGATCTTCCCGCTGACGCCGCGGGCGATCATCGACGATCTCGATCTCCGCCGCCCGATCTACAAGAAAACTGCCGCGTACGGGCACTTCGGTCGGTCGGACCCGGACTTCACGTGGGAGCGCACCCACCGGGTGGAGGACCTCCGAACCGCGCTCAAGGTCTGACCCATGGGGCCTGCCACCGGGCCGACGGTTCCCAAGTACCGGCGCGGCCGGTGAGGGACGGCCGATGAGCAGGCGCGGCGAGGTCGACGCTCGTTCCCGATCCGGGGCCCGGGCGCCGGGAGTCGTCAGCTTCCAGCGGCAGTACGCCTTCGCCGCGGCGGCCTTCGCGCTGGCCGTGCTCGCCATCATCTTCCTCTTCGGCCACCTGATCTCGCGGTCGCTCTCACGCCGCTACCTGGAGGACGTGCTCATCTCGGGCCGCGAGGAGGCGCGGCAGCTGGCCAGGGACATGCAGGCCGGGAAGAACGAGACCCTTTACGACGTCATCGAAAAGAGAAAAGAGGTCCTCCAGCAGCGGGTGGCCGGCCTCGCCCAGAAGTTGGTCTTCAAGTCCATCACCGTGACCGACAAGGACGGCAACGTCGTCTACCGCGCCTCGTTCCGTTCCCAGGAGGCCGTCCCTGCCGGCGTTGCCGCCAAGGAGCTGGAGACGGCGGGCTCGCTGTCCGACCAGGTGGTCAAGGAGACCGAGGACAGCTACCAGATCCCGGCGCCGATCGGGAACGTAGGCGAGGTCGTCCTGTCCGTGAGCAAGGGCCGCCTGGCCGAGCGGGTGGTCCGCCTGAGGCACGAGCTGCTGCGGCAGACGTTGCTGGTGGCGGCGGCGACGCTGATCACCCTCATCGGGGGGTTCCTCCTCGTCTGGCACCTCGTCCAGCGGACCCGCGGCCTGGAGGCGGCCCAGCGGGAGGCCGAGGAGCTGGCGGCGCTGGGCTCGCTGGCGGCGAACCTCGCGCACGAGATTCGCAACCCGCTCAACTCCATCAATCTCAACCTGGAGATGCTCGAGGAGGATATCCAGCAGGCCCCGGGCGAGGCCCGGGAGTCCCTCTCGTCCACCCGGCGGGAAGTGGCGCGGCTGGCCCGCCTCATGACCGATTTTCTGACCTACGCCAGGCCCCCGGGACCGGTGACGGAAACCGTCAGGCTGGAGCCCTTTCTGCGCGACCTCGAGGGTTTTCTCCGGGCGGAGGCGGGCGCCGTCCGCGTCCATCTCAAGCTGGCCGGAGAGATCCCGGACGTGAGCCTTCACGCCGACGAGGGCCAGCTGCGGCAGGTCCTCATCAACCTGGTGCTCAACGCGATCCAGGCGGTGAAGGACCTCGAGCCCGCCCGCCGCGTGGTCGAGATCCGCGCCGGGGTCGAGAACGACGAGCTCGTGGTCGCGGTGGCCGACCGCGGACCCGGCATTCCCGAGGAGGATCTCGACAAGGTGAAGCGGGCCTTCTTCACCCGCCGGCCCGGCGGGACCGGGCTCGGGCTCGCGGTCGCCGAGCGGGTCGCGCGGAACCACGGCGGCAGGATCGATCTCCGCAATCGTCACCGGGGGGGCCTCGAGGCGTCCCTGGTGTTGCCCTTGGCGGGAGAGAATGTCAGTATGGGCCGGCGTGGCGGCGGGACGGATCGCGCCCGCGGCGGGAGGACCGTATGAATCGAATCGTCAAGGCGTTGTCGGCGGCCGTGGTGGTCGTCCTGGCCGGGGCCGGCGTTGCGTCGGCCCAGTTCATGGCTTCCGACCTGTTGTACGTGCCGGCGGTAGCTCACTCGGACGGCGAGAACGACACCCACTGGCGGACGGACCTGGTCATCACCAACGTGGACTCGGTTCCCGTCGACGTGGCCGTCTTCTTCGTGCCCACCGGCAACGGGGACAACTCGGGCTTTCTCACCACCCGTGACGAGGGGCTCGGCGGCAGCGCCGACGACGGCTTCGGGCTGGTGAACGAGGCCCTGAACAACATCCCGCCCGGTGGGACGGTGAGGCTCGTCGACTTGGTGGGCGAGTACTGGATCCCGAAGCTGGGCGGCCGGGCCTCCATCGGAGCCCTGGTGATCTTCGCCTGGGAGCACGGAACGCTGGACAACGACGGCAACCGCACCTTCCGGAACATCACCGCCTACACGCGGACCTACAACGCCACCAAGATCTGGGTCCCCGACCCGGACAACCAGAACCAGTTCATCCAGAAGGATGCCACCTACGGACAGGTCATTCCCGCCGTTCCCTGGTACAACCTGGTCGACGCCGGCGCGAAGACGAACGAACGGGACCTCACCTTCCAGGTCCTGGCCGGCGGCCAGGAGAACGCGGCCTTCAGGTACAACGTCGGCATCTTCAACACCTCCGACCTGCAGACCACGATCAGTGTCCTGATCCAGCCGTTCGACGCCTCCGGGCAGGCTCTGGTCGACGAGAACAACGTGCCCAAGCAGAGGACCCTCGTCCTCGGTCCCCTCGGCCAGGTGCAGCTCTTCCGGCCGCTGGCGAACGATTTCGGCCTCTCCGACGTCACCGACATTCTGCTCAAGATCTCGTTCCTGCAGTGGAGCACGACGGGGACGAACCCGGTCCCGACATTCACCACCTACGGGTCGCTGATCGACAACGAGAGCGGTGATCCGACCACGATTCTCCCGACCTTCGGCTTTCCCTACGACATTTCGAAGGTCTGGAATGTGCCGGCCACGACGACGGCCGCGATCTCCAGGCTGGGGTTCCCGATGACGGGCGGCGTCGAACAGCGGCCGTTGCACCTGCCCCCGCGCTGAGGCGGTTCGGCGAACCGCCGAATTGACAACCCGCCGGCGTGTGCTAGCATGCGCGCGGATCAGCCCCGGAGGAGCCCCGGGGGAAAGGAGACAGGACCATGGCGGACTGTAACGACAAGGTAGCCGAGAACGTTCCGGGCAAGTACTACGTGGATTCCAACTGCATCGACTGCGACGTCTGTCGTACCACGGCGCCGGCCAACTTCAAGGCCAACGAGGACGAGGGATACTCGTACGTGTACAAGCAGCCGGAGAACGACGAGGAAGAGGCTCTCTGCCAGGAGGCCATGGAGTCGTGTCCGGTGGAGGCGATCGGCGACGACGGAGAGGACTGCTGAGCTGATCCGCGAAGCGATTGTTTCAGGGCCGGCGCCGCTGCGCCGGCTCTTTTCGTTTCCGCCGCGGTCGACCCGGGCGGTGGTGACGGGAGGGCTTTTCCGGGGTATTATCCGCGGCCAGGAGGAAGCATGAGGGTCCTGTCAGGGGTGCAGCCGTCCGGGAAGCTTCACGTCGGGAACTACTTCGGCGCCATCAGGCAGTTCGTCGAGCTGCAGGAGCAGCACGAGAGCTTCTATTTCATCGCCGACCTGCACGCGTTGACGACGGTGAAGGACGCCGACGATCTGCGCGGCTTCACGGCCGACCTGGCGGCGGCCTTCCTGGCCCTGGGCCTCGATCCGGGCCGCTCCGTCCTCTACCGCCAGTCCGACATCGTGGAGATCCCGGAGCTGACCTGGATCCTCTCCACCGTCACCTCGATGGGCCTGCTCCAGCGCTGTCACTCCTTCAAGGACAAGGTGGCCCAGGGCGTCGTCCCCAGCCACGGCCTGTTCGCGTATCCGGTGCTCATGGCGGCCGACATTCTCATCGTCGAGTCCGATCTGGTGCCCGTCGGCAAGGACCAGAAGCAGCATCTCGAGGTGACACGGGACATCGTCTCGTCCTTCCATGCGACCTACCGCGAGGACGTGTTCACCATGCCGGAGCCGCTGATCCTCGACGAGGTCGCCGTCGTGCCGGGTATCGACGGCCGCAAGATGAGCAAGTCCTACGGCAACACCATCGAGCTCTTCGCCGCCGAGCGCGAGGTCCGCAAGAGGATCATGTCCATCGTGACCGACTCGACGCCGGTGGAGGCGCCGAAGCCGAAGGAGAACAGCGCCCTGTACCAGTTGCTCAGACTCTTCGCGCCCGAGGCCGAGCGGCCGTGGGTGGAGCGGGCCTTCGCCGAGGGCGGGGTCGGGTACGGGGAGATGAAGAAGAGGCTCTTCGGCTTCTTCATGGATCGCTTCGGCCCGGCCCGCGAGCGGTTCGCCGAGCTCAGGCGCGACCCCGGCGAGGTGGAGGCCGTCCTCGCCCGCGGCGCGGAGCGGGTGCGGGAGACGGTCGGGCCGCTGATGGAGAAGGTCCGGAGCGTCGTCGGCCTACGCTGAGCCTGCCACCGCCCGCCGCATGGCATCCTGCGGCGGCCTGCGGCCGGTCATGGCTGCGAACTGTGCGAATCCCTGATAAAGGAGCACCTCCCGCCCCCCGATGAGGGTCACGCCGTGCCCGCGGGCCAGCCGCTCGAGGACCGTCGGCCCGGCGCCGTACGCCATGTCGACGACGGCGGCCGCGGCGGCCACCGTATCGCGGGCGAAGGGGCACGGGTCGGCCGGGTTCGAACCCAGCGGCGTCGCGTTGACCAGGATGGCGGCCCCGTCCGGCGTGGCGTCGGGCTCGCACCAGTCGACTCTGATCTCGGCCGCCACAGCGGCAGTGCGGCGCGCGTCCCGGCCGCGCAACACGACCGTCGCCCCGGCGAGATCGAGGCCCACGGCGGCGCCCCGCGCCGCACCGCCGGTCCCCTGGATGAGGGCCGTGCGACCGGACGGGCCGATGCCGGCGGCCAGCAGGGAGCCGACCACCCCGTCGGCGTCGGTGGTGTCGGCCAGGATCTGCCCCTGACGGGGGAGCAGCGTGTTGGCGGCGCGGGCCCGCCGGGCCCTCGGGGCGAGGACGGTGGCCGCGGCGGCGGCGTGGAGCTTGTACGGGGCCGTGACCGCGAGGCCGGCGAGGGAAAGACCGGCTCCGGCGAGCACGTCGGCACCCAGCGGCTGGAAGAGGAGCTCCAGCTCGTCCGGGTCGGGGACCGAGAGGGGCAGGAAGGCGAAGGGAAGCTCCAGCGCCCGGTACGCGGCGCCGTGGAGGCGGGGGCTCAGGCTCCGGCTCACGTCCCGGCCGACGACGGCGAAGACCTTCCGCGGCCTCCCCGCCAGGTGCCCGACGACGCCGTCGATGGCGTCCGCGTCGAGCTGCCCGGGGGCGGCCGGGCTTTCGCTGTCCCACGAGACGAACATCACGGGCGGGCCGAGCAGGGGCGCCAGGTAACGGCTGGCGATCCCGGTGGTTCCCATCGCGAAGGCGATCAGACGCCTTCGCTCGGGGCGGCCCCGGTTGAGCCGCCGGTGCAACTGGAGCACCGCGGCCAGGTCCCGGACGCCGCGCGCCGAGGGAACGACCTTCGCCCAGCGCGTGCCGGCCTCCAGGATGCGGGCGGCCCTCGCCTCGAGATCCGAAGGGGTGCCCTCCGGGTCGTGCCAGGACAGCACCACGCGGTCGGGGTCGAGGCCAAGCTCGCCGATCAGGCCGAGATCGCGCTCGACCTCCAGGTCGAGCAAGGCCGGGCCGGCCTCCCAGGCCCGCGCCAGGACCTGCCGGCGCCGGCCGGGATCGTCGCTGCCGCGGCCGCCCTCGCGGTCGGACCGGTAGGTGACGAGCACCGGCAGGGGACAGCGGGAGACGGCGGCCAGGGGATCGAGGTCCGGGAAGTGATCCAGCCGCAGCTCCACGACGGCGGTGCCTGGGGGCGGGCTCTCGATGGCGGTCAGGGGATCCCGCAAGGGCGTGCCGACGAGGCTGGCGATGGCGTCCACGGCCAGAGCCTAGCACGTTCCCAGGCCGTTCCCCGTGCCAAAAAAAGGGCTCCCGAAGGAGCCGAAGGAAGGAGGAGGTTGTCGGATGAGTGTGGGCTTCTACGTCCCACTGGTGCTTTCGCGTCTCACCCTACACCTAGGATTACGTCGCAGGCCGGAAAAGGTTACAGGTCGGCGGCCGGGGAGGCCGGTGCGGCAGCCCCGGCCGTCTCCGGTCTTCCGGAGGAGCGGTCCGCAGGCGTGGCCGCGCCGATGATCAGGATCCTCGAGTGGCGGTAGGGAACACTGGCCCGCACCGCCCACTGCAGCCCCGTTACCCGCCTGACGCGGCGGGCCTCCTTGACGTCGATGGCCACGGCGCGGCCGGCGGCCAGCGCACGGGCGAGGCCGGCCTCGTCGGTCAGGAGCCGGAACGGCCGCCCGGTGAAGAGCACGAAGCCCGGCTGCAGCTTCCCGTAGGCGAGCCCGGGCCGGTCGGGCGCCGGGTCGGCGGCGGCGTAGGCGGCGGCGAAGGGCCGCAGGGAGAGGAGGCGGTCGAACGGTGGCACCAGCTGGGGCAGGCCCGCGAGCACGAAGAGGGGAACCGTCAGCACGAGGGCGGCCGCCGCCTCCCGGGTCCGGGCCGCCCCGGCGGCGAAAACGGCGAACAGGGAGGGGACGATCAGCCCGGCCCCAAGCATCACCCGCGACCAAGGTGGCAACGCCATGTCCGGCCGGGGCGCCACGAAGAGCACCAGACCGGCGCCGAGGGCCAGCGGGAGCAGGGCGGAGAACGCCAGCGCCAGCCTGCGGGCCGGGCGGCGCGGGGCCCTGGTGAGCCACCAGACGGCCACCACGCAGGCCGCGGGGAAGAGGGGCAGCGGGTAAAGAAAGGTCTTGCCCGAGAGCAGGGACAGGAAGAGCAGGCCGGCGACCGGGTAGACGGCGACCAGCCTGCCCCCGCCGGGGACTACGTCGGGTTGAAAGAGGAGCCCGATCGAGCCCACGAGGGCGAGGAGGGACCACGGCATGAGCGTCAGGGGCACCGTGGCGAGGTGGTACCACCAGGGGGAGCGGTGGGCGAAGGACTGCAACACGCGCCCGGCGCTCTGGTGGATCAGGATGGTCTGCAACCATTCCCGGCCGCCGATCAGCGCCGCCGGTACCAGCCACGCACCGACCATCGCGACGGCGACCAGGGGCCCCCATCCGCGAAACATCCGGCCCAGCAGGCCCCGTCCCGGGCGGCCCGTGGCGAGGGCGGCGAGCAGGGGAAAGACGAGGGCGAGGGGGCCCTTGGTCAGCACCGCGAGGGCGGTCCAGACCCAGAAGAGCACGTGGTCCCGCCGGGTGGCCCGGCGGGGATGGGCGAGCCGCGCCAGGCGCTCCAGGGCCAGGGTCGTCCACAGCGCGAAAAGCATGTCCATCCGGCAGCCGCCGGCCACCACGGCCGGCAGGAGGGCGGACATGGCGGCGAGGGGGCTCCAACGCACCGCGTCCATCGGCAGGCCGGCCGCCCGCGCCAGGCGCCGGGTGGCCAGCCCGATGCCGAGCCAGGCGAGGAGCGACGGCAGCATGCCCGCCAGGGCCGACGTGCTCCCGAGGACGAGGACCAGGGGCGCCAGGACCCAGAAGAACAGCGGCGGCTTGTCGGTGTAGGGACGGTGGTCGAAGGTGAGGAAGAACGGGTTGCCGGACGTCACGAGCTCGTGGGCGACGGTCAGGTAGCGGGTCTCGTCGGGGTCCCAGGGGTCCCTGTGCACGGCCGACCACACGGTGCCGACGAGAACGCAGGCCACGATGGCGGCGAGCAGGAAGCGCGGGACCGGCATGCCCGGATTGTAACGCGCCGGCAGGCTTTGCCGCCGTCCGGCGTCCGTGCTAGGGTTTTCCGGTCATGCTGGGACGGCGCGTCTTACCATCGGTTTCGGCCCTCGCCGGAATCGTGCTCGTTTGTCTGGCGGCGACCGGCTGTGGTTACCACCTGGTCGGCACCTCGAGCTACCTGCCCGCGGACTTCAAGACGCTGTACGTGGCGAAGTTCAAGAACCAGACCACCTGGACCGACATGGACCAGCGCTTGACCGAGGCGGTGACCCGGGAATGGGTCCGCCGGCGCCGGTTCACGATCGTGGACTCGCCGAAGGGGGCCGACCTGGAGCTCGAAGGCGTGATCCGCTCGGTGAACATCTCGCCGGTGCGCTTCGATCAGGAGGGGCGTACGACCGAGTATCAGATGACCGTGACCGCCTCGGTAAAGCTCGTCCGGCCCCGGAAGTCGAAGCCCCCGCTCGTGCTCTGGCAGGACAAGGCGTTCTCCAGGCGGACGTCCTACCAGGTGGACGTCTCGGCCGTGGATTACTTCGACCGCCAGCTGGAGGCCATCGACCGCGTGTCGGGGGAGTTCGCGCGATCCCTCGTCAGCGCGGTGCTCGAGGGCTTCTGAGCCATCCCCACCCGAGTGAGCTGCGCCCGACGGCGCGGCCATTGTGCGCCGCCTCGTGTGCGGGTACCATGGACGGGTGCCGAGTCACCTTCCCGCCGCGGTGAGGCGCTCCCTGGAGCCCGTTCGCCTCCTCGTCCTCGACGTGGACGGGGTGCTGACCGACGGCGAGCTCGTCTACACCGAGGCCGGCGAGGCCATGAAGCGGTTCAGCGTCCGCGACGGCCTCGCCCTGGTCCTGCTGCGCAAGGCCGGTGTGAAGATCGGCATCATCTCGGGACGGTCCAGCGCCGTGGTCGCCGCCCGCTGCCGGGACCTGGGGATCGCGGACGAGATGGTCATTCTCGGCTCGCGGGACAAGGCCGCCGATCTTGACCGCCTCGAGGAGCACGCGGGCGTGTCGGACTCCGAGGTGGCGGCCATGGGCGACGATCTTCCGGACCTTCCCATGCTGCAGCGCGTGGGCTTTTCGGCCTGCCCGGCCGACGCCGTGCCCGAGGTGGCGGCCGTCTGCCAGCTGGTGTGCGGGGCCCCCGGCGGACGGGGGGCGGTGCGCGAGATCGTCGAGCTGATTCTCAAGGCCCAGGGCCGCTGGCAGGAGCTCACCGCGCGTTGGACGGCCGCGTCCGGCGCCCCGCCGCTGCGCGCCGCCGAATAGCGTCCGCCGAGCCTCCTCGTCGCGGCGGGCCTCGCCGTCGTCTTTTCTCTCCGCGTCCTGCGCGGTTCAATCCCTCTCCGGCCGTATCGGGAGGATTTTCACCGCGAAGAACGCGAAGATAGGAGGAAGGGGAGAGGATATCGACCTCGGTGTGGCACCCTGTTCCGCGGCTGGTGTTCCTTCCAACGCGCTCCAGGAGAATGCTCACCGCAGAGGGCGCGGAGGGACGCAGAGAAGAAGGGCGCAGTTTTCGCTTTTCTCCTTGCGTTCTCTGCGTCCTCCGCGGTTCAATCCTTCTCCCGCCCCGGTCACGTGACGACACCGGCGAGATCGGGTGTCAGCGGACACGGTACGGTGAGGGTGTAGGGGACATCCAGTTTCCCGCACGA
>CAZXXL010000103.1:0-10305 GCA_964644635.1 uncultured Thermoanaerobaculia bacterium | reverse complement strand
GGGCCCCCGCCCGCCATCGCCGCGAGCGGCTCGAGGAACGGGCGCCAGCCGAGGGCCTCCGCAAGGCCGCCGACCTCGTCGAGCACGGCGGCCAGCCACTCGCGCAGCCGGACCCTGCCGGCGCCGAACGGGTGCTCGATTTCGGCCTCGAGCCCGTGCCGGGCGGCCGCCGCCTCGTTGCGCCGGGCGCGGGCGATGTCCTCGGCGCCGTACGCGAAGCCGGGGTCCGGGCGGCGGTAGTGCCAGAGCATGAGGAGCTGCTTCAGGGCGGCCTTGGCCACCGCGAGGTCCAGCGTCTCGCCGCCCTCGTCGGTGCGCACCTCGACCCGGTTCATGGGCAGGTCCACCCGGGCGCACAGCTTCTCGACCGTGATCGCGCGCTCCAGCTCGTCCACCGACGCCGCTTCCGAGGCCGCGTACAGTCCGCGGCTGTACAGGTCGCGCAGCTGGGCGGCGGTGGCCATGATGTTCCGCATCACCGGCTCCACGCCGGAGCGCGCCCGCACCGGCGTCCAGTTGTTGGCGCCGAAGCGAATCCCGGAGCGGACCAGCTCGTACGAACGGCGGAGGTACTCCCGGTGGCTGGCATAAAGCCCGGGGACGTCGAGCTCCGCCGGGTTGGGAAAGGTCAGGATGCGCTGCGAATCCACGCCGGTGAGGACAATCTCGGGCTCCCCGTCCACGGTCTCCCAGGCCAGGGGCGAGGACGCCGAGACGGCGATGAAAAGCGGACAGTAGGGACGCAGGAGGCGGGTGGCGCGGATGACGGCCTCGTTGCGGAAATCCTCCAGCGTGCGGCCCTCGCGGCCGCTGGCGGGGAGGTGGATGAAGTCCCAGGACAGGAGCGGCTCGGGGAAGGAGTGGTTGGTGTGGACGCCGGCCGTGGCCAGCCGCCCGCCGAACAGCTGCACGCAGCGCGCCAGGTACCGCTTGTGGGCGATGTCCCAGCCGTCCGGGATGCTCCCCTCGCCGACCTCGATGGGCGCCGGGATGGTGCCGTGCAGCGGGTGCAGGGGCCGGCCGAAGCTCAGCCCGGCCTCGGCCAGGGCGTTGGCGATCACCGCCTCCAGCACCCGCGCCTCGGCCGCGGCGCCGAAGGGCGTGAAGTAGGGCCGGGTGGCCACCTCAGTCATCCAGTGGAAGACCTCGAGCTGAAACCGGTCCCGCGCCCACTCGGGCACCCGCTCGTTCCGGAAATGGTCGGCGAAGGAGCGGCTCTGGGGGCCGAAGCCGACCTTCTCCACGGGCCGGAAGCGCTCGTCGAGCACGTTCAGCTCGACCTCGATCCCGCAGCAGCCGGAGGCGGGATCGTCGGCGGCCGCCGTCTCGAGGGCCAGCTGCACGGTGTCCGCGAAGCGGTGGAGGTCCCCGGTCACGGCCCGGCCACACCTCCCCCGGGCTTCGCCGTCCCCAGCGCCTCGAGCGCCTCCCGGAGACGGGCGGCCGCGGCCGCGGTCCGCTCCGGAGGCAGCGCGTAGGAGAAGCGGATCCACCGCCTGCCGAACTCGCTGAAGTAGACGCCGGGCACCACCGCGAGCCCGAACCGCTCGGCGAGGATCGTTCCCAGCTCGGCGCTGTCGGCGAGGCCGGCCCGGTCCAGCCAGGGGCCGACGTCGAGAAAGGCGTAGTACCCCTTGCCCAGGATGTGGCGGATGCCGCGGGCGGCGAGGAACTTCCCCATCACCTTCCGGCTGGCGTTGGTGGGCCCCACGATCGGGGCCGCGGCATGCTCGTAGCCGGCGCGGTAGGCCGCGATGGCCACCGCCTGGCTGAAGAACGATGGGATGACGGCGTGGGAGGCGCGCGAGGAAATCCAGCGGATCACCTCTTCCGACGCCAGCAGGTGGGCGTTCCTGATGTTGCTCGCCCCGAGGGACTTGGTCAGGCCGTCGAGGAAGATGCACCGCTCCCGGTCGGCCGGGCCGAGCGCGCGCAGGAAACCGTTGAGGTCGTGCGGCTCGCCGTCGGTGACCCGGTGGTAGATCCAGTCGAAGATAACGAAGGGGATACCGGCGCCGAACGCCGCCGCCGCGAGCTCGAGCTGGCGTTCCTCGCTCAGCGTCCTGCCGGTGGGGTTGTCGGGGCTGGTGACGACCAGGGCGGCCACCTTCCTGCCGCCCATGGCCGCCGCGGCCCGGACGCAGGCCGCGATCCCCTCCGGCGTCAGCTGCCAGGCGTCCGCCTCGGCCCCCGGCGCCCGGAGCACGTTCGCGCCGACGGCGTACGGTCCCCAGTTGTACGAGATCCACGGCACCCGGGAGACCACCACGAAGTCCCCCAGCCGCCCGTGGCCGAGGGCGATGGCCGCCGAGTAGGCCTTCTCCAGGGCGTCCCGGCCGCCCTGGCAGGCGATGACGTTGGCCGGGCCCCAGCCGGTGGCGGCGTCGAGCCCCCAGTAGTCCTCCACCACCGCCCGGCGGAAGATCTCCGTCCCGAAGGGCTTGTCGTAGCCGGTGCCGTGCTCCGCCAGGAGCCGGAAGGCCTCCTCCAGGATGGCCGGCGGCACCCCCGGCAGGCTGGCGCCGCCGTCCCCCTGGGAGGCGTCGAAGACCTCCCCGCCGGGATGATCGCGCCGGTAGACGGCGAGCGCCTCCCGGATCTCGAACATCCGGCTGCCGGGAATGCGTCGCATGCGCGACGGGCTGTCGTCCACGGCCACCATCTCCGGCTCGCCGACCACCGGGGACGGCACGTCGTCCAGAATTCTGTGCATCGTGTCGTTCACGCCTTGCCCCCGCGAATCGCCGCCAGCCACCGCTGCAGCTGGCCCGAAACCCTGCCGCCGAGCATCCGCTCGGCCAGGCCGGCGACGGTGTGCACCGTCTCCAGCAGATCCTGCTCGCCGCTCCAGTGGGAGAGAAGCACGTCCTCCGGCACGTGCTCCAGCAGGTGCCTGAGCACCAGCGCCATCAGCACCAGGTCGTCCGCCAGCCCCACCGGTCCAAGAAAGGCCTCGGGCAAAAAGTCCACCGGCGAGATCACGAATCCGACGGCGGCGGCGAGCAGCGCCCGGTCCCGCGCCGGCACCCGGCGATCGAAGAGCAGCCGCATCAGGAGGTGGAAGAGGTCCGGAACCAGCATGAGGTAGCGCGCGAAACGGTACCGGCGGCCGGCCGGGGTCTGGAGCCAGGCCCCGAGCCGCCCGCGGAGGCGCTTGTAGAAATCGTCGTAGCGCCGCTCGGCGGGAACGATGTCCGAAGTCATCCGCTCCATTCTGCCACGGCCGGGCGAGGGCTCGTCTACAATGGTGCCGCCCGCACCCGGACAGACGGAGGAGGACGGCGGATGACGTGGGACGGCGAGGAAGACCCCGGGACGCTCCCGGCGCCAGCGTCCGAGAACGGGGGATCGCCGACGCGGCGCGGTTTTCTGCGCACCATCGCCGGGCTGTCCGCGGTCGGCGCCGGCCTCGTGGTCCTCCGGCGCGTCGCCCTCCCCCCCGGGGTCGGCGCCGGCGAACGCAGGACCCTGGCGGCGCTCCTGGACACGTTCTTCCCCGCCGACGGGTACCCCGGCTGGCGCGAGGCCGGGATCGACCGGCGCCTCGTCGCCGAGCTCTCCGCGCACCGACGCACCCGCCGCGGCCTCGTGGAGGGGCTCGGCTGGCTCGAGCGCACCGCACGGCGGCGGTATTCGCGATCGTTCGCCCTTCTCCCGGAGGCGCGGCGCACCGCCATCGTCGCCGAGGCCGCGGACCACCCGCCGGGCTCCCTGCCCCGCTACTTCTACCGGATCGTCCGTGACCGTGCGCTGGCCCTCTACTGCGCGCAGCCGGCCTTCTGGCGGCGGGTCGGCATGCCCCACCCGCCCCAGCCGGACGGGTACCCACGCTACTGGGAGCCACCCCGTGGGTGAGACCGACGTCGTGGTCGTGGGCGCGGGCGCGGGCGGCCTGGCGGCGGCCTGGCGATTGACGGCCGCCGGGGCCCGGGTCGTGCTTCTCGAGGCCGGCCGGGAGTACCGGCCCGACGAGGACTATCCCCACGACGAGGACGATTTCGAGCTGCACCGGTTTCCCTACGACGCCGTGCGGGACGAGGAGGGAAGGCGCCGCTACGGCTTCGGCGAGGCCCAGCCGATCGGCCCCGAGTGGGACGCCTACCGCTCGTGGAACGCGGGGCAGGGCCGCTTCGCACCCGGCAACAGGAGGCGCTACCAGGAGTACGCGCACGTCAGGGGAGTGGGCGGCAGCACCCTCCGCTTCCAGGGCGAGGCGCATTGCTTTCATCCCGACTCCCTGCGCATGGCCAGCCTGTTCGGGGCCGGGGCCGACTGGCCGATCACCCATGACGAGCTCATGGCCTACTACGCCATCGCGGCGCGGCGGATCGGCGTCGCCGCGGCGCCGGGCCCGTTCCGGCCGGTTCCCCGGGCGCCCCTCCTCCCGCCCCACCCGCTGTCCTACGCCAGCCGCCTGCTGGCCGGAGGGTTCGCTTCCGTGGGCGCAACCCTCGTCCCCAACTCGCTGGCCATCCTGTCCCGGTCCTTCGACGGCCGCCCCGAGTGCAACTACTGCAACTGGTGCTCCGAGGGCTGCCCGCTCGGTGACAAGGGCAGCGCGGACGTCACCTTCCTGCCCCCCGCGCTGGCCACGGGGCGCCTCGATCTCCGCACCGGCGCCGAGGCGCTCGAAATCGAGATCGGCTCGGACGGGAGGGCCCGGGCCGTGGTCTACGGCGACCGAAACGGGGGTTTCCACCGCGTGCACGCCCGCGCCGTCCTCGTCGCCGCCGGAGCGGTCGAGACGCCGCGCCTATTACTGTTGTCCCGTTCCTCCCTGTTCCCCGCCGGCCTGGCCAACGATCACGGCCAGGTCGGCCGGCATTTCACCGAAACCCTCTTCTGGAACTCCACCGGTCTCCTCCCGCAACCGGCCGCCTCGTTCCGGGGTCTGCCCATCGACGCCACCGCGTGGGAGCACGCCGTTCCCCACCGCGGTGACGGCTGGGTCGGCGGGTTCCGGCTGGCCGTCGCCCAGGGTGCGGTCGGCCTGCTCGGCCCGGCCGCGTACGCCGAGCGCCTGGTCGGCGGTTTCGGGCCCGGGCACCTGCGGCGGCTGGCCGACATCTTCGGGCGGGCCGTCTCCGTGCTCGCGGTGGGCGAGTGGCTCCCCGACCGGAGAACCCGCGTCGACCTCGACCCCCGGCTCAAGGACCGCTGGGGCCGGCCGGTGGCCCGCATCACGTCCTGGCTGGGGGCGAACGAGCGGGCCCTGATCCGGAGCATGGGGGACACGGCCAGGGCGATCCTCGCGGCCGCGGGGGCCGGCGATCTCGTCGAGGAGGTCTCGGCCCTCGATCTCTTCGACGCCACCCACACCCTCGGCACCTGCCAGATGGGAGTCGATCCGCGCTCGTCGGTGGCGGATCCCGACGGCTGCAGCCACGAGGTACCCAACCTCGCGTTCGCCGACGGTTCCCTCCTGCCCTCGAGCGGCTGCGGCGACTCGCCCTTCTTCACCATCACGGCGATGGCCATCAGGACGGCCGACCGGCTGCTGCGGCGGCTTGACAGGGTCTGAGTGCGGCTGGTAGGTTCGTTTCATCGGTTCTTCGATTGAGATTCGCGAGGGAGGATCTGGTGATGAAATCTCGTATTGTGGCTTTTCTGGGCGCGGTGCTGCTGGCGCCGGGCGTGCTCCTGGCCGGTGAGGCCATCCCGCGGAACGTCCCGACGCTCGGCGAGATGGGTCTGCTGATGCTCGCCGCCGGCCTGGTCGGCGGCGGCGCGATCCTGCTGCGCAAGCGCCGCTGAAGACGCCTTTCGTCGCGGCGCAGCTCGCAGGGCTGGGCGACCTGCTCGGCGGGAGCGCCCGGAGGCTGGCTGGAGTCCTGGCGGGGTTCTTGCCGGCCCTGTGGGTGCTCGTCCCCGTGCACGAGCTGCTGCACGCGGCCGGCTGCCTTGCCACCGGTGGCGCGGTCGGGCGCCTCGAGCTCCTCCCGCTCTTCGGCGGCGGGGTGCTCCATCGTGTCCTCCCCTGGGTCGTCCCGGGCGGGAGGTACGCTGGACGCCTCGCCGGCTTCAGCCCCGCCGGGGACCTCTCCTACGTGGTCACCGTTCTCGCCCCCCACGTCGTGCTCGCCTTCGCAGGTGCAGCCGTGTGCAGGTACGCGGCCGCGCGGGGCCGCCTCGTCGCGTTCGGCGCCGGGCTGGCGGCCGCCGCCCAGCCGCTCGCATCCCTGACCGGAGATTTCTACGAGGCGGCCTCTATCCTCGTCTCGGACGCCGCGGGCGCCCTCGGGGCCGGCTGGACGCGCGTCCTCCGCGGCGACGACATCCTGGTGGTGATCTCGAGGGCCATCCACCTCGGCGGCTGGGAACCCCCCGCCGTCGTCATCGTCAACGCCCTTCTCGGGATCGCGCTCGCCGCCGTGTTGCTCCGGCTGGCCGGGGGCGTCGTCCCCCGCCCCGGCGCGCCGACGACGACCTGAAGCACGCACCGGGGTTGCAGCGGTTCCGCCGCGGCGTTACCATCCGGCGCACAGCCCTGCAGGAGGAGCCTCGATGCCGAGGAAAAATCTGAACAGCCAGATCACCCTTTCGATCGCGACGATCGTCGCCCTGAGCCTGGCCGGCCCGGCCCTGCGGGCGGCCCGGGCGGTGGACCGCGGTCACAGCCGGCGCTTCACCGTGCTCGACCGCGACGGCGACGGCATCCTCGGCGAGGCGGCGACGATCCGGGCCCGGTTCCGTCACCGGGCCCTCGCCATGGGTGCCGACCGTGTGCCGGTGGACCCGCAGGTGCTCCTGGAGCGGGCGCGCCGCGTGTACGCCCGCTGGCTCGGGGAGTACGGATCGGCTCGCGCCGCGGGGATCGCCCCGGCGGACTGGATCTCCCTCGGCCCCAACAACGGTGCCGGCCGGTGCACCGCCATCGCCCCGCACCCGACCCGCAAGGGAACGGTGCTGGTGGGCGCGGCGGGCGGAGGGGTCTGGCGGACGACGGACGGCGGCCAGAGCTGGGTGCCGCTGACCGACGGGCTGCCCAACCTCTCCGTGGGAGCCGTCGCCTACGCCCCCTCGAACCCCGACATCGTCTACGTGGGAACCGGTGAGGGCGGCTGGGGCGTGGACTTCATCCCCGGGATCGGCCTGCTACGTTCCGACGACGGCGGGGACACTTGGGAGCTTCCGGACAGCGTGGTGGCGACCCAGTTCTTCCGCATCAACGTCGATCCCCGGGACCCCGAGACCCTCCTCGCCGCCACCAACCAGGGCCTGCTCCGGTCGACCACCGGGGGCGCCACGTGGACGACGCCAATTCCGGCGACCGCCGGGGGGACCTCCCGCAAGCTGATGGTGAGCGACGTCGTCCGATCGGCACAGAATCCGGACGAGCTCTGGGCCGCCCTCTGGTGCTTCGCCGCCTGCCCGGCCGGCTTCGGACGGGTGATGCGCTCCACCGATAACGGCGTCACCTGGGAGGCGGCCGACGGCGGGCTGCCCGAGGCCTCGGACGACTCCTCGCTCAACCGGATCGCCCTGGCCATCGTCCCGAGCCGGGACGGCAACCTCTACGTCGTGTGCGAGAAGAAACCCACCTCCGGGAAGACCCCCGATGTGGAGCTGTACCGGACGAACGACGGCGGCGCCACCTGGAACCGCTACTCGAGCCCGGGCCAGTACCTGGGCCAGCAGGGATGGTACGACAACACGTTGACCGTGCATCCGACGATCCCCAGCCGCCTGGTGGGAGGCGGCGTGTATTACGTGCTCTCCTCCACGGCGGGTTCGTCCTGGACCTCGAAGAATCCATACAAGGGGGGCCAGAACCTGCCCCACGTGGACGCCCACGACCTCCAGTGGCAGGGCAACACTCTGTGGGTCGCCTGCGACGGCGGCGTCTGGAAATCCGACGACTTCGGGGAGACCTGGACGGACTGCAACCGCGGGCTGATTACGCGCCAGTTCTACTCGCTCGCCATCGACCCGGTGCACCGCGAGCGGGTGCTCGCCGGCGCCCAGGACAACGGGACCAACCGCCGGCGGGACACCGGCGACGACGCATGGGACCAGGTCATCGGCGGCGACGGCTTCGAGTGCGCCATCAACCCGATGATCCCGGACATCGAGTACGGCACCGTGTACAACACACAGATTCTCCGGGCGCTCGATTCGCACGCCTTCGAGGATGTCTCACCCTCCTACGGAAGCGATGAGAGCGCACCGTTCATCACCCCGCTCAGCCTGCGCGCGAACCGGCCGGCAACCATGTACACGGGGACGACGAGGGTCTGGAAATCTACCAACGGAGGCGACACCTGGAGCCCGCTCCCGGAAACGGTCATCAACGGCACGTGGAGTAAGGATACGGTCTGGGCCATCGCCTCGACGCCGGCGGATCCGAACGTGCTCATGGTAGCCAAGAACCGCAACCTCTACCGAACGGAAGACGGTGGCGCCACCTGGCGGGTCACCCGCTTCGGGGAGAACGGGCTACCAGACAGGAGGGTGCTCAACGTCGAGATCTCCCCGTTCGACCCCCGCATCGCCCTCGCCTGCCTCGCCGTCCTCAACGGCGACAGCCTCTACCGCACGACCGACGGCGGGCTCACCTGGGAGCCCTCGGACACGGGGCTGCGCCCGTTCGCCGTCCAGGTCGCGCGATGGGATCCCACGGACCCCGCCACGGTGTACGCGGGAACCGACGTCGGGCTCTACCGCTCGACCGACGGCGGCGTGACCTGGCAACCCTTCGGCACCGGCCTGCCCGCGGTCTCCGTCCAGGAGATCCGGGTGCTTCCCGACGGCTCGATGATGCGGGTGGCCACCCATGGCCGCGGCGTCTGGGGCCTGAAGCTTCCCGACTCCGGAAACCACGCTCCCGAGGTCGCCATCACCTCCCCCGCCGGGGATGCAGAACTCACAGTCGGCGACACGGTCACCTTCACCGCGACGGCCTCGGACCCGGACGGCGACCCGGTCGCCGCCACCTGGCTGGCGACCGACGACTGGAAACAGGTGGACGGCGGACAGGGGCAGGCCTCGCTGAGCTCCTCCTTCACCCACACGTTCGAGCTTGCCGGAACGCACATGGTGGCCATCAACGTCCGCGACGCCCACGCGACGCCGGCCGTGGCCACGCTCACGGTCACGGTCAGGGACCCGGCCGACAGCTGCGCCACCCCCAGGGTCCTCCCCGGCGACGGGCCGTTCCCGCTGGTCACGACCCTCGGCAACGACGGCGCCACCATCGAGGACTCGGACCCAAGCCCCGCCTGCGTGGATTCCAAGCAGGACGCCGACGCCGGCCGGGCCGCGTCCATGTGGGTCGACTTCACGCCGGCTGAAAGCGGCGAGTACACCATCTCCACCTGCGGCTCCGGCGCCGACACCGTCCTCTCGGTGTGGACCGGCGACGCGTGCGGCACGTACGTTCCGGTGGACAACGCCTGCAACGATGACGACGGCCTCGTGCACTGTTCCTCGGAGCGGGCGAGCTCCTACCTCGACCTCGCGCTCGACGCCGGCACCACCTACCACATCATGATCGGGTCCTTCACGAGCGGCCGCCGCGGACCGGTGCGGCTGACGATCGACGTTCCGTCTTCGGGCGGGGCCCAACCCGGCCACGCCATCATGGTGCCGCCGGCCGCGTCCCGCGACAGTCGGCCCGTCCGGCGTCCCCCGGTACGCCGGGGCGGGGCCGGCAGCCGGACACCGTCACGCCGGTGATCCCCGCCTTCGGTGGAGGGACCCTCACCGGGCCGCCGCGGCCGGTCGTGCCGCGCCGGTGCGCTTTTCGCCGATGGAAAGGGGTCGCGGCACGGGACCGGCGCAGCCGTCAACGCCGTTTCCTGAGGCGGCGCCAGCGCTCCCGCATCCGCTCGCGCCAGCGCGAAAAGCGCTCGTCCAGCGCCGGGAACCGGCGCCGGAGCTTCTCCAACAGCCGTCTCGCGGTCCGCGACTCGAGCGACAGCACCCAGAGCCCGGCGAAGATGAGGAGGACGCCCTGGAGCACGGGGAGGAAGAGCCCCACGATCCCGAGGGCCACCAGGCACCAGCCGAGGGTCAGCAGGGCGATCCTTGCCAGCCGGCTCCGCGGCGGGGTTTCGATCACGACGCGTTTCCGATCACGCCCGGATTATGCCCCATCGGCTCGGGTGAACCCAACACCATCCCCCTGCTGACCCCGGTCGCCAGCTAACCCGCATCATTCACTCACGATCTACTGCAACCGGCGATCCGCCAGCCAGCGCCGTGCTCTTCACGCCAAGCCGCCGTCAACATACTGTCAAGTATGCCTCCGGCGGCTCAGCGCTCAGAACCCGGCGCTGACAGACGTCTCGCCGGTTTCGTGACGAT
>CAZXXL010000102.1:0-10431 GCA_964644635.1 uncultured Thermoanaerobaculia bacterium | reverse complement strand
GGCACCAACAAGACAATGTCAAGTATACTTGACAAGCATTTCTGAGATCCCGTATCGTCTCTGCCGGCGGCCGTGAGGCCGTGCGCGGGAGGTGCGGGATCGTGAGCAGACGGACAGGGACGTGGTGGACGCTCGTTCTGTTTCTCCTCGTCGCCACGGCGACGGCCTCGGGTGCTGACCTGATCGAGCCGTGGTCTCCGGGTTTCTCCGACCTCGAGCTTTTCGTGCGCGCGGGAAGCCGAGGCGACGACCTGGGATCGTTCGCCACCGCCGGCTTCGGCTTGGGCGGGGGCGTCTCGGTGGGGGTGACGCTGTCGGAGGACAACGCCGGCCCGGCGCGCGGCGGTCTGGTGGCGATGCTCTCGCGGGCGCTGGGGTCGCGTACCGACGTGGATCTCTGGGTGGAGACGGGCATGAGCTCGTCTCACCCGGAGGCCGAGCTCGGGCGGCTTGACTGGGCTGTCGGCACGGAGTGGAGCTACCGGGCTGGATCCTGCGTGCCGTACCTCCGGCTGTCGCGGCTCGACGCGGGAGCCGGGGACCGGTTTCACGGGTTGCTGGGATTGATGGTGCCGGCCGGCGCCGTCGAGCTCCACCTCGAATTGTCGAGCGAGGAGCCGGATGGCGGACCGTGGCCGGTGCACCTGGCCATCGGGCCCAACTTCCTCCTCCGCCCCGAGGTGGAGGTTCAACCCGAGCTGTCGATCATTCGTGACCGTGGGACCGGCGAGACGACATGGGTCGTGACCGTGGGGATGGTCGTCGATCCGGCAGCCCTCATGCAGCACGACCCGGGGTGGTAGCCTGGGACGTGTGCACGCTGCTGATCTATCGCGGGCCGCTGCCGGGGGTGGATCTCGCCGTGGCCGCCAACCGCGACGAGCTCTTCGCCCGCCCCCGCGGCCGGTTCGGGACCATCCGCCGTGATCCCCCGGTGGTCGGCGGCATCGATCCCGAGGCCGGGGGAACCTGGCTGGCGGCGAGCGCCCACGGGTTCGTGGTGGCGGTGACCAACGCGCGCCTCGGCGCCCGCCGCGGACCCGGTCAGCGCAGCCGCGGGCTTCTCGCCCGGGACCTCGCGCTCTGCGGGAGCATCCAGGAGGCCCGCCGGCGCCTCTCCGAGGAGGATCTCGGCCGTTACGCCCCGGTCAACGTGATCGTGGCCGGCCCGGACGGCATCACTCTCGGCGCCAATCTTCCCCGCCCGCGGGTGGCCGATGTGGATGTGGCGGAGATCGCCGTCGGCAACCGGCCGGCCTTCGCGGCGGACGAGCGCACGGCCTCGCTGCTCGCTCTCGGCAGGCCGCGGCCGGGTGAGGCGCCCGACCGGTTCGCCGCCCGGCTCCAGGAGCTCTTGGCCAGGCACGAGGACCCGCCGGCGTGCCACCGCCTGCCTCACGGGGGCACCGTATCGTCCACGGTCCTGCTGCTCCGCCGGCCCTTCGAGGACAGTCTCGTTCTCCACGCCGACGGGCCGCCCTGCCGTGCGCCCTGGTCGCGGATCGCCCTCACTCCTGGGTCACCGTGAGCCCGCGGGCCCGGAGCCCGGCCACGAGCCCGTCGCCGCCCACCAGGTGAAGGGCGCCGACCACCACCAGGATGTCGTGATCGGCCGTGGTCATGGCCGCGATCCGGGGCAGCCACGCCCGGTTGCGGTCCAGCACCCGCCGCCGGTACAGCTCGGGAGAGCCGCGGAAGGTTTCCCGGAGGAGGCGGGCGAGGCCGGCGGCGTCGCCGTTCCGCCACATGGCGGTCAGCCTCGCGGCCTCGGGCACCAGCGTCTTCATCTCGGCCAGCGTCTGGCGGAGGAGGTCCGCCTGCAGGGCCGGCGAGAGCCCGTCGAGGAAGGCGATCTGCCGGCGCGCGGCCTCCAGGGCCCGAACCTGCTTGCCCGCCCGCCTGGCCCGGCGGTAGAGCACCATGTCGATCCCGCGGGCCGGGTCGTAGCCGGCGCGCTCCAGCTCGAGGTCGCCGAGGGTGGCCGCCACGAGCCACGGCTTCACGGTGTCGTACTCGGCCGGATCGAGGCCGAGACGGCGGAGCTCCGCGTCCAGGGAGCGGCGCAGATCCGGCGGGAGCACGGTGTCCAGGGACTGCCCTGCGGGCAGGCGGGTACGGGCGAGGAGCTCGCCGGCGGCGCCGAGGCCGCGGTCGAAGTCGATCTCGAAGACGACCTCCCGCGCCCGCGAGAAGGCCGACCGGATCCGCGGGTCGAGGGGGTAGGCGTTCTCGCCCAGCATGTGGATGGAACCGAGGAGGAAGACCGTGTTGGTCCTCCCGCGCACCCGCCACAGGCAGACGTGGCGGGATGGAGCTGGGGCCGCGCCGGCGGCCAGCGCCGCGGCGAGCAGGGCGGCGGCGAGACGGAGGCGGGAGCGAGGGCCCATGCGCCGATTCTGCCACGGCTTCCGGGTGCGCGTCGGCGCCGGGGCTCGACGCGGGAGGGTGAGACGGGGTATCTTCGGCGTGTTCGCACACCGGGAAAGGGGGATGGCGTGGCGACGGGCGATCGGACCTCCATGCTGGCGCTGGGCTTCGGCACGACGGTGGCGGCCTGGGCGGCGGCCTACGTGGGCCGCCTGCCGGCGGTGGCGGCGCCGAGCGCGGCCCTCGGCGTGGTCATGCTGCTCTGCCTGTTCGGCGGCGGCGTGGCGGCGGGGCGGCTCACCGGGCGCGGCTGGCGGGGCGGGGCCCGGGTGGGCCTGCTCTCGGCCGGGCTGAACATCCTGATCCTCGGCTCCCTGCTGAGCTCCGCGCAGTCCCACCGGGTGGTGCCGTCGGCGCTGCTGTGGCTCCCGGGCTCCCTCGCGGCCGGGGCGTTCCTGGGCGCCCTGGGCGGGGCGGTGGCGCGGCGGCGGGCGGGACCCGAGCCGGACTGGACGGCCGTCTTCGCCGCCGTGGCGGCGGCGGCCACGTTCCTGCTGGTGATCGCCGGCGGCCTGGTCACCAGCGAGGAGGCGGGCTTGGCCGTCGTGGACTGGCCGCGCTCCTTCGGCTACAACATGTTCCTCTACCCGCTGTCGCGGATGACGGGCGGCATCTACTTCGAGCACGCCCACCGCCTCTTCGGCTCGCTGGTCGGCCTGACGACGATCGTCCTGGCGCTGCACCTGTGGCGGGTGGAGCGGCGGCGTTGGGTGCGGCGGCTCGCCCTCGCCGCGGCGGTCCTGGTGGTGGTCCAGGGCGTCCTCGGCGGCCTGCGGGTGACCGGGCTCCTGACCCTCTCCGCCTCGGCGGAGGCGACCCGGCCGAGCCTGGCGCTCGCCGTGGCGCACGGGATCACGGGACAGCTCTTCTTCGCCCTGATGGTGCTCGTCGCGGTGGTCACCTCGCGCCGCTGGAAGACGGCCGGGGTTCCGGCGGCCCCCGCCTCCTCGGCCCGCCGGCTCGCGGAGGCGCTCCTCGGTCTCGTCCTCGTGCAGCTGGTGCTCGGGGCCCTCCAGCGGCACCTCGGCCACGGGATCGTGCCGCACGTGGCGGTGGCGATCGCAATCCTCGTTCTCGCGGTGCTGCTGGGCGCGGGGATCGCGAGGCAGGCGGGCAGCGGGCCGGTGCCGGAACGCCTCGGAACGCTCCTCGTCGCGGCGGTGGCCGTCCAGCTCGTGCTCGGGCTGGGGGCCTTCCTGGCCACCGGCGGCCGGGCCGTGCTCGGGAATCCGGGCCCGGCGGCGGTGACGCTGGCCACGGCCCACCAGGCCTGCGGCGCCCTCGTGCTCGCCGCGGCGGTCGCCGTGACCGCCTGGGGCCGGCGCTACCGGCCGGGGAACCTTCCCTCGGTGTAGAGGCGCTCCAGGAGCGCGTCCTTCTCGACGAAGCGCTCCCGGAGCCAGTCGCAGAGGGCCGCCGGATCGTGGGGGAGGGTCTCGATCGGGAACCGGCGCACGTGCAGGTGCTCCCGGCGCACGGCGCCGGTGCCCCACTGGAGGAGGTCGGGGACGCCGCCCTCGTAGCCGATGGTGAGGTCGTACACGGCCGCCACGTGGTTGCGGAGACCCTGGACGGCGGCCGCGAACCCTTTCGGGCGGGGGAGCAACACGTGGCGAAGCCGGGGGAAACCGTGGTCGGCGGCGTAGGCCCGGGAGCGGTCCGCCTTGGCGGGGGTGATGCGCGTGCCCTCGGCGAAGATCACCATCCACGCGGGGATCTTCTCGTTCACCAGGGTCCGGAAGGTTCGCTCGATGGAATAGCGGTCGCGGGTCCAGTCCCGCTTCAGGTAGGGACAGCCGAGGAACAGCATCCCCCAGCCGACGCCGGGCACCCACTTGATCGCGTCCTTGACGAAGAACTTCAGGTCTCCCAGCCGTCGCTTGCGGAGGGCGAAATCCATGATCACGGTGATGTCCGGCATCTGCTGGTGGTTAGCGACGACGATGGCATTCTCCCTGTCCGGGATGTCGTCGCCGGTGACGATGATCTCGGTGCGGTTGACGAATCGCCCAACCAGCACGCACGCGCCCCACCAGATGTTGGCGAGCAGGCGGTTCCAGCGCCGGAAGGCGCGCCGCGACACCGGGTAGACAACGAGGCTGAGGACCTGAAAGAGGTTGAAGACGACGAGGAGCGCGAGCAGGGCCGTCCAGATGACGCCGCCGACGGCGATGAGCACGAGGCGGCGCGGGGTGAGCCGGGTCTTCAGCCTTCCGAGAGGCATTGTAGCTCCCGGTCGATGACGGCCCGCAGGCGTTCGATGTCGGCTGGTGTGGTGTGCAGGTTGCCGATGGCCACGCGCAGGGCGATCCCGGGATCGAGGCGGGTGTGGGAGAGGAAGACCTCGCCGCCGGCGTTGATTCGCTCCAAGAGCTCGAGGTTGAAGCGGTCGAGGTGGCCGGCGGCCGCGTCTTTCCGGGGCCGGGCGCGGAAGCAGACGACGGAGAACGGCGCCGGCGCCAGCCTCTCCAGGTGCGGGTGATCGTCCACCCACTGGGCGAAGGCCTCCGCCATGGCCATGTGGCGCCGGAGCCGGAGGCGGACGCCCTCGAGCCCGAAGGCGCGCAGCACCCACCACAGCTTGAGGGCGCGGAAGCGCCGGCCGAGCTGCACGCCGTAATCCATGAGGTCCACCACCTGGCCCGACACCGGCGTCTTCAGGTACTCCGGAACCAGGGAGAAGGCCCGCTTGAAGACCTCCGGGTGCCGGGTGTAGAGGGCCGAGGCATCGATGGGCGTGAACAGCCACTTGTGGGGGTTGAAGACGAAGCTGTCCGCATGCTCGCAGCCGTCCAGGCACCAGCGGCGCTCGGGGCAGATGGCGGCGGAGCCGGCGTAGGCGGCGTCGACGTGCAGCCACAGGCCGTGCTCTCGGCACACGCGGGCGATGGCTCCCACCGGGTCGACGGAGGTGGTGGACGTGGTGCCGACCGTCGCCACCACGGCCAGGGGCCGGATCCCGGCGCGGCGGTCCTCGGCGACGGCCGCCTCCAGGGCGCCGACGTCCATCCGGTAGGCGTCGTCGTGGGGGATGGGTCTGAAGCCCTCCAGACCCAGGCCGAGGGTCACGCAGGCCTTGGCGATGGAGGAGTGGGCCTGGTCGGAGGCGTACACGCGCAGGCGGGGCAGATCCTCCCGGCCGCACATGCCCAGGGTGCGGACGTCGAGGTCGGCCGCCTCCCGGGCGGCGGCGAGGGCGAGCAGCGAGCTGATGGAGGCGGTGTCGGTGAGCAGGCCGAACAGGCCCTCCGGCAGGCCGAGGGCGTCGCGCAGCCAGTCGAGCACGCGGAGCTCGAGCTCGGTGGCGGAGGGGCAGGTGCGCCAGAGCATGCCGTTGACGTTGAGGGCCGCCGCGAGCATCTCGCCGAGGACGCCGGGCGCGGAACCGGTGATGCCGAAGTAGGCCATGAAGCCGGCGTGGTTCCAGTGGGTCACGCCCGGCAGGACGATGTCGAGAAAGTCCCGCCAGACGGCGTCCAGGGGTTCGGCCCGCTCGGGCGCCCGGAGGGGAAGGCGGCCGGCCACGTCTCCCGGCTCGACCTGCGCCAGGACCGGGTACTCCCGGGCACCGGTGGCCAGGTAGTCGGCGATCCAGTCCACCATCCGGTGGGCCTGGCTACGGAACTCTTCGGGGGCGATGTCCCCCGACTGTGTCACGGGCGCGGCCATGGCGGACCTCCTCTCCCGGACAGTGTATCCGCTCGGGAATAATCCGGGCCCGTCGCCCGGTTTTCGGCGCTGGAGGTTGTTTGCGTGAAGCTCATCAATCTGGGAATCGTTCTGACAACCATCGCGGCGGCCGCGTGCGCCGGCCCACCCGTCTCGGGCTCCGCACACCCAACCTACGAACGTGACGTGGAGCCGGTCATCGTCAAGCGTTGCGCGGGGTGTCACTCGGCCGACAAGCCCAAGGCCAAGCTCATCCTCGAGAAGGGGGCGGGGTATCGGAACCTGGTCGAGAAGCCGAGCACCGAGGTGCCGACCGTGCTCCGGGTGAAGCCCGGGGACCCCGCGGGCTCCTACATGTGGCGCAAGCTGACCCACACCGCGAGCGAGGGCAAGGGGATGCCGAGGACGCTCTTCGGCTCGAAGAAGCTCAAGGCCAAGGAGCTCGCCCTGATCCGGCAATGGATCGAGGGCGGCGCCCTTCCCTAGCGTGAGCTGTTTTTCTACACTGGTCGCGGGAGGGCTTCATGAAAAAGTTTCTCGCGATCGTCTTGCTCCTGGTCATCGTGGCCGCCGGCATCGGCTATCTGGTGCTGCGCTCGCGGTACACCGGCGAGGTGCGCAAGGTCCGGGCGAACGCCGAGAGCCGGCTGACGGCGGTGCGCCGCGAGAGCATGACCGCGGTGCGCGACCTGGCGGCGGACCTGGTCAGGACCCTGTCCGTCACCCTGGCGGACGACATCGCCCGCAAGGATTTCCCGGCCGTCCAGGCCGAGACGGAGGCGATCGTCAAGGGCCGGCGCGTCGCCGGGATCCTGGTGCTCGCGGATGACGGCACCGTCGTCGCGGCCACCGACACGCGCTACCAGGGAAGGAAGCTCGACGACCCCGCCACCCGGCAGGCCCTGGCTGCGACTGCAATCGTCGTGTCCGAGACGCCGCCAGCGCCGGGCCAGCTGGAGGTGGACGCCCCCGTCCGCTCGGCCGGCCGGCGCGTCGCCACGCTGCGGGTCTTCTTCGACGTCGGAGGCCCCAGGAGCGACTGACCTCTTCCGCACGAGCGCCACTTCGGAAAGGAGCAAGTGGTGAAGCGACACCGCGCCACCGTGGGAATCGTCTTTCTCATCGTCTTCATCGACCTGATCGGCTTCGGGATCGTGATCCCGATCCTGCCGTTGTACGCCGAGGACTTCGGTCCGTCGCCCCTGGTCTTCGGCCTGCTCATGGCCTCGTTCTCGCTGATGCAGTTCCTCTTCGCACCGCTCCTGGGCCGGCTTTCCGACCGCTTCGGCCGGCGCCCGATCCTGCTGGTGTCCCTCCTGGGCTCGGCGGTGGGCTACGTCCTCTTCGGCTTCGCCGGATCCCTGGCCATGCTCTTCGCCTCGCGGATCGTGGACGGCATCTCGGGCGCCAACATCTCCACGGCCCAGGCGGTGATCGCGGACATCACCGCGCCGGAGGACCGGGCCCGGGGCATGGGCATGATCGGCATGGCGTTCGGCCTCGGTTTCATCCTCGGTCCGGCCCTCGGCGGCTTGCTGGTGGGCATCGCGCCGTGGCTGCCCGGGGTCGCCGCGGCGCTCATGTCGCTGACGGCCTTCGTCCTGGTGCTCACGGTCCTCCCGGAAACCCTGGACCCGGCGGCCGGGCAGGCGGCCCGGCGCCGCCCGCTCAACCTCGCGAGCCTCGCCCGCGCCCTGTCCCACCCCCTGCTCGGCCTGTGCCTGGTGATGGTGCTCTTCGTGGTCTTCGCCTTCTCCAATTTCGAGACCACCTTCGCCCAGCTCCTTCACCTCAAGTTCGCGCTGAGCAAGCGGGCGGTGAGCTGGCTCTTCGTGTACGCCGGCGTGCTCGCCGCCTTCGTCCAGGGCGGTCTCGCCGGCCGCCTCGCCAAGCGCTTCGGCGAGGGGCGGCTGGTGGCGGCGGGCACCTTCCTGAGCTTCGTCGGGCTCGGCTTTTTGCCCTACACGCGGAGCCTCGGCGCCATGATGGCGTTCCTGGCGGTGCTGGCCCTCGGCCAGGGGATCACGTCGCCGTCGCTGTCCTCTCTGGCCTCCAAGCTCGTGAACCGGGACGAGGTCGGCGGCGTGATGGGTATCTACCAGTCCATGTCCAGCTTCGGCCGGATCGCCGGGCCGTTCTGGGGGGAGATGGTCTACGGCATGCTCGGCTACCACTGGCCGTACAGGACCGGGGCCGTCTTCATGCTGCTGGCCTCCCTGCTCGGCCTCGTGCTCCTGCGCCGGACGCCGGCCGTCGTGGTCGCGCCCCTGGACGGCTGAGCCGCCTGCCCGCCGGTCGAAAAGATCCCCCGCCGCGGGGGCGGGGGATCGAACGGGCGTGATCGGGCTTCCTACATCACCGCGTGCATCGGTGCGAGCTCGCCGGCCCGGATGGCCGCCGCTTGAGCCGTCACCGTGGGCAGGGCCCGGTAGGCGAAGTGGATGGCCGTCTGGATCTTGTTGTGGTAGAAGGCCGCATCCGGATGATCCGCCAGCAGGGCCTTGTAGGCCTTCTCGTCCTCCGGGTCGACGCCCCGCTCGGCGAGGATGGCGCCGAGCTTCTCGCGGGCGAGGATCGCCTGGTCGAGCAGGAAGTGCGCGCCGAGGATGGTCCCCACCATGTCGAGCATGGGCACCGCGTCGAGCAGGGTGATGAGGATGCCGTCGGGCCGCTTGGTGAGCTCCTTGGAGATGGTCTGCATCTGCTTGAGCGCCGCTGCCAGCATCCAGGCGGGCTCCATCAGCTGCGGGTCGTTCTTGAGCTTGTTGAAGGTGGCCTCGGCCATGCCGAGAAGCTCGCGGATGGGCTTGCCGCCGTTCATGGGGAGCTTGCGGGCCACGAAGTCCAGGGCCTGGATACCGTTGGTGCCCTCGTAGATGCAGGCGATCTTGGCGTCGCGCAGGTACTGCTCGGCCGGGAACTCCTTGGTGTAGCCGTAGCCGCCGTAGACCTCGAGGCAGGTGTCGCAGACCATCACGCCCCAGTGGGACGCCCAGGCCTTGCAGATCGGCGTCAGGACGTTGACGTAGGACTGGTAGCGCTCCCGTTCCTCGCCCTCGGTGATGCGGGTCATGTCGATGTAGTAGGAGGTCTGCATGAGCAGGGCCCGCATGGCCTCGACGTAGGCCTTGGAGGTGAAGAGCATGCGGCGGACGTCCGGGTGCTCGATGATCGGCACCGGCGGCGCCGAGTGATCCTTGAACTTGGTCCAGTGACGGGTCTGGAGGCGTTCCTTGGCGTAGGCCACCGCCGACTGGTGGATGGCGCCGGCCATGGCGAGGCCCTGGAGGCCGACCTCGATGCGGGCGGCGTTCATCATGTTGAACATGAGCTTCATGCCCTGGTTTTCCTCGCCGATGATCCAGCCCTTGCAGTTGTCGTTCTGGCCGAAGACCATCGAGCAGGTGGGCGACCCGTGGATGCCCATCTTCTCCTCGATGCCGGCGACGACCACGTCGTTCGGCTCGCCCAGGCTGCCGTCCGGGTTGACCCGGATCTTGGGCACCAGGAAGAGGGAGATGCCGTGGGTCCCGGCGGGGGCTCCGGGCACGCGGGCGAGAACGAGGTGGATGACGTTCTCGGTGAGGTCCTGGTCGCCGGAGGTGATGAAGATCTTCTCGCCGCTGATCAGGTACGACCCGTCGTCCTGCTTGACAGCCTTGGTCTTCAGCGCGCCCACGTCGGAGCCGGCCTGGGGCTCGGTCAGGCACATGGTGCCCGCCCACTGGCCGGAGTACATCTTCTCGACGTAGAGCTTGCGCATCTCGTCGGTGCCGAACTCCTCGACCATGTAGCCGGCGCCGCGGGTGAGGAGCACGGTGAGCGAGAGGGCCATGTTGGCGCCGAACATGAGCTCGTTGACGGCGGTCCCGATCACCTCGGGCAGGCCCATGCCGCCGTACTCCGGGCTGTTGATCAGGCTAACCCAGCCGCCCTCGCAGAGGGTCTGGTAGGCGGGCTTGAAGGAGTCCGGCGTCGTCACCACGGCGTCCTTCCACTGGGCGCCGATCCGGTCCCCATCCTCGTTGGTGGGTGCGAGCGCCTCCTGGGCGATCTTGAGGGCCTCGTCCACCACCATCGAGACGTTCTCCTCGTCCCAGTCGGCGTAGCGTTCCGCCTCCAGCAGCTTCCCGGTGGGGAGCCACTCGAAGAGCTGGAACTTCATGTCACGTAGATCGACCTTGTAGTCCACGGCTGACCTCCTTTTTTGGTGCGCGGATGACGGTTCTGAATGAACACTCATTCATTTTCCACGAAACCACCGAAAGTTTCAAGTCCCGGGCGACGATTCGAGGCTCCCGGACCATCGATGCGACGGGGTCGCAGGGAGGTGAG